>JBFMGU010000004.1:0-93133 GCA_040752415.1 Myxococcota bacterium
GAGGTGGCGGAGGGTCAGGAGCGGTCGCATGGGGGCATTGTCGCCGGAGCCAGCCCCGGTCGCCACTCCGCAGCGGGAGGGGGAACTTTGGGGCGCGGGCCCCTCGCGGTAGATTGGTCGCCGCGTCCGGTCCTCAACTCCCGGCGCCAGGAAGAAGCTGTGGCCTACTTCAGCCCCGCAACCAAGGAGATCACGGCCAAGATTGTCTACTACGGGCCGGGCATGTGCGGGAAAACCACCAACCTGCAGAAGGTCCACGAGCTGATGAAGCGGGAGATGCGCGGGGATCTCGTCAGCGTGGCCACGGAAACCGACCGCACCATCTACTTCGACTTCCTGCCCATGAAGCTCGGCAAGATTGCCGGGTTTGACTTCGTCACGCGCGTGTTCACCGTGCCTGGTCAGCCGTACTACGCGGAGACGCGTCGCATGGTGCTGCAGGGCGCCGACGCCGTGGTGTTCGTGGCGGACAGCCAGCGCTTCATGCTGGACCAGAACCGCGAGAGCATGTTGGACCTGAAGAAGAACCTGAAGGCCAACAACCTGGACTGGGACACCATCCCCATGGTGATCCAGTACAACAAGCAGGACATGAAGGACCTCCTGGCCATCCAGGACCTGGAGTCGGCGCTCAACGAGCGCGGCGTTCCGCACTTCAAGGCCAGCGCGTACAACGGGACGGGCGTGGTGGAGACGCTGAAGCACATCACGCTGGCGGTCTTCAAGCACGTGCGCGACGGCGGCGTCAGCGGCAAGAACCAGAAGATCCCCGAGCCCGCCGCGCCGCGTCCGCCCACGCGCTCCATCTCCCTCCCCGAGCTGAAGCAGGCTCCCGCCGCGGGCTCGCCGCGACAGCCCAACACGCCCGCCCCCGTGGCTGGAGTGGCGCCGGCGGCCCGCGCGGGTGGCAATGCTTCCACCTTGGAGCAGGAGGCCGCGCGCCTCGCCGGGAACGCCATCCAGGCCGCCGCGCCGCCCATGCCCAGCAAGGACGCCATTGCCGCGCAGGAATTCCAGAACCTGGCCGTGTTGCACCACCGCCTCGTCGAGCGCGTGTCCAACCTGGAGCAAGAGCTGCAGAAGATGAAGCGCGACCAGCAGGACATGAAGGCCATCATTGGCAAGAAGCTGCTGCGCGAGTGAACGGTGGTTGGGGCCGGGACGGCCGTGTGAGAAGGAAGTCAGGAGTCAGAAGTCAGAATGGAGTCACGGCTCCGGCTTCGCGTGTTCCCGTCGTCACTTGCGTTCCATTCTGACTTCTGACTCCTGACTTCCTGTTGCTGTCCCCGCGGACGCCACCGCGTGCCGCGCGCTCCTCCCGGAGACCTCCATCGTGCAATCAGGCCAGCTTGCGTGTGCCTCTGTCTGTTTCCTGCTGGGCGTGGGTGCCATCCCGCTCGCGCTCCGTGCGCAGGGCTCGCCCCCGTCGGGGGACATCCAGCTCGACGTGAAGGAAGCGGAGCTGCCCAACGGCCTCAAGGTCCTGATGGTGGAGGACCACAGCGCGCCGGTGGTGAGCTTCCAGGTGTGGGTGAGGGTTGGCAGCAAGAATGAGCGGCCCGGCATCACCGGCATCAGCCACCTCTTCGAGCACATGATGTTCAAGGGCTCGAAGAAGTACGGCCCCGAGGAGCACGCGCGCATCGTCCAGTCCAACGGCGGCACGCTGAACGCGTTCACCACGTGGGACTCCACCGTCTATTTCGAGAACTTCCCGTCGGAGAAGCTCCCGCTGGCCATGCAGCTCGAGTCGGAACGCTTCATGAACCTGGCCATCACTGACGAGACGCTGAAGACGGAGCGCGAGGTGGTGAAGGAGGAGCGTCGCTTCCGCACCGACAACACGCCCATTGGCCGCGCGCTGGAGGAGTTCATGGCGGTGGCCTTCAAGGCGCATCCCTACGGCTGGCCCGTGGTGGGCTGGATGACGGACCTGGACGCCATCACGCTGCAGGACTGCAAGGACTACTTCCGCACGCACTACGCGCCCAACAACGCCATCGTCGTCATCGCCGGCGACTTCGTCCCCGCCGACGCGGAGGCGCAGGTCCGTCGGTACTTTGGCAAGTGGAAGCGCCAGCCGCCCCCGCCGCCCGTCGTCACCATGGAGCCGCCGCAGAAGGGTGAGCGCCGCGTGACGCTGAAGGCGCCGGTGCAGAACCCCATGCTGCTCGGAGGCTTCCACATTGGCGACTACACCAACGCCGACCTGCCCGCGCTCGAGGTGCTGAGCCAGATCCTCTCCGACGGAAAGAGCAGCCGGCTGTATCGCAAGCTCGTCTACGAGGATCAGACGGCGCTCTCCGCCGAGGGCGCGGTCCTCAAGATGCAGCACCCCGGTGTGTTCTACGCGTACGCGTCGGTGAAGCCGGGCGAGGATCCCCGCAAGGTGGAGGACGCGTTCTTCAAGGAGCTGGACCGTTTCAAGACGGAGCCGGTCAGCGACCGCGAGCTGCAGAAGGCGCAGAACGGATTGGAGTCGGGCTTCGTCTTCTCGCTCAAGCGCGTCTACTCGCTGGGCATGAGCGTGGGCGAGGCGCAGCTGATGGGTGGTGACTGGCGTCTCGTCAACCAGCGACTCAGCCGGTACCGCGCCGTGACCAAGGAAGACCTCATGCGCGTGGCGCAGACGTATTTCACCGTCGACAACCGCACGCTGGTCACCCTGGTCCCCGAGAAGTCCGTCGAGCCGTCCGCCGCGCCTGCACCCAAGGCCCCCGCCGCGCCGCCCGCGCGCCAGCCCCGCTGAGGAGCCACCATGCAACCCAACCGCTCCTACCGCTCCCTGCTGCGTGTCGTCGTCACCGTGGCGCTGCTGCTTCCGTGGTTGCGTGCTTCCGCCGTGGGCGAGGACGTGGTGGAGGCCCGCTTTGGCAATGGCATGCGGGTGCTTCTCGTCGAGAATCACAAGCTGCCCACGGTGGTCATCTCCGTGATGTTCAAGGGCGCCGGTGGCTACGCCGACCCCGCGGGCAAGGCCGGTCTCGCCGCCATGACCGCCGCGCTGTTGCGGGAAGGCACGCGCACCCGCTCCGCCAAGGACATCGCCGACCAGGTGGACTTCCTCGGTGCCAGCCTGGGTGCGTCGGCGGATTGGGACCGCGCCACGGTGAATGCCAGCGCGCTCTCCCGGGACACCGCCACGATTCTCGAGCTGATGGCGGACATCACGCTGCGTCCGGCGTTCAAGGCGGAGGAGGTGGAACGTCGTCGGTCCCAGGTGCTGGGCGCCATCACGCAGAGCCTGGATGACGCCGACGGATTGGCGGTGAAGGCGTTCCAGCGCTTCCTGCTGGGCACGCATCCCTATGGGTTCCCGCTCATCGGCCTGCACAAGACGGTCAGCTCCATCACGCGTGACGATATCGCCGCCTTCCACGCCGCCAACTACCGCGCCGACAACGCGGTTCTCGTCGTGGCGGGCGACTTCAAGCCGGACACGCTGCTGCCCATGCTGGAGAAGGCGCTGGGAACCTTCCGTCCCGGCACCGTCCCCGCACCGCCGCCGGCGCCGGAGCCCGTTCCGCGCAAGGCGCGCATCCTCCTGCTGGACAAGCCGGACCTCACGCAGGCGAAGATCACCTTCGGTCACCTGGGCATCCCGCGGGAGCATCCCGACTATTACGCCGCCGTCGTCATGAACACGATCCTCGGCGGTGGCGGGTTCCTCTCACGCCTGTCCAACGTGGTGCGCTCCAAGCTGGGACTCACCTACAACATCCGCAGCGGTTTCGACGCGCGGAAGCTCGGCGGCACCTGGTCCATCACCAGCTTCACCAGGACGGAGACCGCCGTCGACGCCATCAAGGCCGCCATGGCCGAGATTGACCGGCTGCAACAGGGTGGCGTCACGTCCAAGGAGTTGTCGGAGATCCAGGGTTATCTCGTCGGGTCGTTTGCGTTGGGCATGGAGACGCCGGAGGCCCGCGCAGGGCTGCTGCTCAGCGCGGACCTCTACAACCTGGGCCTGGACTACATCCGCACCTACCCCACGAAGATCCGTGCGGTGACGGCGCAGGACGTGGCGCGCGCGGCGCAGTCGCTGCTGAATGTGGGCATCCTGCGGTTTGTCGTCGTGGGGAATGCCAGCAAGCTGGAGGCCGCGCTGTCCACGTTGGGCACGGTGGAGACGCGCCCGCACACGGAGTGGGACGAGATCTGACGCGGTCACGCCACATTGGCGACGCGCGTCGACGAGACGGACCGCGCGGGTACCCCGGTGCGTCAGGTAGGCTTGCGGGCAGCAAGGCCTCGTGGAGATCACCATGTCCGACCTGATGGCGGCGCGTTCGCTCATGGCGCTGTCGCTGGCGTTCCACATCGTTTTCGCGGCCATTGGGATGGCCATGCCGTTGCTGATGGTGCTGGCGGAAGCCCAGTGGCTGCGCACCTCCGACGCCGCGTGGCGCACGCTCGCCCGACGGTGGGCACGCGGCGCGGGCATCCTGTTTGCCGTGGGGGCCGTCTCCGGCACGGTGCTCAGCCTGGAGCTGGGCATGTTGTTCCCCGCCTTCATGCGCGTGGCCGGCCCCGTCCTGGGCATGCCGTTCTCCCTCGAGGGATTGGCCTTCTTCACCGAGGCCATCTTCCTGGGCATCTACCTCTACGGCTGGGACCGCGTTGCCCCGCGCTGGCACGTGCTGTCCGGCGTGATGGTGGCGCTGGCCGGAGTGACGTCGGCGGGCTTTGTGGTCACCGCCAATGCGTGGATGAACACCCCCACCGGTTTCACCATCGAGAATGGCGTCGTCACGCAGGTGGACGTGTGGGCGGCAATTGCGAACCCCGCCGCGGTCTCGGAGGTCATCCACATGGTGCTGGCGGCGTACGTCGCCGTGGGTTTCGGCGTGGCGGGCCTCCACGCCTGGTTGATTGCCCGGGGCAACGTGGCGCCCATGCACCGCCGTGCCGTGCCGTTGGCGCTCTCCGTGGGGAGCGTGGCCATGGTGCTCCAGTTGTTGAGTGGTCATGAAGCCGCGGTGATGGTGGCCAAGACCCAGCCCGCCAAGGCCGCGGCCATGGAGGCGCTGTGGGACACGCAACGCTGCGCACCCATGGAGCTTGGCGGTTACAGCGACGACGAGGCCGAGCGGGTCATTGGCGCCATCCGCATCCCGTGCCTCCTCTCGCTGATGACCTACGGCAGTCTCGACGCCGAGATGAAAGGCCTCAAGGCCTGGCCGCCGCAGGACCGCCCGCGCTCCTCCGTGGTGCACTTCGCGTTTGACCTCATGGTGGGCTGCGGCATGGCACTGCTGTTGACGGCGCTGTGGTGGGGCCTGCTGGTTCTCCGACGTCAGCCATGGTGGGAGCGGCGGGGGTTCCTCACCGTGTTGGGCTTGGCCACACCGCTGGGCTTCGTGGCGATCGAGGCCGGGTGGGTCGTGGCGGAGGTGGGACGTCAGCCGTGGGTCATCCAGGACGTCATGCGCACCTCCGAGGCCGTCACCACCGTCCCCGACCTCACCGTGCCGCTCTTCGTCTTCGCCGCGCTGTACGCGGTGCTGGCGCTCACCGTGGTGCTGCTGATGCGCGTCGAGGTGTTGCAGCAGGATGATGGCGCGCGGCATGAGCCCACGTCCGACGCGGAGGTGCCCCGTGCTGCCTGACGTGTTGCTGGCAAGCTTCCTGGTGATCTTCCTGTGGGTCTACACGCTCTCGGGTGGGGCGGACTTCGGCTGCGGCGTGTGGGACGGCCTGGCGTCCGGTCCACGACGTCACCAGCAGCGCCAGCTCATCAAGACCGCGCTGGGGCCCATCTGGGAGGCCAACCACGTGTGGCTGATTGTGGTCGTGGTGGTGATGTTCGCCTGCTTCCCCTTGGCGTGGTCCGCCATCACCACCACGTTGTTCATCCCCCTCACCACCATGCTGCTGGGCATTGTGCTGCGGGGAAGCGCCTTTGTGTTCCGCTCCCACGCCGGGCCCTACGTGGAGGTGCGTCGACAGTGGAGCGTGCTGTTCGCGGTGGCCAGCACGGTCACGCCGGTGATGTTGGGAACCTGCCTGGCCGCCGTGGCCACCGGGCGCATCCGGATGGACGTGAAAACCGGGAAGGTCACCACCAACTTCTTTGACGCGTGGCTCGCGCCGTTTCCTCTCGCCGTGGGCGTGATGACCTTGCTGCTGACGTCGTTCCTCGCCGCCATCTACCTTGCCGTGGAGGCACGGGAAGGCGCGCTGCAGGATGACTTCCGACAGCGCGGGCTCATGGCCGGCGTGCTGCTGGGCGTGGTGGCGCTGGGCACGCTGGCGCTGGCCCGCACCGGCGCGCCGCATCTCTGGCAGGGCCTGGTGCACCAGCCGTGGAGCATCCCCTGGCAGGTTGGCACCGGCGGTGTCTCGGTGGCGGCGTTGGTGCTCCTGTGGCGACGTCGGTTCACGGTGGCGCGTGTCCTCGCGGGTGCGCAGACCGCCGGCGTGGTGTGGGGCTTTGGCCTGGCCATGCGTCCCTACGTGGTGGTGCCGGACGTTCCACTCGGCGTGGGCATGGCTCCGCTCTCGGTGCAGTGGTCGGTGACGTGGGTGCTGCTGTTGGGAACGCCCGTGCTGGTGCCGGCGTTCTATGCCCTGTTCCGCATCTTCAAGGGGAGCCGGAGCGCCTCGGTGGCTTGAGGCTTGCGCCATCCATCTCGCTTGAGCAGGCTTCCGTTGGGGCTGGTCGACGGTCGCGAGGTGCGTGATGGCTTCGGTCGTCATCAAGGACGGCTTGTTCTTCGACGGGTGCGGCGGCGAAGGCGTGCTCGCCAACGTGGGCATTGAGGACGGAAAGGTCACCCGCATCAGCACCGGCCCGCTGGTGGCGCCGCTGGACGCGCAGGTCGTCGACGCGCGCGGCTGCTGGGTCATGCCCGGCTTCATCGACCTGCACACGCACTACGACGCCGAGGTGGAGGTCCTGCCGGAGCTCGGCGAGTCGGTGCGGCACGGCGTGACGACGGTGGTGATGGGGAGTTGCAGCCTCAGCCTGACGGTGGGCTCACCGGTGAACCTGGCGGACATGTTCTGTCGCGTGGAGGCCATCCCTCGTCGGGTGGTGCTGCCCATGCTGCAGGAGAGGAAGGACTGGGACGGCCCACGAGCGTACTTCCAGCACCTCGAGAAGCTCCCGCTGGGGCCGAACGTGGCGGCGTTCCTGGGACACTCCACCATCCGCGCGGAAGCCATGGGCATGGAGCGCGCGCTCCACAAGGGCATCACCCCCACCCACGACGAGCTGCGCAGGATGGAAAGCATGCTCGGCGAGGCGCTCGACGAGGGCTACCTGGGTCTCTCCATCATGACGCTGGGCTGGGACAAGATGGACGGTGAGCAGTTCCGCAGCCGGCCGCTTCCGTCGGTGTTCGCCCGCTGGAGTGAGTACCGCCACTTCCTGCGCATGCTGCGCGCACGTGACCGCATCTTCCAGGCCGTGCCCGACATCAGCCTGCGCGTGAACATCCCGCTGTTCATGCTGGCCAGCATGGGGCTGTTCCGTCGGAAGCTGCGCACCACCATCATCACGCTCGCGGACATCCGCTCCGACCGCATCGCCGTGCACGTGGCGGGTTGGCTCTCCCGCTTCTTCAACGCGCTGGGCGCGGACTTCCGCTGGCAGGCGCAGCCGCACCTCATAGACCTCTACGCCGACGGGATGGACCTGGTGGTGTTCGAGGAGTTCGGCGCCGGTGCCGCCGCGCTGCACTACGAGAAACACGCCGACCGCGCGAAGCTCCTCGACGATCCCGCGTACCGCGAGCAGTTCAAGAAGCAGTGGTACAACCGGCTGCGCCCGCGCGCGTTCCACCGCAACCTGCGTCACTCCGAGATCCTGGCGTGCCCGGATGGTTCCGTCGTGGGGAAGAGCTTTGCGCAGCTGGGCGCGGATCAGGGCCGGGACCCGGTGGACGTGTTCCTGGACCTGGTGGTGAAACACGGGACCGCGTTGCGCTGGCATTCCGTCGTGGGAAATGACCGTGAAGACGTGCTGCACGCGATCATGAACCACCCGGACATCCTCATCGGCTTCTCGGATTCCGGCGCGCACCTGCGCAACATGGCCTACTACAACTACCCGCTGCGCATGCTGCAGCTGGTCCAGCAGGCCATCTCCGACGGAAACCCGTTCATGACGGTGGGCCGCGCCGTGCAGCGTCTCACGCAGGAGATTGGCCAGTGGCTGGGGATCGACGCGGGCACGTTGATGGTGGGGCGGCGCGCTGACGTGGTGGTGGTGGACCCGGCGCGGCTCAATGTTGACGTGCACCAGATCCATGAGCAGGAGATGGAGGGCTTCGGACTGAAGCGGTTGGTGCGTCGGAATGACGACGCCGTGAAGGCGGTGCTCATCAACGGACACGTGGCGTTCCAGGGAGGCGCGTTCCACCCGCGGCTGGGGAAGGAACGCGGGTTCGGCCAGGTGCTGCGCGCGAAGTGACGGCCTGATCCCGCGGCCGGTCCCCACGTTCCCTGGGAATGCTCCGTGACGACGTGCGCCAACCGGTGGCGCGGCCTGGACCCGGGCAGGGATTGCCCCGCTTCCCACGCGCGTGTTAGCCGCCACGCCCATGACCGTCGTTGACCTCGACATCACCAAGCGCACGCCCGCGTCGCTGCAGCTCCCGCCCACGGACCAGCCCGGCCCGCGCGGCATCCCCAACGGCACGCTGGCCCGGCTCGCGGATGAGTTCCGCCTGGACATCGTGGAGATGATCACCCGCGCGGGCAGCGGGCATCCCGGCGGCAGCTTCTCCGCCGTCAACATCATCACCACGCTCCTCTTTGACGAGATGCGCCACCGTCCCCGGGAGCCCCGCTGGGCGGACCGCGACCGGCTGGTGCTCTCCAAGGGCCACGCCGTGCCCGCGCTCTACGCACCGCTGGCGCGCCTGGGCTACTTCCCGCGTGAGGAGCTGTGGACGCTGCGCAAGCTTGGCAGCCGCCTGCAGGGCCACCCGGCCAACATGCTCTGCCCGGGCATCGAGGCCTCCACGGGAAGTCTGGGGCAGGGCCTCAGCGTGGCGCAGGGCATGGCGCTGGCGGCCAAGCTGGATGGCAAGGACGGCACGCCGCGCTACCGCGTCTACTGCATCCTCGGCGACGGCGAGAGCCAGGAAGGCCAGGTGTGGGAGACGGCCATGAGCGCGCCGCGCCACAAGGTCACCAACCTGACCGTGTTCGTGGACTGCAACCAGGGCCAGATCGACGGGCTGGTGAAGGACGTCATGGACCTGGAGCCGTTCGTCGACAAGTGGAAGTCGTTCAACTGGAACGTGCTCACCATTGACGGTCACGACTTCGACCAGATCAAGCGCGCCCTGGCCGCGGCCCGCGCGGAGACGGGCAAGCCCACCGTGGTCATTGCGCGCACGCACAAGGGCGTGGGGGCCAGGATCTTCGAGAAGGACATTGTGGGCTGGCACGGCAAGTCACCGTCCCGCCAGGAGGCCGACGAGGCCATCCGCGACATCCTCGGGAGGCTCTCATGACGACGACGACCGCAGCCAAGCCCGCCGCCACGCGTGAAGCGTTCGGCACTTCGCTCGAGGAGGTGGGCAAGGAGTTCAGCCACGTGGTGGTGCTGGACGCCGACCTCTCCAAGAGCACCATGAGCATGAAGTTCGGCAAGAGCTTCCCGGACCGCTTCTTCGAGATGGGCATCCAGGAAGCCAACATGATCGGCACCGCGGCGGGCCTGGCGCTCGGCGGGAAGGTGCCGTTCTGCTGCAGCTTTGCGTGCTTCCTCACCGGCCGGTTTGACCAGATCAAGATGAGCGTGGCGTACAGCGGCGCCAACGTCCGCCTCATTGGCACGCACGCGGGCGTGGGCATTGGCCCCGACGGGTACAGCCAGCAGGGCCTGGAAGACCTGGCGCTCATGCGCAGCCTGCCCACCATGGCCGTCCTGCAGCCCGCCGACGACGTGGAGACCGCGCAGATGATTCGCGCGCTGGTCACCCACCAGGGCCCCGCCTACGTGCGCCTCACCCGCCAGAAGCTGCCCCGCGTCCACGACGAGAAGTACCGCTTCGAGCTGGGGAAGCTGGACGTCCTGCGGGAGCACGGCACCGACGCGCTGCTGCTGGGCACTGGTGGCACCGTGGGGTTTGCCGTGGAGGCGGCGGAGAAGCTGGCCAAGGAGGGCCTGAGGCTCACCGTGGGCAACGTGCACAGCATCAAACCGCTGGACGTCTCCACGCTGACGGCGTTGGCGCGCAAGTGCGGCCGCGTCATCACGGTGGAGGATCACAACGTGCTGGGCGGCATGGGCGGCGCGGTGGCGGAGGCGTTGAGCGAGACCCACCCGGTGCCGGTCAAGCGGCTTGGCATCCAGGATGTCTTCGGAGAGAGTGGGGAGCCGGAGGATTTGTACCGCCTCCACAAGCTGGACACCGAGGGAATCATCGAGAGCGTTCGGCAGTTCGTGAAGCGCTGACGGGCACGTCTCATCGGAGGCAGCGTGGCGACCGAATGGCATGAGCAGATGGAGAAGCTGCGGCCCGAGACGCAGGACATGACCCGGGCGCTGCAGTCGTTCATCGAAGAGCTGGAGGCGGTCAGCTGGTACCAGCAGCGCGTGGACGCGGCCACCGACCCCGAGCTCAAGCAGATCCTCCAGCACCACGCCAACGAGGAGAAGGAGCACGCGGTGATGCTGCTGGAGTGGGTCCGTCGACGGGACCCGCGCTGGGATGAGCACCTGCGCGAGTACCTGTTCAAGAGCGGCAACATCGTGGCGCAGGAGGCGGCGGCCACGGGGAAGGGCGGTTCGGAAGCGGCTCCCCCGGCGGCGGTGCCCAGCGCCAACCAGTTCACCGTGGGCAACCTGCGCGGTCGTTCCTGACAGTGAGCAACGTGTTTCTCGTCGTTCGTGCTGGCGGCGAGGTCGTCGAACACCGAACGGGCTGCGCCAGAACAAGATGCCCATCGGGCTTGCAGGCGGTGAGCGGGCCGCGACCTGGAGTGCGGCGGGCCCTCGCCGCCCTGGCGAGCGCCGAGTGCGTCCTCTGCGGCCGAATCGCAAACCCCGGGGCTCGCGACGACGGGAAAACACACAGCCGCTGCGCGTGAGCGACTGTCGGCGGGTGCGGACCCGCTCGGCGCTGGCCAGGGCGGCGAGGGCCCGGCCGCACTCCAGGTCGCGGCCCGCCCACTTCGCGCAAGCCCGACGGACATCTTGTTCTGGCGCAGCCGCGAACCCCCCGCGTTCAGGCCACTGCGCTCGCTGGCCACCCTTCCCCGTTACCGTTGTCTCGTCTCACGTGATCCGCATCAACGCATCCGGCGACCGTCGTCAGGCCGTCCGCGCCAGAACGCGCGTCACGAAGCGCGGGTCCACGCGGTCGGATGCGGGGATGTCCTTCACCTCGTCACGCAGGCGGGTCAGCAACACGGAGGACAACGTCAACGCACGCGCCCGCGCCTCCTCTACCGATGGAGCGCCCGGCAGCGGCACCTTGCCCGCCACCACCTCACCCAGCTTGTGACCCGCGCCCGTCACCTTCGCGTCATCCTCCAGCGCGCGGCGCACCTGCTGCAGCTCGTCGACGGAGAGCGGCGTGGCGTCGAGGTCTCCGCCCAGCAGCGCCCGGGCCAGCCCCGTGGTGAGGACGACCTCGAGCGTGGTGGTGGAGTCCTCCAGCTGGGTGCCACGCGTGATGGCGCTGAGCTGCTCCTTGCCAAGCCCCAGCACCTCCACGCCCACCGCCAGCCGGAACGCACTCTCCGCCAGGCTGCGCGCCGCCACCGCCAGGTCATCCAGCGTGGCAAACCCGCGCGTGGTCAGCTCCCCCGGCGAGGAGAGGCCCATGAAGAACAGCGGCTGACGGGCACACAACGCCGCGAGCGCCAAGCCACCCGGCGCGTCCAGCACCGTCCCCAGCTCCCGCGCCTGCAGTCCCACGCGCTGCACCACCTTCCTGGCCTCGGTGCCCAGCTTCAGCGTCAGGCTGTTGCCCACGCGGAAGAGGTCGACCAGCGCCGTGGTGCGCATCAGCTCCCGCGCTTTCGTCACGTCGCCACCGCAGCGGTAGGCCAGGCCCAGGTCCAGCAGTGCGCGCGCCTCCCGCACCGTGGCCTTCACCGCTTCCGGCTCACCGGGGGAGATTCCGCGCGCGGTGGCCACGCGGTTGCACAGGCTGGCCAGCTCACGCAGGCGACGGTCCTGCTCCTCGCTCTCCAGCCCCTGCAGCGCGGCGGCCAGGAACACCTCGCGCGGTTTGTCGTCGGGGTGGATGAAGAGCGCCAGCGCGGCGTCGGGGTGCTCCTCGTCCATCTCCTTGCCGGAGGGCTCGGGTGGCGGGTTCAGCTTGGAAGTGTCCGGGTCCAGGTAGGCCACCGCGCGCACGGCCTCTTCCCGCGGCGGGAAGCCCAGGTCCTGCAGACGACCTGTGCGCCAACGCAGCGCCTCCTCCTCCAGCGCGCTCGGCAGCTCCCAGCGCACGGCGTCCAGCACCTTGCTGGCGGCGAACGCGTCGCGCTGGATGAGCGCGTTGACGAACTGCTTGGCGGCCTGGCGCGCCATGTTCTTCCCCACCTCACCCAGACCCAGCGGGTCCAGGGCGTCCTCGGGGAGGCCGGGCGGGTCCACGAAGAGGACCATGTACTTGTTGTCCGGCGTGGTCAGCGCATCCAGGCCCTCCTCCTCGGGCTCCGGCTCACGCGTCAGGTCCACCACGTGCGTGTGCAGCTTGAGGAACAGCGTGCACAGCTCCGTGTCCATGCCCATGATCTGCGCCGTGGCGCGCTCACTGTTGGCGGCGAACAGCGCGGTGTAGAGCGCGGCCAGCTGGCGCGGGTCCATGCGGTCGCCCCGCCACACCGCCAGGTCCGCAAAGGCCTGCACCGTGCGCGGCGGACAGCGCTCCAGCAGCTCCAGCGAGTCGGCCACGCCCACTTCCTTGACGACGGCGTACACGTCCTGCGGCGGCAGCCGCGCCAACAGGCCGCGCAGGTCCGGGCGGGCCAGCAGGTAGTCCAGCTTCCGACGGGCGGAGAGCGGCGCCAGCTCCTGCTGGACGGCCTTGAGTGCGGCGGGGGTGAGGGAGGTGGAGGGTTGCTTGGTCATGTTCAACACAATGTCTTCCTGCGCCGGGCTCCCAGCGCGCACGCGGCCACCAGGAACGCCATGGCGCCTTCCGGTCCGCTGGAGCGCGTGCTCCGGCAGCCGCAGGCGCTGGTGAATTCAATGTCGAGGGAACTGCCGGATTGGCCATCCACCATCAAGCGCACCTTCACCGTGGACGGTTGCGCCGGGCCCTCCATGAACTGGAAGTAGCGGCCCGTCTCCGGGTCCCGCGTGGCCTTGGCCTCCACCATCCGCCCGCCCCCCTCCTCGACGACAATCTGCACCACGTGCTCGGCCGCGTCGGGGCCCTGCTCATTGCCAAAGGCGTCGCGCAGCGTGGCGATGATCTTCACCGAGCTGCCCGCGGTGGGCTTCTCCGGCTCCACGGTGAGCGTGCTCTTCTGCGGGTCCAGCGCGGCGGGCTCCAGCACCAGGCGGGAGGAACCGCTGGCGGCCAGGTAGAGCGGGTCGTTGGCGGGGAGCTGCACCAGGAGCGCGTTGTCGCGTACCCCCGCGCGCGGGGTGCCGCCCTGCGGCGTGGTGTCCGCCACCACCGAGGCGTAGGCGTCGGAGTCCGCGTTGTCGCGCTCGGTGACGTCGTTGCCCAGGAATTCGCGCGGCGGGTCGGAGAAGTCCCCGTCCGAGTTGTAGTCCAGGAAGAACGCCAGCGTGCGGCCCACCAGCGTCTGCGCGCGGTCCCCGGTCATGGCGCTGCGGTCGCACGGCGCGTCGCCGTCAAGGTCCTCCACCGTGGCCTTGATGGTGAGCGGCTCACCCACGCGCCCCGACGTGCCGGCGATGATCTTCACCTGCACCGTCTCCTTCACCAGCCGGATGGGCACCGTGGTGCTGCTGCCGGCCAGCGGCTCGCCGTTGATGGTGTCGCCGGCGAAGAGCACCTCCAGCGGGTACTCCACCGGCGCGTCCAGCGGGCCGCCGGTCAGCGTGGCGTTGCCCAGGAAGTCGCAGCCGTTCACCAGCGGGATGCGCATGGCCGGGTTGATGCGACCCTCGTCGTCGGTGACCGCGGAGCCCACGTAGGCGTTCATGTTGCCCGCGGTGTCGCGCAGGTAGAACTCCAGCGTGGCGCCCACCACCGGCCCCTCCGTGTCCGTGCGCGTGAGCACCGGCATCACGTCCACGGCGTCCGAGTAGGCGGGGTCCTTCTCCGGGTCCACCGTGCGCAACGTGGCGGAAAGGGAGGTGGCCTGCTGCGCGTGGGCCGCGCCGGGGAACAACGTCACGCCCAGCGCCAGGGCGGACGGCAACAGGAAGGAGGAAGCGGTTTTCACGAGGAGAACGCCGTAACGCGAGCCACGCTCACGCTGCAACCCTCTCCGGCGGGAATGCTGCCCCGCCCTGGGATGTTGCAGACCCTGCGGCGCGGCACCCGCCTCGCGGCACCCTCCACCCCATCAAGGTCACGCGGGACGCAGGTGCTCGCGCGCCGGAGAGAGAAGGCATGCTGCAGCGCCCGCAACTCCAGGCCTTCCGACGGATGCTGGCCCACCAGGAAGCGCGCCTGCGCGGCGGGGACGGGCAGGTTGCGGACCTGGCGTCGGTGCGGCGGGCCCAGGTGCGCCTGGAGCAGGGCTCCTATGGACGGTGTGCCGGCTGTGGCGCCGCCCTGGGCTGGTTGCAGCTGGCCGCCAACCCCGCCGCGGAGCACTGCGCGGACTGCGCCACCACCCGCGTTGCCCGCGCCGCCGTCACCGTTGCGTCGCGACACCGCAAGGCGTCCTGATCCGTCGCACCCCCACCCGGTAGGACCATGCGTACCTGGGCACGGGCTGGGAGGTCGGCCTCCGTGGGTTGTGGCAGCGGGGGGAGGCACCGCATATCTTTTTTTCGACAACGACATCACGCCAGAGGACGTGTTTTCGTTGGTCAGCCCGCCCAGTGTTCGCTAGGCTTGCGTCCGTCCATCCAACCAGGGTTCCTGACAGAGCATCATGAGCAAGCGCGACACACCCCCTCATCTGGTCTGTTCGTTCTGCGGCAAGGGCCAGCGGGAGGTGAAGAAGCTGATTGCCGGGCCCACCGTCTACATCTGTGACGAGTGCATCCGGCTCTGCAACGACATCATCGCCGAGGAGACCCAGCGGACGGACGAGCACCACGGGCTGGGGCACAAGATCCCCGCCCCCACGGAAATCAAGGCGTTCCTGGACGAGTACGTTGTGGGTCAGGACTACGCCAAGAAGGTCCTCAGCGTTGCCGTCTACAACCACTACAAGCGCATCGAGAACCGCGCGGACGCCAAGGGCGTGGAGCTCCAGAAGAGCAACGTCCTGCTGATTGGGCCCACCGGCACGGGCAAGACGCTGCTGGCGCAGAGCCTGGCGCGCATGCTGAAGGTGCCGTTCACCATTGCCGACGCCACCACGCTCACCGAGAGCGGCTACGTGGGCGAGGACGTGGAGTCCATTGTCCAGAACCTGCTGGCGGCGGCGGACAATGACCTGGAGAAGGCCAGCCGCGGCATCGTCTACATCGACGAGATCGACAAGATCTCCCGCAAGGGCGACAGCCCCTCCATGACCCGCGACGTCAGCGGGGAGGGCGTGCAGCAGGGCCTGCTCAAGATCATCGAGGGCAAGTTCGCCAACGTGGTGCCGCGCGGCGCCAAGAAGTACAGCCAGCAGGAAACGGTGCAGGTGGACACCACCAACATCCTGTTCATCTGCGGTGGCGCCTTTGTCGGGTTGGAGCAGGTCATCCAGCGGCGCGTGGGCCAGCGCACCATGGGCTTTGGCACCGTGCCCCTCAGCCGCGACGAGAAGCGCCTGGGTGAGGTGCTGCGCCAGGTCAACACCGAGGACCTCATCAAGTTCGGGCTCATCCCGGAGTTCGTGGGGCGTCTGCCGGTGGTGGCCACGCTGGAGGACATGAACGAGAACGACCTCGTCACCATCCTCACCCAGCCGCGCAACGCGCTGGTGAAGCAGTACAAGAAGCTGATGGGGATGGAGGGGGTGAAGCTCACGTTCACCAAGACGGCGCTGCAGGCCATTGCCAAGGAAGCCGTCAAGCGCAAGGCCGGTGCCCGTGGCCTGCGCGCCATCATGGAAGACGTGATGCTCGACGTGATGTACCACGTGCCGTACCTGCCCGGGATCCGCGAGTGCAAGATCACCAAGGAGGTGGTGGAGCAGAAGGCGGAGCCGGTGCTGGTCTTCGAGGAAGAGCAGAAGACCGGCTGACGCCCAAGGGCCGTCCCTGTATCTGCCAGCAACGGAGCCCTTGCCCTTGGGAGGCAACGCTCCCATCTTGCACCGGCTGCCCGGGTCAGATGCCGGGGCTTGCTTGAGGTGAGGCTTGGCTCGCGACCACTACACGGTCCTCGGCGTGCCGCGGACGGCCACGGAGAAGGAAATCAAGGCCGCCTTCCGCAAGCTGGCCAAGCAGTACCACCCCGACGTCAACAAGAACGACCCCAAGGCCGCCGACCGCTTCAAGGAGCTCAGCGCCGCGTACGAGGTGCTCAGCGACAAGGAGAAGCGCGCCAAGTACGACATGATGAGCCGCCTGGGCGCCACCGAGGGTGGCCGGAGCTCGGCGGGGTTTGGCAGCAGCGCGGGCTTTGGCGGCTTTGGCTTCGGCTCGGGGTTCACGCCGGGGAGCGGGGGCACGCGGCGCAGCACCGGCGGGAGCGCTGCCGACACGAGCGCGGAGAACTTCGAGAACTTCAGCGACATCTTCAATGAGTTCTTCGCCCGCGAGCGCAGCCGCACCCGTTCCAGCGCGCGACAGGAGCCGCGGGCGCAGGAGCCACGCAGCACGCCGGGTCGTGGCGCCGACGTGGAGACCACCATCACGCTGCCATTGCGTGAGGCCATCGTGGGCGCCAAGCCCAGCGTGGAGGTGAAGCTCAAGCGCTCCTGCCCGGACTGCAACGGCACGGGAAGCGCCATGGGCAGCCCGCCCAGCATCTGCCCGGACTGCAACGGCACCGGCAAGCGCGCGGCCAAGGGCATTGTCCCGTACTCGCGCAGCTGCGACCGCTGCCACGGCACCGGCAAGGCCGTCCTGCTCCCGTGCACCGCCTGCGACGGCGCGGGCACGCGCGAGGCGGTGGAACGGCTGCGCGTCACCATCCCCGCCGGGGTCGATGAGGGCAGCCGCATCCGCGTCAAGGGGAAGGGCGGCGCGGGCAGCGCGGGGCAGCCGGCGGGGGACCTGTATCTCGTTGTCAAGGTGGCGCCGGACCCGGTGTTCAAGCGTGAAGGCAAGGACCTGGTGAGTGAGGCGCGGGTCAACGCGCTGGACGCCATGCTGGGCACCAGCGTGGAGGTGGAGACGCTGGACGGGAAGGCAACCATGAAGGTGCCCGCCGGCACGCAAGGTGGGCAGCGCTTCCGCCTCAAGGGCAAGGGTGTGCCCGCCGCCAAGGAAGGCGAGGAGGCGGGAGACCTCTACGTCACCATCCAGATGGACATCCCGCGCAACCTCGACGAGCGGGGCAAGGAGCTGGTGCGGGAGCTGAAGAAGCGCGTGGGGGCGTGAACACGCCACTCACGGCGACGCGGTCGACACGTACAGCCGGTAGGTCCCCGCGTTGAGGTCCGCGGAGCCCGCGGTCATCTTGAGCACGTATTCCCCCGCCGCGGGGACGTCGAGACGCAGCGCGTCGCAGGTGTCCGTGCAGGCCAGGGCGGTGGGTTCCTGGTCGCACGCGGCGGTGGGTTCGGGGCCGCCCGCCGGATACGCGTAGATGACGGGCGCGGCGTCGGTGAAGCAGTTGTCGGACTTGGCGGAGAGCTGGACGCCGGCGGGGAGCGTGACCCGGTAGAAGCCGGTGTCGGCGTCGGGGTCGATGGGGGCGTAGACCGTCCAGCTGCCGCACGTGGGGCCAGCGGGGAGCGGCGAGGGGTTGGCGTAGGAGCTGGTGCCGGGCGGCTCGTTCAGCACGCAGTTGAAGTCCTCACCGCAGGAGGCGCTGCAGCCGTCCCCCCCGGCGAAGTTGCCGTCGTCGCAGAAGTCATAGAGGTCCACCACGCCGTTGCCGCACAGCGAGAACCCGAAGCGCACCGCCGTGGCCACCACCGGCATCCCCCGCAGCGGCGCGCCCCATGACCACGCACGCCCGTCAAACGCCAGCCCCAGCCCGACGCCATCCTTGTGGTCCGCCACGCGCACGGGCGGCATGACCACCGGGGTGGGCTGCTCCACGTAGGTGCTCCCGCCCACGTCGAGCAACGTGCCGTTGTTGTCCTCGCCAATGGCCATCACCTGGCCGTCCTGCATCTGGAAGAAGATCGTGTTGCTGGCGCCCCAGACCCTGGACACGCCGGTGATGGGCTGTCCCGCCTGGTTGGTGATGCGCTGGATCTGCGAGGGGTAGCGCTGATTGCTGGGGAAGCTGGTGATGTAACCCCAGCCGGCCATGGACCCGTCGGCGCCCAGCATCACGTAGTTGCTGCCGCCCGCGGAGATGGCCACCGGTGTGAAGCCGGGCACCGGCGTGAGGTCCACGCGGTGGGCGTAGGGACCGTTGCCCCCGTTGAGCTGGAAGTCGGCGAAGCCCTGGCCCCGTCCCCAGATCCAGACCTCGTTGGTGCCCTGGTTGTCGACGATGGCGCCGCTGAAGATGTCGCCCTGGGAGAACTGCTTGACGTTGGCCAGCGGCACGCCTCCCTGCGCGGGGTCCCCGGTGAGCACCGGCGCGGGGACGGGGTTGATGCTGCCGGAGGTGGGAACGCCGTGGCCCAGGTCCCCCTCGATGTCGCGGCCCCACGTGAGCAGCGTCCCGCCGTCGATCAGCGCCGCGCTGGACTCCGCGCTCGAGCAATCGATGTCCACCACGTCCCGGAGCGGCGTGCCTGCGTCGTCGGCCCACACGGGCTCGGGGATCCAGCGGCCCGCGTCGGCGGAGAGGAAGCCGGGCTGGCCGTTGCCGCCGTAGAAGGACTGTGCACCCCACGTGAGCACGCGCCCGTCGGGCATCAGCGCCATGGCGTACCCGGCGCACTGGCGCACCTTGACCGGGTTGCGCAGCGTGCCGCGTCCCGTCTCGTCGTAGACCGGCAGTGGACCCTGCGTGCCGGGCTCCACCTCGTATTGCCACACCCAGCCACCGTCGAGGACCAGCACGCCGTCCGTGCCGTCGACCGCCACGTCGACGACGTCGCGCTCGCTCACGTTGGGAGCGCGGATGGCCAGGCTGGCGGAGATGGTCTGGCTGGTGCTGAGGATGGTGGCGGCCACGGTCACGTCCGTTGGGCGGTGACCCGCCTGCACCGTGACGCTGGATGACGACGCGTTGTCCACGAAGACGTGGAGGGGATCCAACGCAGCGGTCACGTTCCACGTCACCCCGGCGTCCAGGTCCACCCCCGGTGGCGCCACGATGCGGAAGCTGTATCCCTCGTCGAAGCGGATGCGCGCCTGCGCGGGCTCGATGCGCAGCTCGCCGGCGTCGGCGCCATTCACCGCGGCGTCCAACGTGGGGGCCGCGTCGGGGGTGGCGGCGTCGGGTTGCGCGGCGTCCACCACGGCAGCGTCGAGCCCTGCGGCATCCGGCACGGCGGCGTCCCGGCCGCTGTCGGGCACGGAGGCGTCCAACTCGGGGCCCGCGTCCACGCCGCCGTCGCGAGGAGGCTCACCGCACGGCTCGGGACAGTTGGGGTGCGGGTCCCACAGGTCGCAGACGTCGTCGAAGTCCAGGTCGTAGCGCGCGGGGTCCAGGTCACAGGTGCCCTCGCCCTGCACCGGACCCACAAAGCCGCACTCACACGGGCCGCGCGTGGCGGGGTCGTTGGGGTCGCCGGCGTACTCCACCGGGTCGGGCTCGCCGTCGCCGTCGTCGTCGCAGTCCCAGGTCTTTCCGCCCTCGGTGCAGCTGGCCGGTGCGTCCAGGCTGTGACAGGTGGCCTCACACGAGCCGCTCTCCCCGCGCGCCAGGTGGCACATGCGGTCTCCGTCGATGTCGACGCAGCCGGTGACCGGCGTGGCAATGACGTCGACGGTGGTGGCGGTCTCCGGGAGGATGGCCACCGCGCCGTGCTCAAGGGGAACCACGTCCTCCGGGAAGCGCACCTGCAGCGCGTAGAGACCCACCGGCAATTGCAGGCTGAACTGCAGCGCCGTGGGCGCTTCCACCGGCAGCACCGTGGCCTCGTCGGAAGTGAGCGGCCAGAAGCGCACCTGCGTGGGGGCAATCTCCAGCGCCTGCGTGATGGATTCCGCGGGAGCGTCCGGAGGGAAGGTGATGGTCACCTGCGCGGCGCCCTGCTGCGTGCTGGGGACCAGCGTGAGCGTCCCAACGTCCACCGTCTCACCTGGAGCCACGTTGGTCCGCACCACGTTGCTGATGCTCCCCGGTCCGCCGGCCACCACCTCCCATTCCCCCGCGCCCAGGCCGTTGATGGTGAAGCGACCTTCGTCGTCGATAGGAACCACCACCTCGTAACCGGGAAGGGCCACGCGCACCGCGGAGGCATTGGTGAACCCCGTCACGCGCCCGACGATGCTGGCGGCCCGGAGCAGCTCCACGCGACCGAGGTCGATGGAGGGGCGTTCCGTGCGGCTCGCGGGGATGCGCACGGGGACAGTGACGCGCGCGGCGAGGTCGGGCGTGCCGTCCTGGCCGGGGTCCCAGGTGAAGAGCAGCACGTGATCCCCGACGGGGAGATTGCGCACCACGAACACTCCGTCGCCGCCGGTGATGCGTGAGATGGCGGACGCGCGCACGCGGATGCGACTGCCCTCCAGCGGCTTGGCACCGTCGGCGCTCCCCGGGGGCACGCCCACCGCCACGCCGGTCACGTCGCCGGGGAACAGGTCCGTGCGCGGCGGCTCAAAGGTGTAGACGCAACCCGCGAGCAGCACCGGAAGACAGACAAGACGCGCGATTCTCAAGGTCAACCCCCAGGAGGCTTCCGACGGCCTTATAGGTCATCCCGGGCGGCGCTCAACGCTGACGTTGGCACGACGAGCACTCGCAGGTAGACGCGTGATCAGAAGCCGGAGTGGACCATGTCCGTGCGCGCGGCGCTGTTCGACATCGGTGGTGTCCTCGAGATCACGCCGAGCACGGGCTGGCGTCAGAAGTGGGAAACGCGGTTGTGTTTGCGCCCGGGGGAGCTGGATGAACGGCTGGCGGAGGTCTGGCGGGCCGGCGCGGTGGGACGGATCACGGAGCAGGAGGTGAGCGCGCGCATTGGCGCAATCCTTTCGCTGGACGCGCGGGAGACCGCTGCGCTCCTGCACGACGGGTGGGAAGAGTACCTGGGGCAGCCCAACTTCGAGCTCATCGCGTATTTTCGTGGGCTGCGGCCGCGCCTTCGCACGGGCATCATCAGCAACAGCTTCGTGGGCGCGCGGGAGCGGGAACACGCTCGCTACGCGTTTGCTGAGCTGTGCGACGTGCTCATCTACTCGCACGAAGTGGGAATGGAGAAGCCGGATTCGCGGATCTTCGAGTTGGCGCTCTCCCGTCTCGAAGTGCGGGCCGAAGAGGCCGTGTTCGTGGATGACGTGGAGATGCACGTGGACGCGGCGCGGAAGCTGGGCATGCACGCCGTCCTCTTCACGGACGCTGCGCGGGCCATTGCCGAGATCGAGGCGCTGCGACATCGAGTCGCGTGACCCCGTGGACGTCAACCCCGACGTCGCATCCGTGCAAACGCCACCGCAAATGCGCACGCCACCATGGCTCCCGTCGCCAGCACGCCACCCATCCACGCACCCGATGCATTCTCGAGGATCCACCCCTGCGCAAACCCCGCCGGCATCGCCGAGAGCGCGGTGATGGCGTGGTAGAAGCCGAAGCCCCTGCCGCGCGCGCGTTTGGGCCAGCACTCACTCACCAGCGCCTTCTCCACGCCCTCCACCAGGCCCGCGTGCAGCCCGTAGAGGAGCATCGCGCCGATGAGCAGCTCCATCGTGGGGGCGAGGCCGCAGAGGAGCACCGTCACGGCGTACACCACGTAGCCCAGCACGAGCGTGCGCTCCCGACCCACGCGGTCCGCCCACGCGCCCATGGGACCACCTGTCAACGTCTTCACCACATGCAGCCCCGACCACGCGAGCGGCAACGCCAACGCCGGCGCGCCGAGCGCATGCAGGCGTGAAAGCAACAGCACCTCCTGCAGGCGGAACGCCGCGAACACCGCGGTGGTGGCCAGGAGCAGTCGTGCGCCGGGCAGCGCGGCCTGCGGTGGGGCAGGCGTGGAAGGCTGTTTCTCCGTCGGGGCGGGCGCGTGGGGAACTTCCTTGACGCCAAGCCACAGACACAGCACCGCGCCCAATCCCGGAATCAGCGAGAGCAGGAAGGCAAGGCGGATCTGCGGCAGGTCGCTGTGCCCGGCGAGGATGGCCACCGCCACCAGGGGCCCCAGCACCGCGCCCGCGTGGTCCATGGAGCGATGGAACCCGAAGGCCGCGCCGCGACCCTCGGGAGCGACGGAGTCGGCGATGAGCGCGTCGCGGGGGGCGCTGCGGATGCCCTTGCCCACGCGGTCCAGGCCGCGCAGGAGCAGCACGTGGATGGGCAGCGTGGACAGCCCGTTGAGCGGGCGCGCCAGCGTGGCCAGCGTGTAGCCCAGCAGCACCAGCGGCTTCCGACGAGGCAGGCGGTCGCTGAAGCTTCCCGAGGCGTACTTGAGGAGCGCGCTGATGGCGTCGGCCATGCCCTCCAGCAGGCCCAGGAACGCCGCGCCCCGACCCATCCCCGCGAGCAGGAGCGGGAACAGGGGCAGGCACATCTCGCTGGCCAGGTCGGTGAGGAGGGAGACCAGGCCCAGCATCACCACGTTGCGCGGGAGGCTCTTCAACACGGCCCTCCCATGGCCCACCCCGGCGGCGCACGCAACCCGAAGGGGCCCGCCGCCCGGCCCGTGGTACGGTGGTGGGTGCCCATGGCTTCCTCCTCCTCCCTGTCCCGCAACCGTGGCCTCGTGTTGCTCAGGGCGCTGCTCGTCCCGGGCGCGCTCATCCTGGGCGGATGCCCGCAGCTGGCCCTGTTCATGCCCGTCACCCGCGCCGGCAACGGCGAGGTGTGTGAAGGAGCGTACGACTGCCAGGACGGCCTGGACTGCATCTGCCAGCGGTGCGCGCCCGTTGGCACCGTGGGCAGCTGCGACGACCTGGGCGACGCGGGCGTGCCCGTGTGCGGCGACACGCGTCCGGTGTGCTTCGCGGAATGCGGCAGCCTGGTCTCGGTGAGCAGCGCGAGCTGCAACCGGCAGGAAGGGCGCTGGCAGTGCACCACCGGCGTCTTGTTCAGCGAGTGTCCCGACGGAACCTGCTGGGGGCCACCGCGCACCGGCGAGGTCTGCGTCAACGGTTCGTGGGAGTGCCCCAACGGCGAGACCAATCTGGGTGAGTGCTACACGCCGGGCGGCTGCAACGTGGATGGCGGCGTCACCATTGCGCCGGGATGTCGCTACACGCCCACCTGCAACGGCTCGGTGAGCGCGTGTCAGTCGATCTGGTGCCGGGACGGAACGGATTCTCCCGCGGTGTGCGTGGCCAACCGCTGGGCTTGTGACGACGGTGTCCTCACCTCGACGTGCCCGCCGGACTGCGGGGAGGGACCGGTGCCGGACTGCTTTGCGTCGTGCGGCGACCCGCGCGTCGTCGGGAGCGCGGCGTGCACGGAGGGTGGGTACGTCTGTACCGTGGGCGTGCTGCGCAACTCCTGCCCGTCCAACACGTGCTGGACGCCTCCCCCGGCGGGAGCGGCCGGATGCGTCGACGGCGGCTGGGTCTGCGGCGACGCGGGCAACGCGCCGGGTGGCGGATGCAACACGCCCAACGGCTGCGGCGACGCGGGCGAGCCCCCGTTCTGCTACGCGGAGGTGTGCTGCAACAGCCAGCCGCTCCCCGCGCTGTGCGTGGACTACCAGTGGAGCTGCGCCAACCTGACGTCGTCGACGGAGTGCCTGGCGCGACCCATCTGCAACTTCCACCTGGACGCCGGCGTGCGCGACGCGGCCCGTGCCGACGTGGGTGTCCCCGACGCTGCCGCGCCCGACGCCGCCCTGGACGCGGGCGTTCCCGACGTGGGCGTGCCCGAGGCAGGGACGCCGGAAGCGGGCGTTCCCGACGCGGCGGTGGATGGAGGCGTGTCGGACGCGGCGGTGCCCGGTGACGCGGCGGTGGCCTCGGACGCGGCGGTCGACGCGGGACCCACGACGGACGCGGGCTCCCCCGACGGAGGCGCGGCCTGTACCGACGACCTCTACGAGCCCAACGACTCGCGCGCGGAGGCGCCGCTGCTGTTCCCGCCGGTGGTGCTGGGCTCGCTGCCGGGCAACGGGCTGACGGTGTGCGTGGGCCAGGAGGACTGGTTCCTCTTCAACCTCAACGGCGGCGAGGACATCTCCGCCACGCTGCAATACGTGGGCGGCAACGTGCGCGTCATCCTCGTGGACCCGGATGACCTGCCGGCGGCGGTGGCCAACCCGGTTCCCGACGGGCAGGGCGGCGGAACCACGACGCTGGCGCCGTTCGAGGCACCGGTGAGCGGGACGTACGCCATTCGCGTGGTCTCCGTGGCGGGCGCGCAGGCGGCGGAATACACGCTCTCCGTGGATGTGCAGCCGTGAAGCGTGGCGTGCTGTTGGCCTGTTTGCTGGCGGGTTGCACCACGCAGTCCACCACGACGTCGACGCCGGACCGTGGAGGCGCGGTGCGGGTGGTGGCGGTGGACGTGGGGCAGGGTGACTGCACGCTGGTGGTGGGGACCGACGGCACGGTGGTGCTGATTGATGGCGGAGGACTCTCGTCGGGGGCGGAGGTGCGCGCGGCGGTGCAACGGGAGACGGGTGGCCGCGTGGATCACGTGGTGGTGACGCACTACGACGCTGATCACCTGGCGGGCGTGGCGGACTTCCTGCTGGGCCCGGACCGCGTGGACGGCACCCCCGACGACGGCGCGCCCGAGGCGAAGCTGTGGGACTACGGCGACGACGGCACGTGCAGCACGCAGACCTGCGACCGCTACCGCGACGCGCGCATGGGCCGGGGGCAGACCATCCCGCTGGGGGAGGTCATTTCGCTGGGCGTGGCGCAGCTGGAGTGCGTGGCGGTGAATGGCCGCGTGGCGGATGGCAGCGTGGTGCCGCCGTCCGACGAGAACTCGCGGTCCGTCTCGTTCATCCTGCGTCATGGCACGTTCACCGCGCTGCTGGCGGGCGACCTCACCGGCGGCGGGGAAGGCACCGCGGACGTGGAGACGCCGCTGGCGCGCCACACGGGACCGGTGAGCCTGCTGCACGTGAACCACCATGGTTCGAAGACGAGCAGCAACCAGGGCGCGTTAGCGTTGTGGGCCCCGCGCGCGGCGATCATCAGCGTGGGCACCGACAACAGCTACTGCCACCCGGCGCAGGATGTGCTGGATCGCGTCGTGGAGGTGGGGGCGCGGGTGTTCGCGACGGGTGGGGGCATGGTGAACACGGACTCGCGTTGCACGCGGACCACGGATTGGCCGGCGGGGAGTCGTGCGGGGTTGGGTGACGTGGTGGTGACGGCGTATTCCGACGGGGCGTTCTACGTCGCCGACGAACTGGTGGAGTAGCGGAGCGCCACGGGGCTGACGGGTCACGGTATTGCCGGGGTGTTGGCGCACTCTTCAGCCCACGTCGTCACCGGCGCGCTTCACCCGGCGCCTCGGCCAACCGGCACGGAAGTGATGTCAGAGGCTGCGTCTCAACAAATTGCCCATTCCGTCGTGGCCGGCGAACACCTAACCCCCCGCGTTTGTCCCGCTGCGCCCACTCGCCCCCCTTCCCCAGTCCCAGGTTTCCGTCGTCACCGAGCCGGGGAAGGGGGGCAGCCGATGGGCGCAGCTGCCCTCTTTCCGACGAGAACAAGTCCCAATGCAATGCCAATGCGTGCCCCCCTTCCCCGCAATGGTTGACGACGGTGAGCGGGTGTGGGGAAGGGGGGCGAACGAGCGCAGCGGGACAAGCGTGGGGGGTTAGGTGTTCGCCGGCCACGACGGAATGGTCAATTTGTTGAGACGCAGCCCCGCCGTTGACGTCCACCCGGCCGCGCAGTGACGCCGGGTGGCCGCGATTCCACGCAGCCCAACTGCGCGATTAGCGCTTGCGACGCGCGCCCTTCTTCTTTGGCGCGGCCTTGGCCTTCTTCTTCGTCGTCACCTTGGCGGGCTTCTTCACCGGCTTCTTGACTGCCTTGGGCTTGGGGCGTGCCTTCGGCGCGGGACGCCTGGCCTTGGCGGGTGCGGGGCGCGCCGCCTTCTCCACGACGACAGGTGCAGCCACCACCGGCGGTGGAACAGGCAGCGGCGGGGGCACGGCGGGCGGCTTCTTCTTGTGCGAGCGCTTCAGGCCCTGCAGACGCGCCGCGCTGGCGGCCTTCTGCTCCGCCGTCTTCTGCATGACCTGCAGGTGATGGCTCATCAGGCGCAGACCCCGTGAGACCTGCTTGAGCGCTTCCTCCAGTCGCGCATCCAGCTCCAGGTCCTGCTCCGTGGTGGCGCGACCCTTCTGCGCCTTGGCCGCGCGCGCCTGGACCTGCGCAAACGCGTCCCGCGCAATGCGCCGCATGTAGTCGTCAATGTCCGCCGCCGAGGCCAGCCGCATCACCACGCCACGCCCCGACACCTGCAACCGACCCTCCGGGTCCCGCAACGGCGGATCAAACGGACCCACAAAGCCCATATCGACGCCCGTCCGGTCCGGCGCGAGATACCCGAGCGGACTGCGCACGCTGTAATCCAACCGCTGACCGGAGACGGCCTCCGTGATCCCAGGCCCCAGGCTGAGCATCATGTCCCGCAGGCGCACCGTGAGCTCGGCCACGCGCTCCGGCAGATCCTCCAGCACCACGTCGTATTCAATCATGGACCGGTGTTGTCGGTGGCGTGGGCGCGGGACGTCAACCGTCGGGCGACCGGTGCGTTGCCCACCGTGTCAGACGTGCGCCGCCGGCTGCAGCCCCGCGCTGGCCACCGCGCTCTTCAACGACGTCACATCCGTGGCCGGCGCCTGGCACGTCTGGCCCGCGCACACGTACGCGGCGGCCTTCCCGTCCTGCGCGCTCTTCCCCTCCAGCAATGCGCGGTCCAGGCCATCCCGCGTGTCGGCGGGGAGCACCAGCACGTCGCTGTCGGTGAGCGCGCGGGTCAGCGAGAGCAGCGCCTCCGCTTCTGCGCCAGCCACCACCACCGTCGGGGAGCCCCGCACCACGCGGTCCGCCAGCAACAGCAGCGTCCCATACGCCTGCGTCCGCCCGGTGAGCTCCGCCGCGTGGTGCTCCAGGATCCGCTCGACGAGCTTCACGTATTCCTGGTTGCCCGTGGCCACGCCCACGTAGTGCAGCGCGCTGGTGGCAACCCAGGCGCCGGAGGGCACCGCCTCGTCGTGGAGCGAGCGGGAACGCACCAGCACGCCGGGCGCGTTGGCCTCCGTCATGAAGAAGCCGGGCTCGTCGGGAACCTGGAAGCGACGCAGGATCTGCTCGCACAGCTCGCGCGCGTGCGTCAGGTGGCGCGACTCGCCGCTGGCGCGGTGGGCGTCGCACAGGGCCTGGGCCAGGAACGCGTAGTCCTCCAGGAACGCCTGGATCTTGCTCACCCCGTCGGCGTGGATGCGGTACAGGCCGCCGTCCGGCATGCGCATCTTCTCCAGGATGAAGTCCAGCGCGCGCGTGGCCATCTCGAGATACTTGTTCTCCTGCAGCGTGGCGGCCGCGTCGCACAGTGCGCTGATCATCAGGCCATTCCACCCGGCAATGATCTTCTCGTCGCGACCGGGCTTGATGCGCTTCTCCCGGTGCGCCCACAGCTTGCGCCGGCTCTCTTCCAGCTCCTGCGCCAACGCATTGACCTCGACGCCAGCCAGTCGCGCCACCTGCTCCAACGGCGCGGCGATGTGCAGCACGCTGGTGCCATGCTCGAAGTTTCCCTGCGCGGTGACGCCGTAGCGCAGACAGAACCTCCGACCCGCGTCGCGGCCCAGCACCTCCTCGATCTCCTCGGGGCGCCACACGAAGAACTTGCCTTCCTCCCCTTCACTGTCGGCGTCCTGCGTGGCGAAGAAGGCGCCGCCGGGCGCGGTCATCTCCCGTCCCAGGTACGTGAAGGTCTCCTCCACCACGCGACGCAGCAGCGGCTCCGCCGTCCGACGGTACGCGGCCAGGTACACGCGCGGGAGCAACGCGTTGTCATAGAGCATCTTCTCGAAGTGGGGGATGAGCCATTTCTCGTCGACCGAGTAGCGGTGGAAGCCGCCGCCCAGCTGGTCGTAGATGCCGCCTTCCGCCATGCGCGTGCACGCCAGCAGCGAGGCGCGACCGGCCTGCTCGTGACCGCGTCGGGCCGCGGCCTCCAGGACCAGCAGGTCCACGCTGTTGGGGAACTTGGGCGCGCGGCCAAAGCCGCCGTTGACCTCGTCAAAACGCCGCATCAGCAGGTCCGCGGACCGGGTCACCAGCTCCGCGTTCAGTGCGCCTCCGCCACGTGCCTGCGGTCCCAGCGAAAGCCCACGCAACGCGCGCTCAAAGCCCTGCGCCTGTTCCTCCACGTCGCTGCGCTGGTTCCGGTACGCGTCGGCCAGCGCCATGAGCACGCGCTTGAATCCGGGGCGGCCATACTTGTCATCCTTGGGGAAGTACGTGCCGGCGAAGAAGGGGCGCAGGTCCGGCGTGAGGAAGACGGTGAGCGGCCAGCCGCCGCTGCCGGTGAAGACGTGACAGGCGGTCATGTAGATGTGGTCGATGTCCGGACGCTCCTCGCGGTCCACCTTGATGGGCACGAAGTACTGGTTCATCAGCCGCGCCACCTCGGCGTCCTCGAAGGACTCGTGTTCCATGACGTGGCACCAGTGGCAGGCGGCGTAGCCCACGCTGAGGAGGATGGGCTTGTCCTGGGTCCGGGCAACGCTGAGCGCCTCCTCACCCCAGGGGTACCAGTCCACGGGGTTGTCCATGTGCTGGCGCAGGTACGGGCTGGATTCCTTGGCAAGACGGTTGGGCATGGCAGGCTTCCTCGAGGGAAAGGGCTCAGGAGCGTCATAGCGCGGTGTCGCCCCAGGTGCTGCCGTGCGGAGCGCCTGTCCGGTGCCACGTCGAGCGGTACCTCGTGGGGGGCTGGCGCGCGTCGACGCGTGGGGCGCCGGCGTGGTCGTCAGCACATAGGAGAACGCGCCATGACCCACCACCCGCATGCCGCCGCGGCCACCAACCCGGCCGAGTCCGTTGTCGACCCCGTGTGCGGAGCGGAGGTCTCGCCGCGCACGTCCTTGAAGGTCACCTTCCAGGACCACACGTTCCAGTTCTGCTCCCCGAAATGCCGGGAACGGTTTGAGCGGGAGCCGGAGAAGTTCGTGGGGTTTGCGTGACGGTGCGCGATGAAGCAAGGACCGCCATTCCCTGCACACACCATTCTTCCACGTGGCTGCTTCTTGCGGTTTAGTGTTGCGAGACTGTCACAGACTACGCAACCAATGGCAGAGCTTCCGCTGCGAGCGGGGGTGCTCTCGGGTAACTCATGGTGCACAAGCCTGTTCGGGAAAACCCCAGGGAGGTCGTCAAAGCCGGCAATGGTGGCGTCGGAGGACCGGGCGTGATGTCATCCGCTGGCTCAAGCGTGAACCTCATCGGTCCGCCGCGCTTCCGTAGGAAGTGGTGCTGCAGCGAGGGGGTGGGACGCCAAGCCCGCGGACGAGTGAGCACGTAAGGTCGTGGAAGGGGCGGAGATGCAGGAGTCTCTGGAGCGGTTGCCAGCGGGAACCGAAGCACTGGCGAGCTTCATGGAAGCCGCGCCCGACGCCATCGTGGTCGTGGACTCGCGCGGGTGCATCCGGATGGTGAACCGGCTCGTCGAGCGGATGTTCGGGTACACGCGCGAGGAGCTGTTGGGGCAGCGCGTGGAGACGCTCATCCCCGAGCGCTACCGAAAGGCGCACGAGGAGCACCGCACGGGCTACGTCCACGCCCCGCGCACCCGCCCCATGGGCGAGCGCCAGGTGCTCTCCGGTCGTCGGAAGAACGGCAGGGAGTTCCCGGTGGAAATCAGCCTGAGTCCGCTCCGGACCGAGGCGGGGCTCCTGGTCATCAGCATCATCCGCGACACCACGGAGCGAACTCAGGCGGAAGCCAAGTTCCGTGGTCTCCTGGAGTCCGCGCCCGACGGCATCGTGGTGGTGAACGCCCAGGGACTCATCACCATCGTCAACACGCAGACCGAGCGCATGTTTGGGTACTCTCGCGACGAGCTTCTGGGGCAGCCCGTGGAGATCCTCGTCCCGGAGCGCTTCCGGGAGATGCATCCGCGATACCGCCACGGCTACTTCGAGGAGCCACGCACGCGTCCCATGGGCGAGGGTCGGATGCTCACCGGTCGCAAGCGCGACGGCACCGAGTTCCCTGTGGAGATCAGCCTCAGCCCGCTGGTGACGGAAGAAGGCACGTTGGTCACCGGGATCATTCGCGACATCTCCGAGCGCCGTCGCGTGGAGGAACAGCTTCGCGCTTCGCTCCGAGAAAAGGAGGTGCTGCTCAAAGAGATCCACCACCGCGTCAAGAACAACCTGCAGGTCACCTCCAGCCTCCTGAAGCTGCAGTCGTCGTACATTGCGGATCAGCAGGCTCGGGAGATCTTCTCGGAGAGCCAGAACCGCATCCGCTCCATGGCGCTGGTGCATGAGAAGCTCTACCAGTCACGGGACCTCTCCCGCGTGGACCTCAACGAGTACACGCGCAGCCTGGCTGCGCTGCTCTTCCGTTCTTACGGCACGGACCCTGCACGGGTCTCTTTGCGCCTGGAGGGTGAGCCCATCTTGCTGACGATTGATACCGCGGTGCCCTGTGGCCTCATCCTCAACGAGCTGCTGTCCAATTGCCTGAAGCACGCGTTTCCCGACGGGCGCAATGGCACCGTCACCGTCCGCGTGGGCTCGCCGGCCGGCGGGCGCCACCAGCTTGAGGTCCGGGATGACGGCGTGGGACTACCGCCTGGTTTCGACGTCAAGAAGGTGGAGAGCCTGGGGCTGCAGCTGGTCAACACGCTGGTGGAACAGATCCACGGTCACCTGGAGGTGGATGTGGCGGGTGGGACGGCGTTCCGTGTCCGGTTCTCCGAGGTGAAGGCATGAGGTCTCACCTGCAAGCGCGGCGCCCGCCCGTCTCCCCACGGGTCCTCATCGTCGAGGACGAGGGGATTGTGGCCAAGGACATCGAGCACACGCTCAAGGGCCTGGGTTACGTGGTGGTGGGAACCGCCGCTACGGAAGAGGACGCCGTCCACAAGGCGGAGGAAACCAACCCGGACATCGTCCTCATGGACATCAAGCTGCGCGACGACGGAGACGGAATCCGCGCCGCGGCGGAGATCCGTCGGCGCCAGGACGTCCCGGTGGTGTTCCTCACCGCGTATGCTGACGAGAGCACGCTGCAGCGCGCGCAGACCACGGGGGCCTTTGGCTACGTGCTCAAGCCCTTCGAGGACCGCGAGCTGCACGTGGCCATTGTGATGGCGATGTGCAAACACCGCGCAATGGATGAGCTGGAGCAGCGCGTGGCGGATCGGACCGCGGCGCTGGCGAACGCGGTGCGACTCCGCGACGAGTTCATGCTGGTGGCGGCCCATGAGCTGCGCACGCCGCTCACCGGTCTGCTGTTGAACCTGGAGAGCCTGGTGCAAAGCCTCTCACGCGGGGAGGAGCGGCTGGTCAACCGGGAGCGTGCGCTCAAGAAGTCGGTCAGCGCCGCGGCCCAGGCCCGGCGACTCAGCATCCTGGTGGAGCGCATCCTGGACGTGACCGGGTTGGCGTCGGAAAAGCTTGCCCTGCAGTTGGGGGAATGTGACCTGGGCCAGATGGCGTCGGAGGTGGTGGACGGCATGCGGGAGCAGGCGCGCGCGACGGGGTGTGAGCTGCTCCTGCGGGTTGCCGGCGAGAACACGGGAACGTTCGACCGGGCGCGCATGCAGCAGGTGCTCACCGCGTTGATTGCCAACGCGCTCAAGTACGGAGCCGGCAAGCCGGTGGAAGTCGCCGTGACGGGAGAAAGTGACTCCATCCGGCTCAGCGTCAGCGATCAAGGCATTGGCCTCCGCGCCGAGGACGCGGAGCGGATCTTCGGGCGTTTCGAGCGCGTTGCGGCGAGGGTCAACTATGCCGGGCTGGGAATTGGGCTGTTCGTGGCGCGCCGTATTGTGGATGCGCACCATGGACACATTGAGGTTCAATCGGCGCCGGACAAGGGGGCGACCTTCGTTGTGACCCTGCCGCGGGAGGCCCGTGACAGCGCGGCCTGCAGTGACCGGGAGGTCGCCCATGGCCGGCCCTGAACGGGACAGCTTTACCGTGCTTGTCGTCGAGGATGACGAGGAGCTCCGTGAGACCGTGAACGAGGTACTGAGGGAGAACGGCTTCCAGGTCCAAGGCGCCAGCAACGGCCGAGAGGCGCTGGACTGGCTGAAGAGCCATGCGTCGGATCGCGTCTGCCTCATCCTGCTGGACGTCATGATGCCGATCATGGACGGCCGCGGATTCCGACTGGCCCAGCTTGCGGATCCGGAGCTGGCGCCCATCCCGGTGGTCCTGTTCTCCGCGCACCAGGACGTGGCCCAAATGGCAGCTGAGCTCAGGGTGACGGACTTCATCGTCAAGCCGCCCAGGCTCGACCGATTGCTGGACACCGTGGCCAAGCACTGCCCCTGCATGGAGTGTTGAGCCGGGTGCTGCACCTCCTGACATGGCGGCAAAGCACTCTTCGTGCTCGGGGTGTTGGCGAGGCGTGGCGTCGGCATAGCGCAGGTCCACGCACGGGTCCGGGAACGGGGAGTGGCTCGGCGTAGGGCACCCTGCACCCTATGCGACCATGGTTGCCGTCGTGAGGACGAGACACCTGGGCCACTCGAAGCGCCACTTCATTGAGCGCTCTTGCCGGGCCTATCACCAACGCACGCCGCGCCCACACGCCCGATGATGCGCACACTCGGCGTCGCGGCTAATCGACGGTTGCCGATTCAGGTCCGCGACAGGGCTAATCCGTCCCGGTGGCGCGGCCGAACCACCACGCAAGGAAGTTGGCCCGAGCGAAGAGGTGCAACCCCGAAGAGAAACGTGTGCTCCGCCTGAACAAGAGATTCGTGATGACGTCATGTCGTATTATTGCGTATTATTGCGTCCCGAAACCTGCTGGTGGAGCAGTGCGCGGCGAATCTCGCCCCTAAAGGGCGGGCACCCCGGAATCGGATGTCCGAAGTGGTCGCCGCGCGGGGCCACGCGTGCGCAGATCTCGAGTGGTGCGCGCGCATACATCAAGGAGGGGCATGGATGCGCCGAATGGACGATGGGGAGAAAGGCATGAGCGTGGTCCCATCCCACACCTCCATCGCGAGCCTCACCCGCGCAAAGCGTGCGCTGATCCTGCTCGCGGCCTTTGCCGTCCAGCTTTCTGGGATGTGGGCGGGGCACGAGGTCATGGGGGAGGGTGTTGGTGCCCTGGTGGGACTTCCGGTGGCCGCCGCGGTGCTGCTGTGTGGCTACCGAGCGGGCCTGGTGGCCTTGGTGGTCGCGCCGCTCCTGAGCGCATCGTTCCTGACCGCGAGCGGGTATCCACTCACGCAGCTTGGCGTCCAACTGCCGGGCCTCTTCGTTGGCTTCATGGTGGTCGTGGGGGTCCACCACATCCAGGCCACCGCGGCGAAGTTGCACGCGAGCAAGGCACGGTTGAAGGCGGTGTTGGGCTGCTCGCGCGGTGCGGTCTTCGAGTTTGACGAAAACGGGCGCTATCTGAGCGTGTGGACCGACAACGAAGGGGTACTGGCGAAGCCGCGAGAAGAAGTGGTGGGGAGGACAATCACCGAGCTCATACCCGGTCCCCAGGCCGAGGAGTTCATGGACCTCGTGAGGAAGGCCTTTGAAACCGGCGGCCCGGTGTCCCTCGAGTACCCGCTCACCGTGATCGGCGGTGACCGCTGGTTTCTCGCGGACGCTTTCCGCCTGCCATCCGACGATGGCTCCGGTGCCACCGTCGCATGCGTGGTGCGGGACATCACTGAGCGGAAGCGCCTCATGAGCCAGGCCGTGCTCGCGGACCGCGTCGACGGGTTGGGAATGACGGCGGCCTCGGTCGCGCACGAGCTGAACAACCCCTTGGCCTACATCCACGCGAACATGACCTACGCCATGGAAGAGCTCCGCGCGAGCAGCTCCGCGGACCACGAGCACACCGAAGTCCTCCAGGCACTGAAGGAGGCCTGCGAGGGTGTTCAGAGGGCGGAGTCCATTGTGCGTGACCTGAGGAACTTCAGCCGGGATGACGTCGTGGCAACGGACGTGGACGTGGGCAGCGTCATGGCGACGGCGCTCCGGATGGCGTCCAGGCAGATTCTCGCGCGCGCGACCGTCTCCAGGGACATCAGGGAGGTGCCGCCCGTGCGCGGGAGCCCCGCCCGCCTGGGCCAGGTGTTCCTCAACCTGCTCACGAATGCGGCACAGGCAATCCCCGAAGGCAACCCGAAGGACCACGAAGTGGCCGTGCGGATCACTGCCGCAGGGGATTCGGTGCTTGTGGAGGTTCGCGACACCGGGTCGGGCGTCCCGCCGGAGCTGCGACATAGGATCTTTGACCCCTTCTTCACGACGAAACCCGCGGGAGTGGGCACCGGGCTCGGGCTGTTCGTGTCGGAGCGGATTGTGGAGGAGATGGGCGGGCGCCTGGAGGTGGAGTCCCCCGGAAGGGGGGCCGTGTTCAGGGTGGTGCTGCCGGTCTGCGGCGACGGCGTGCGGGCCACTGGCGGGGAGGCTGGGAATTCGCAGCATGGGGGGACCCTGCGTCGGGCCTCCCCAGAGGTACACCACACTGATGTGGACTCGGTGCCGCGAGAGCGCGCTTGAGTATCTGCTTGGCTCGAGAGTTGTCCGGGTGGAGCCAGGGGCCACGTCTCAAAGGGGGGGCAGATGACAGCGCAACCTTCCGCCACGGAGGTCCCGTTCTACGGGATAGGCACCACCACCGCGCACGACGCCAGGCATGCCGTTGATGAGCTCAGGGAGCAGCTCCCAACCCATGACCTTTCCGGCATCCTCTTCTTCTGCTCCTCCCAGTACGACCTCGAGAAACTGGGACGGGAAATCCAGGGGGCCTTCCCGTGCCCGGTGGTGGGCTGCACAAGCTCAGGGCAGATTGGGCCCAAGGGCTTCCAGAAATGTGGCATCGCCGCCCTGGGCTTTCGCCGGAACGTGGTGCAACTGGAGCCGCACCTCATCTCTCCGCTTGGCGCTTGTGAGGACCTGGTTGTTCCGCTGGCCAGCAAGGTGGCCCCTGCCCAGACGGGCGCGCGCGTGTTTGGACTGATTCTCGTCGACGGTCTTGCCCTGATGGAGGAGCGTCTGGCCGCCGCGCTCTATCGGTCCGTGGGGGATGTCCCGATCATCGGCGGATCCGCGGGCGATGACCTGAAGTTCGAGCGCACCGCGGTCTACCACGAGGGCCGTTTCCAGTCCGACGCGGCGCTGTTCGTGGTGTGTCGGACGGCGCGGCGTTTCACGGCGTTCAAGCTCCAGCACTTCATCCCGTCGGAGACGCTGCTGGTGATCACGGCCGCGGAGCCCCGGACCCGCACGGTGAAGGAGATCAACGGCGAGCCCGCGGTGCGAGCCTATTCCCGCGCCATCGGGGTGCAGGTGAGCGAGCTGGATGCCAACGTGTTCTCGGCCCATCCCCTCGTGCTGGAGCTTGGGGGTGACGCGTATGTGCGGTCCATTGCACGCGCGAACGCCGACGGAAGCCTGACCATGTTCTGCGCCATTGATGAGGGCCTGGTGCTCTCGGCGGCAAGGTCCCTGGACCCGGCGAAGTGCTTTGAGCGCGCCCTGGACAACGTGGCACACCAGATCGGCCCGCCGGAGCTCGTGATCGGGTGTGACTGCATCCTTCGTCGCCTGGAGCTGGAGCACAGGGGGCTTGACGGTCAGCTTGGGCAGCTCCTTTCCCGTCACAGGGTTTTCGGATTCTCGACCTATGGAGAACAATTCAACGCCGTCCACGTGAACCAGACTTTCACCGGCGTGGCGTTGGGAGCGGATGATGCGCGGGCGAAATGACAGGGTGATGGACCTGGAAGAGCAGCTGCGCGCGGCGCACAAGACGCTGGACGCGTTGATCCGACGCAACCTGCGTGAACAGGTCGACGGCACCTTCCAGGTCCTGGAGCAGAACACCGCGCTGCAGCGCGTGGTGGCGCGGAAGACGATGGAGCTGGAGGAGCAACGCGCGAAACTGGCCGACGCGCTCGAGGAGCTGAAACGAACCCAGTCGCGGTTGCTCCATTCACAGAAGATGGAGGCGGTGGGCCAGCTGGCGGCAGGGGTTGCGCACGAAATCAACACTCCGGCGCAGTTTGTCAGCGACAACGTCCATTACCTGCGCACCGCGTTCGCTGACATCATTCCGGTGCTGGACGCGCTGACCAACGTCATGTGCGACGCGCGCCAGGGCCGCGTCCTCCCCGAGACCCTGCGCCGCGCGGAGGAGGCGTTGCGCGTGGCAGGAATCGAGTCATTGCTCACCGAGATCCCGGACGCGCTGGACCAGTGCGTGGAGGGGCTCAGCCGCATCTCGTCGATTGTCCGGGCCATGAAAGGGCTCTCCCACTCCCAGGGCCGCAAGGAGCACGTCAATGTCCATGACGTGATCACCTCCACCGTTGCCATCACGCGGAACGAGTGGAAGTACGTTGCTGACGTGGAGCTGGACCTGCACCACGCGATGCCCCTGGTCCCCGCTGCGCCGGTGGAGCTCAACCAGGTCCTCCTCAACCTCGTGGTCAACGCGGCGCATGCCGTGTCCGACGCGACGGACCGCGGAACGAATGGGAAGGGACTGATCACCATCAAGACCCTGGTCCACTCCGACGTCGCGGAGATCCGTGTGCAGGACACCGGCACCGGGATCCCGGAGTCCATTCGCGGACGCATCTTCGAGCCGTTCTTCACCACCAAGGCCGTGGGGCAGGGCACCGGGCAGGGGCTGGCCATCGCGTACGCCATCGTCGTCAAGAACCATGGGGGGCACATCACGTTTGAGACCGAGGTTGGACGAGGCACCACGTTCATCGTCCAGTTGCCACTTACCGCGGCGCCTGAAGCGAAGACTTCGTGACACCCTGGGGCGTGCTGGGGAACCGGGCACGGTTCGTGACGCCAGGTGACGTGGCCTGCAGCGCTCCCTGGGTGACTGCCGCGCTCCCGGGGTGCGCGAAAAGGCGACGCCCTGGCCAGAGGTGCGACGCTGCCGCCCATGGTGGCGGGTCATCCCCTGAGCGGGCGGCGGAAACCCGTGCGCAACATCAGAAACCCATTGAACGCGGAAAAGAGCGTTCAATATGATGTCCGCGGGACGGGGGGAGCAGGTGCCGATGAGCAAGCTCCACACGATCACCCGATACGTCGAGGAGAAGCGGACGTCCTTCACGGTGTCGCGTCTGATCATGATGACGGGCGTCAAGCTGCGGGAGTACACGCCCAGCAGTCTTGACGACGTCAACGCGCTGAAGAAGGTTGAGCAGGCATTGCCCGCGTTGCTTGAACCGCGGGAGCTCGAAGAGCTCAAGCACCTCTTGCTGAAGGCATGACGCAGAAACCGGAGAAGACACGATGACCAACCTGATTGCTGGGATGGGTACTTCCACGTCTGCCAACACCGCTTCCGCCGTGGGGGAAGCCGTGGCCCAGGCGCTCAAGGGCATGAACGGTCACGCGGCCCAGCTCGCGTTCGTGACCTGCACCGTCGAGCACAAGGCCGAGGAGGTCCACCGGGCCGTGCGCGAGAAGTTGAAGGACGTGCCGGTGCACGGCATCACCACGTCGCTCGGCGTGTTGGGAACCCACGGCGTGGCCAGCGGAGGGCACGGCGCGGTGGGCATCCTGCTGTTCGCCGGGGTTGACGGCGTGACGGTGGGGGCGGGGCACGCTCGGATCGACGGGGATGGACGTGCGGCGGGTCGCAAGGCGGCGGAGATGCTGTTGGCGCGCACGGGAGGCGCACGGCCGGCGGTGGTGTTGTTCAACGCGTCGCCGGGCCTGGAAGAGGACGTCCTGGCCGGGGTGGCGGAAGTGCTTCCCGACGTTCCGGTGCACGGCGGCAGCGCCGCGGACAACGCCATTGCCGGTGAGTGGAGTGTGTTCACCTCGGAGGGGCCCATCTCCAACGGCGTGTCCCTGGCGGGAATCTGCGGTCCCGTGCGCAAGGGTGCGAGCTTCCTGGCACCGTTCACTGTGACCGAGAAGAAGCTGAAGGTCACCAGCACCGCGGGACGCACCATCGAGAGCCTGGACGGCCGCCCTGCAGGGGTGGTGCTGGGCGAGCTGCTGGGCGACGCCATCCGGTTCCAGGTTGCGGAAGGCGGGAACGTGCTGGCGCAGACGTCGCTGCACCCCCTGGGACTCCAGAAGTCCGACGCGCACTACCTGACGCTGCATCCCGCCCACATCCACGCGGGCGACAAGAAGCTGGATGTGTTTGCGCGGGTGTCCGCGGGAGACCAGCTGTGCCTCATGCAGGGAAGCGAGGATGGGCTGCTGGAGGCGTTGTCGCTCCTGGTGGACAGCGCGCTCTCCGACGGCGGAATGAAAGGCAGCGACGTCAAGGCTGGCGTGCTCATCTACTGCGCAGGCTGCGCAGGGACCGTGGGCGGAAAGCTGGGCGACGCGCTGAAGCAGCACCTGGCCCCGCGGCTGGGCGGTGCGCCGGTTCTCGGGTTGTGCACGTTTGGTGAGCAGGGCAACGTGCGCGGCGTGGGGAACATCCACCAGAACCTCACGTTGGGACTCCTGCTGCTCGGGTGACGTCGGGGCACCCGCGGAGAGCCCGCGTGGTGGAGCCCGTCATGACCGCGCGGGTCGCGCGTGGACCGCCGCCTGCCAGCTCCGGTCGGGAGACCGCATTGCGGCTTCAACCACGTCGCCGTCCAGGCGCTGATTCCGGACGTCCTCCCACAACATGGAAACGACCCGGTCTGGCGGAAGCGAGGGACGGTAGGGACGATCCTGCGCGAGCGCCTGGAACACGTCCGCCACGCTGATGATCCTGGCCTCCAGCGGTAGCTCCGCCGGCGCACCCTCGAACGCGTAGCCGCTGCCATTCAGCCCCGCGTGGTGGAGCCCGGCCCAGACCGCGATCTCGCTGAACCCGTCGATGCGGGAGAGCAGCGCGTGGGTATCCGTGGGGTGACGCTCCACCAACGCACGCTCCCGCTCGTCCAGCGGACCGGGTTTGTCCAGGAGCTTGTCAGGGACCTTGAGCTTGCCAATGTCATGGAGGAGCGCCGCCACCTCCAGCCGGAACCGACGCTCCGCGGGCAAGCGCAACTCTCCCGCCAGCAGCAGCGAGAGGCGGGCAACACCGTCGGAATGCTCGGCGGTGAAGTGACTCTTGGCGTCCACCACGTGCGCAAACAGGCGCGCCAACTGCCGCACCTCCAGCGTGCCAATGGGACAGGCCTCCTGAGCCAGCCACGCGGACCACCACGCGCGCAACGCGTCCGGCGTCTGGCCGTCCCAGAATGCCGGCGTCGCAATGTCGTGCAATGCGTCGACAAGCCCTGGCGCGAACAGGTCCCCGCGGTGTCGACGGAGGGCGTGGAGCACCAGGCTCTCGTCGCCATGCATCCCGCTTTCACGCAACGTGACACGCAGCGCGTCCACGCGGTCGCAGAGGAAGAGGGCGTTGGCGAGCAGCGCGTCCTCCCCGCTCAACTGCGCGCGCTCAAGAACTGCCCAGGGCGTGTGGTGATGCAGGACCAGCGGAGCAAGGTTCTCCAGCGCCGGCACGCCGGCAACCAGTCGCGCGCCCCGCTCGCAGTGGTCGTCAGAGGTTGAGTGGAGCCCGCTGGCCAGCAGTCCACGTCGCTGCGACGACGACGACACGCCGCAGTCATGCAGGAGTCCCGCCCGCGCCAATCGCTCCCGGGCGTGCGGCCCCAGGCCAGCCGGGCCTGCAAGCTGCATCACCATGAAGGCCACGCGTTGGCCGTGGTGTGTGTCATCAACGCCCACGCAGTCGAGCGCTTCGGTCAGCGTGAGCACCGCCTGCCGCAGATCGGCAACAACGGCGGGACGGGCAATGGGCAGAGGCAAGTGAGGCGCGACCATGGTTCAACCCGACGAGTTGCACGCGACACGCCAAACGCGGGAGCGGATTCCCAGAGCGAACGGCGGGTTGCGCTTGACGGCACCGGCGCACACTTCTCGTCGTGCGCGACACACCGGCAATGTTGTCCGGGATTCAACGAACACGAAGCGCAGAAGCTGCGCGATGGGTCCTCCGGGAATGCGCGCACGTACCGCTTGACAGTGACGGCACACCGGGCAGCAGCGCGGAGCGTGGATGCCAACGCAGCCTGCAACGAGGCCGACGGGCCCGCTGGCCGAGTCCGCGCTCGAGGGGCGGCCGCGTTCCGACGACGACGGTTTCCTTGGCCGGCGGAGTGGCGATGCGTATCTCCGTCAAGAGGGAGGGACCAGGGTGCGGCCCTTCATTGGCGTGGGAAAGAGCAACCGGCGGGACCCGCGTGAGGCCGGCCGGGAGGCTGCAGGAATGGCCGTGGCGGGGGCGCCACCGGACGGCATTGGTCTTGTCCTGGTGCACTCCACCGTGGGCTATGAGCAGGGTGCGCTCCTGGACGGCGTGGTTGACGTCACGGGAAAGGCGCCGCTCTCCGGCTGCTCCAGCTCCGGCGTCATCACCAGGGCTGGCTCGGACGAATCTGATCACGCTGTCGCGGTCATGGTCATGGGTTCGGATCGCCTTCGCTTCGAGACGGTCCAGGTGGGCGCGTTCTCCGAGGACCCCCAGCGTTGCGGACGGGACCTTGCTCAGCGCCTTGCCCGCAGTCTTCAGCGGACTCGCGCCGACGAGCACCGGGTGCTGATGATCTTCCCCGACGGGACGGCCGGCAACGTCCGCGAGCTCCTCCGCAACCTGGAAGGGACGCTCCAGGTTCCACTGCTGATGGCCGGCGGGACCGCGGGTGAGATGCTCCAGATGGGGCCCACCTACCAGTTCCACGACGGTCGCGTGGCGTCCAATGCTGTCTCCGCCGTGCTCATCACCGGCGACTTCCTTCCGGAGGTCTCCGTCAACCAATGCTGCGACCCCGTGGGCATTGAGCACACCATCACACGCGCCAAGGACTGCTGGGTGCTGGAGATTGACGACAAGCCCGCGTGGGAGACCTACCGGGAGTACCTGGACACGCAGGACGCGTCCTCCCTGACGATGTCCGACTTTTGTTACATCAGTCTCGCCGAGCGGCTGGATGAGCCCGACCCGGAATACGGCGAGTTCCTGGTGCGCTCGCCGTTGAAAGCGGACCCGGCCACTGGCGCGCTCTTCTTCCCCGCAGACATCCGCACCGGCGCCCGGGTGCGGGTGGCGCTGCGCCGGCCGGAGGAGGTTGTTGCCCGGTCGCTTGCGTGCGCGCGGAACATGCTGGCGCGACATCCATCCCGCCATCCCGACGTGGTCCTCCAGTTCAACTGCAGCTTCCGCGCGGGTCTGCTCTTTGGCCGGCACACCACGGAGCGGTCCATCACGCCGTTGCAGCGGGAGTTTGGCGACGACGTGGCCTGGTTCGGGTTCAACAGCTACGGCGAGATTGCACCGTTGGCCCATGGTCCAACCCGCATCCACAATTACTCGGCGGTCCTATGCGCTCTCTACGTGGAGCCGGGAGGGAGTGTGGGATGCTGAGCGTCGGGAGTGATGGTCGGAACGACGACCCCCTGAGGAGAGAGGTGCTCTCCCTCAATGAGCAGGTCAAGCAGCTTGTCCGGACCGAGCATCGTCTCTCCCTGTGGCAGCAACGCCTTGATGGTCAGCTCGAGCGGGTGGAGGCGCTGAACCGCCTGTCCCTCCAGGCCGGAGAAGCCACCGAGCCCGCCACGATCCTGGTGCTGGCGTTGGATGCCATGCTCGCGCTCTTCTCGTATGAGCAGGCGATTGCGTTCCTGCGGCAGGGAGAAGCCTACGTGGCGGTGGCGCGTCGCAATTTCCTCTCCGACGGCGACGGAACGACGAGAAACGACCCCGCACCGGTCTCTTCACCGCCAACCCCGCAGGACATCCATGAGCCGCTCCTGGACGAGGATGCCCCGTGGCTGAAGCCATTCCACGCCGCATGGGCTGCCTCGTTGCTGCGCGGTGAGGACGGGAGTGGCGGGCCGTGCCTGGCGCTGCCGGTGTCGTCGGACAGGATGCTGGCGTTGCTGCTGTTCCGGCGGGGGCAGCACCTCACGTCTCCGCTGGAGGTCCTGCCCCAACGCGACGACCTCCCGTTCCTGCGGTTGTTCGGCGCCCACGTTGCCGGAGCACTCCGGAATCTCCTGCTGTACCGGGAAGCGCAGGAGGCCATCCGCTTCCGCGACGAGTTCCTCATGCTGGCGTCCCACGAGCTGAAGACACCGCTGACAACCAGCCTCCTGCTCTTCCAGTCGCTGCGCAAGCATGACCGCCTCCAGTGCATGAGCGCCGCCAATGCGGAGTCCCTGGAGCGCCAGATTCTCCGGCTCAACGCGCTGGTGGAGCAGCTGCTCGACGTTTCTCGCATCAGGCATGGTCGGTTTGCTCCGCGACGCAAGGACGCGGACCTGGTCCAGCTGACCCGTGAAGTGATCTGGCGGTTCAGGTTCGACGCCGAGCAGAAGGGCTCAAGCGTTTCCTTGTCAGCCCCCGCGTCCGTGGTGGTCAGCGCGGATGCAGCGCAGATTGACCAGGTCCTTGCGAACCTGTTGTCGAATGCCATCAAGTTCGGGGAAGGACGTCCCATCCAGGTGAACGTCGACGTCTTGCCGGAACGTGCCCAGGTGCGCGTGCATGACAGCGGCATTGGGATCCCCGCGGCAGACCAGGCCCGGGTGTTCCAGTGTTTTGAGCGCGCGGTGTCCCTCAAGAACTTCGGCGGATTGGGCCTGGGGCTATACATCTCGAAGCGGATAGCCGAGGCGCACGGGGGCGGGATCGGCGTGGAGAGTTCCGTGGAGAGTGGCACCACCTTCACGCTCTGGCTGCCACGCCAACCCACGATCTGCCCGGGGCCTGACCTCGTGCACTGAGGCGGTGTCGGCAGGAAGCGTGATTGGGAGCAGCGACGGTAAGGGGCTGCGTCAGGACAGGTTGCCCATCTGGTCATGACCACCTCCAGCGGACCACGACCTGGAGTGCGGCGGGCCCTCGCCGCCCTGGTCAGGGTCGAGCGGTTTGGACGACCGTCAAGGGTCCACGCGCCATGAGGCAGAGCCTCGCCCGACGTCATTGAGCCCCAGGGCTGGTCGGCCCGTTGTGAACAGGCTCGGCGCTGACCAGGGCGGCGAGGGCCCGCCGCACTCCAGGTCGTGGTCCCGACGCAGCGGCACAAGCGTGGGGGGTGTTCGCCTGCCACGGGGGAGCGGAAGCGCCGGCCGTCGGAATGTCACCCGCTTTGACTTTGGGACGGCCGGGTTGCATGCTGGCGCCGTCGTGTCGACGTGGAGACCGGGAACGGTGCTCAAGCGTTCGACAAGACGCAAGAGCGAGGCGCTCATCATGCAATCCACCATCCTCCGGCCGCTTTTCCGCGCCCGCATTTCTCGCGGGTTTGGCGGTCTCATGGGGATGATGGGCCTGCTGGCGTAGGTACCCAGCGGGTGTGACGGGCGAATCGTGTCAACGACAGCTTCGTAAGAACTTCGAGTAGGACCGCCCACCCATGTCTTGTGTGACGCTCAGGCAGCTCGGGCAACACCTCGCTCACTTGCGCAAACGGGCCGGGCTCTCGCAGGCGCAGGTCGCGGCGCACGTGGGCGTCACCATGGAGACCATCAGTCGCGTGGAGCGCGGGGTTCAGTGGACGGATCTCGCGGTCCTGACGGGAATGGCTGACGCATTCGGTGTCTCCTGGCGGGAGCTGGTGGCGGTGGCCGAGGGGAGCGACCAATGTCCCCACGACGCCGTCATCCGGGAGATCGTCTCGTTGCTCAGCGGGCGTCCCCTTTCCGACGTGGAATTCGTGCGGGACATGGTGGCGGTCATCCTCCAGCACGAACGGAAGCCGGGGGCCATGGCTCGCGGCCGGCAGCCGAACGAGTGAGCGCGCGGGCTGCGCGGCGTGCTCATGGGCGCCACCACCCGCACCTCATCGGAGCAACCGGGCGCCCAGGCGAACCGCGTCGCGCCCTCTGCCCTGTGCGTGAGCGGCTGGTGCGGCGGGGTTCAGCATTGCCGCGCATGTGACGATGAAGGCCTTGAGCGCACGCGGCTGGGTGCCACGAGGTCCGAATGGGAGCATGGTCATCCATCCAGCGGTACGTCCCCTGCCGCCTCCGAGCACACAGACGGCTCCGATGCCCCGGCGCGCGGTCCTCCAGCGTGGACATCAACGGAGGTGAGCGCTCGTCGTTGAAGCGCGAGAGACTCCGGTGCGCGGGCCCCTCCGCGGAAGCCGCGCCTGGCATTGAATCTGCTCAACTCGAGCGCAACCCATGAGCGCGAAGCGATCAGGACGTGTGGCTCGGTGGGACGGAGTGCCCGTGGACTCGCGGACGGTTGGTAACGGTGTCGAGATGGGTGAGCAGGACGCTCAACGTAGGCCCTCCCTCCCCGCCACGCCCGGGGTTTTCCTTGGCGCAGACACGCCACTGGAGCTGGCGGCGTTGTCGGCGGTGGCGGATCCGGTGGTCATCACGGACTCGAACGGCAAGATTGTCTTCGCAAATCCTGCGTTCACGGCGCAAAACGGTTTCACGCTGGAGGAAGCCAAGGGGAACACCCCGCGCATTCTTCGCGGCGCCACGCCGCCCGAGGTGGTTGCAGACCTCTGGCGCACCATTTCCGCTGGGCGTACCTGGCAGGGCGTTGTCCAGAACCGGCGAAAGGATGGCTCCGAGTACACCAGCGAGCTGACGATTGCGCCCGTCATTCCCGAGGGACAGACAACGCCGTCCCACTTTGTCGCCACCCATCGCGACATCACCGCTCGCCTCCGTGCGGAGAACGAGGTCCGCAACGGGGAACGTCGTCTCCGCGTGCTGATCAACGCGCTTCCGGAGGCCGTCCTCGTCATCCAGGGAGGCGTCGTGGTGGACGCAAACACCGCTGCCGCCGCCATGGCAGGGGTGGCGGAGTTGAAGGACCTGCTGGGCGGCCCCGTCGGCGCGGTGATTCCCGAGGAGGACGTGAAGCGTCTCAGGGAGACCGGGACAAGCACACCGAGCCAGGACTACCGCTTCCTGCGGCGCGACGGCACCGAGGTGGTGGTGGAAGGCGCGGCGGTTCCCGTCGTGGTCGACGCCGAACCGGCCCTGCTGGTGGTGGGGCGCGACGTCACGGAAGCAAGGCAGCTTCGCGCCAAGATGGTGCAACTGGATCGACTGGTCTCGGTAGGGACGCTGGCCGCGGGGGTTGCGCACGAGGTCAACAACCCACTCGCCTACCTCCTGAGCAATCTTGATTTCGCGTTGGAGCGGGTCGCGCACGAGCTCTCGCTCCACTCCGCGGCGACGGAACGGACCACGGAAGGAGGAGCGCAGGTGGCGTTCCTGGAGGAACTTCTGGCTTCCCTGCGGGATGCGCGTGATGGAGCGGAGCGCGTGCGCAAGATCTCGCGTGACCTGAAGACCTTTGCCCGTGGCGACGGGGAAGGGCGCCGCCCCGTCTGCGTGGAACGCGTCCTGGACGTGGCCATCAACATGACGCGGAACCAGTTGGTTCATCGCGCCCGCCTGACCCGGTCCCAGGGTGAGCCCGCCCCCGTCATGGCCAATGAGGGACAGCTCGCGCAGGTGTTCGTGAATCTCCTTGTCAATGGAGCGCAGGCCATTCGTAGCGGTCGTCCCGGCGAGAACGAGATTCACGTCAGCACAAGCATGGTTGGCGGGAATGTCGTGGTGATGATTCGAGACACCGGGGCTGGCATTGCGCCCGAGGCGCTGCAGCGGATCTTCGAACCGTTCTTCACCACCAAGCCCGTGGGAGAGGGGACGGGGTTGGGGTTGAGCATCTGCTTCGGGATTGTCCGGGATCTCGGCGGCGACATCACCGTGAAGTCCGACGTTGGCGCAGGCACGGAGGTCACTGTCACCCTGCCGGCGCTGAGGCGTGGACATGACGCCGAGGGCGCGCAGCAACGGAAGGAGCCGCTCCGTTCCCAAGGCAACGAGAGTGCTGCAAGCCCGGCGCCGGCCCGACGATGAGCGACGAGGTTGGTCCTCGTTCAAGGCGCCCGACGGCAGGATGGTGCAGGTAACCGCGAGTGACCTGGTGGTGCTGGTGTTGGATGGGACGCCGAGCCCGACGGAGCCGCTCACACGGGATCGGGTGGCGGCTTCTTGGGTTGCCACGGCAGCGATGCGAGCGGCAGCAGGATTCCAAACACCGCACCGGGGCCACAGTGCAGGTAGATCGACGGGGAGAGTGGCCGCAGGTACAGGAAACGCACCGAATAGGTCTTGCGAAGGCGCTCTTCCAGTCGTCGGGCGGCGCCGGCGTTGTTGCCATGGGCAATGGCGGCCCACACATCCGTGCCCGGCGGAATCATGCTGCTCAGGTATTCCACCACCTTGTCCGGGGCGTCGGCGCGCGTGCTCACCTTGCCAACGGCCTTGAGCTCGCCGTCGCGCAGCTCCAGCACGGGGCGGATGTTCAGCGCGTCCGCAATCCACGCCTTGACGAAGCTGGCCTTGCCCCCCTTCACCAGGTTGTCCAGCGTGGCAAGGGTGAGGATGGAGCGCATGGTGGGCGCGGCTGCATCCAGGAGCTTGCCAATCTCCTCCAGGCCCAGCCCCGACGCGCGCGCTTCCGCCGCCAGCAGTGTGAGGAGGCCCGCGCCCACGTCGGTGGAGAGGGAGTCCACCACGCGGATTCGACGCGCCAGCTCCGCCTGGCCGTGCTTCTCGAACGTCTCCAGCGACGTCATGGCGGAGTTGTAGGAGTGGATGAGCTTGCGGGAGGTCTGGATGGCCAGGATCGCTTTGCCGTCCGCGCCCAGGTCCGTAAACCAGTTGGCAAACTGTGACGCCGAGGTGCCAATCACAAAAGGATGCTTCTTGGCTTTCTGCACCCACGCATCAATGGTTTCGAACGGAAACCCCTTGCGCGTGTCGTGGTACTCCCCGTCGACCGCAATCTGCTGCGGCGTGATGTGGAGCTTGTAATGCTCAATCAGGTTCTCGGCCAGGTTGGAGCCTGGATTGGTCAAGATGTGCACGCGGCCTCCCGGTCGGTACGGAGCAGAACCGACGTGCTCCGTGCGTGTCAACGTGGGCGCTCGGGGACGATGTGGGCCCGACAGACACGTTCCGCTCCCGTGGCGGCGCCTGGAGCCGCAGCGTTACCAGATGGTTCTTCCCGGAGTCCTCCTGGACCCTCTTTGGAGCTGGTTCCGACGCCAACAACGTATTCCATGGGCATGGCCAGCGACTTCACGTTGGGCGCGGCGTGAGCGCGGGTGTAGGCTGCGTGGCGAATCGAAGGAGGCCCGCCGTGACGCTCAAATCCGTGGAGCAGTTCCTCCGCGACCTCCCGCGAGGGATGGACTCCTACCCGCAGTGTGAGCAGAAGGGTGCGGTGCTCAGGACCTTCATGGCGGAGAAGCCGCTCGACGCGTACGTGGACCAGGTGCCCGCGGAGGTGGCGCGCCTGGTCCGTGAGCCTCCTCCCGTCTCCAGCTGGGTCCCGGAGGTCCACGCCACCGCGCTCTACCTGGCCATGATGGACCTGTGCTTTTCGGGTGAGCAGGAGTTCGTGGACTTCGCGCACGCGACCAACCGCAAGCTCCTGGACGGGCCCATCTACTGGGCCGTGTTCCGGTTGGTGGGTGCGGAGCGGGTGGTGACGGGCGCGGCGTCGCGCTGGGGCCAGATGCACAAAGGCACCACACTCACGGCAAGGATGGATGGCTCCAGGTCAAGCACGCTGGTGCTGGAGTTTCCCGTCGGGCTGGTGCCGCCGGTGCTCGCGCGCTGCTACATGACCGGCATGGCCGCCGCCGTGGAGGTTGCGGGCGGGAAGGACGTGAAGATGTCGCTCGGCTCGCAGGCCCCCACTTCCATCACGATGGTTGGGTCCTGGACGTGACGACAGAACCGGTCCGCTTGCGCCGAACGTCGGCGCGGGGCCCGTGCTTGCTTGGCTCATCCACGACGAGCAGTCCGCGTGCATGGCCATGAGAGGTCCACGCATCATGCGACGAATCACGATGGTGTTCCTCCTCAGCACCAGCAACGCGTTGGCCGCCGACCCCGGGCCCGAGCTCACCTGCGGCGCTGCGGTTCCCTATTTCGACGACTGCTTTGACTGCGGCGGTAGTGACGAGGTGGAAGACAATGAGTGCTCCACCTACGTGAATGCCGCGTCTCAGGGATGTGACCAGCCGACGGACAACCCCAGCCCGGACCGCATCCTGAACTTCACCGCCGCGCAGGATGAGTGGGTCGAATTCGACGCGGGCTACGGAGTCGACCTGCACATGAACCTGTACGTGTCGCAGGGGACGAATGCCTGCACCTCGAACTTCTACTGCCTCGACTGGGCGGGCCCGCAACACGAGTACGCCGACGGGTGGGGAGGCGAAATGTACAGCGGATTCGTCGCCACCGGCGGGGTGAGCTACCGCCTTGCATTCGACTTGAACGAGTCCACGAGCCCGGATGGCGACCGGGTGCTCGAGGTGTCCCGCTTTGAGTGCTGTCCCGACCTGGACGGCGACGGAGCATTCAACACCAACGACGGGACCGACTGCCCGATGTTGCTGAGCTTCGCCCCCGATCTCGTCGATTGCGACGACAACGACGCGAGCAACTTCCCCACCAACGTCGAGGTGTGTGACCACCAGGACAATGACTGCGACCTTGGGGTCGACGAGGGCCTGGTTCTCACCAACTGGTACCTGGACAGTGACGGTGACGGCCATGGCGTGGGCGCCCCCTTCAACGACTGTGCTCCTCCCGCCGCCAACTGGGTGACCCAGGACGGCGATTGCGACGACACCGGCTCCGCCGTCCATCCGGGGGCGGTCGAGGTGTGCAACGGCGTGGACGACGACTGCACCACGCTTGCCGACGACGGCATCTCGTGCCCGGGGCAGACCTCCACAACCAGCAGCACCGCGGCGTCCTCCGCCACGGCATCCAGTATCAGCGGTGGAACGTCGTCGTCGGACGTGACCGGCTCGTCGTCCGGGTCGTCAAGCACGGCCACCTCCACCTCGTCATCGAGCGGCGGCACTTCCACCTCCTCAAGCGCATCCTCCGCCGCCAGCGTGGTCACGTCGTCGAGCAGCGCTGCTGCGTCATCCACCAGCTCTTCCTCGGCAAGCACGGCAGCGTCGTCGTCGAGCGGCGTGGCCGCATCGTCTGGAGGTTCTTCCTCGTCAAGCGCCGCCGCCGCGTCGTCAAGCAGCGCCTCTGCGGCGACTTCGAGCTCGGGAGGCAGCTCCTCCGCTTCCGTGATGACGTCCAGCGGCCAGGCTGGAGCGCAATCGTCGAGCGGGGTGGGGCCGCAGAGCTCGGGCGCGCCGGACAGCGACGACGACACCACCTCCGCGGGGTGCGCGTGCAACGCAACCAGCGGCGAAGAATGGGTTCTGTCCATCGCGTTTCTCGTCGTGGCGACACTGCGACGTCGCGCGCGAGCGTCGTGAGTCGTGCATCCGGGTCGTCGGAGGACGCAATCAGGGTGTCGCCCACCGCGCCGCTTCCCAGGTGTACCGCCGCCGTCGCGTCGCCCCTGACCCGCGGCGCCAGGTTGGTTCGCGGGGTAGCTGGGCCAAGGAGTCTGCCCAGGGGTCGAGACAATACGGTCGTTGGTATCCGCGTTGGTCTGGGAGCGCGCACCGTGGTGAGGGGCTCGGCTGGAGCAACCCAGCCCCACGTCGTCGACACCCATGGGTCAGCCCCCAGGCCGCGGCGACGGCCCGCCCCAACGCCCAAGGCGCCCATCGGAGACCTGGGGTTGAACGGCGGACGTCCGCCCGGGCAGGAGCGGGACCGACCCCGACACACCTGCGCAGCGCGGAACCGACACGGGCCACGCTGATGTTCCTTGGTTGAATGGGGCGCTCGCGCTAGATGTCCGTGGACCTCGTCACCAGGTCCGACTGGGTTTGGCGGGTTGTCGTCGGTGAATGGGCAGGCACGGGTGCGTTCCACCCAGCCACCCGCGAACCCCCTCGGGGAGGCCGCTGAGTTGGACACGCGTCTTGATCCGCCCTCCGTGCTGGTCGTCGAGGATGAGCCTGTCCAGCGCGCGCTCATCACGGACCTGCTGGTCCTTGAGGGCTTCACGGTGCAGTCCGCGGTGGACGCGGCGGCGGCGTGGCGCGTGCTGGAGCACACGTCCGGCCTTGGCGTGGACGCGGTCATCCTGGATGTGAACCTGCCGGTGGAGGGTGGACTCCAACTCCTGCCGCGCATCCGCGCGCTGCAGCCGCATCTCTCCGTCATCGTCGTCACCGCCAGCGCCACCGTGGACCAGGCAGTGTTCGCGCTCAAGAACGGCGCGGTGGACTACCTCGTCAAGCCCCTGCTCCCAGAGGCGCTCAGCTCCGTGGTCCGCAACGCGGTGGAGCGCACGCGCATGGGACGTGAGCTGGCGGCGCGTCGGGCCATTGACGTGCGGGCGCACCTGTCCATGGCCAATGCCGTCTTTGCCAGCCCGGCCATGGAATCCGTCCTGCGGATGGTGGAGCACGTCAAGGACAGCAGTGTGCCCGTGCTCATCACCGGGGAGAGCGGAACGGGCAAGGAGATTGTTGCCCGGTTGGTGCACCAGCTCTCACACCGTCGGGACAAGCCCTTTGTGGCCATCAACTGCGCCACCCTCCCGCAGGAGCTTGCGGAGAGTGAGCTGTTTGGACATGAGCGGGGGGCGTTCACCTCCGCGCACACCCGACGTCAGGGCAGGTTCGAGGAAGCGGGAAGCGGGACGGTGTTCCTCGACGAGGCGGGTGAGCTCAATCCGCTGCTGCAGGCCAAGCTGCTGCGCGTGCTCCAGGAACGCGAGTTCACCCGCGTGGGCGGCACCACCATCCGCTCCGAGGCCCGCGTGCTGGTGGCCACGCACCGTGACCTGCGCGCGGAGGTGAAGGCTGGGCGGTTCCGTGAGGACCTCTACTACCGTCTCGACGTCGTGACGCTCCATCTCCCGCCGCTGCGCGAGCGACGCGCGGAGATTCCCGTGCTGGCCGTTCACCTGTTGCGTCGGTTTGCCCAGGAGGAGAACCGGCCGGAACAGGCGCTGTCCGCCGACGCCGTGAAGCTCCTCCAGGCCCACACCTGGCCCGGCAACGTGCGGGAGCTGGAGAACGTGCTGAAGCGCAGCGCGTTGATGTGCCGTGAGACCGTGCTCACCGCGGAGGACCTGCTGCTGCCCGTGGAGATGCGCGCGCAGGTCGATGCCGTCGACGACGTCACCGGCGAGTGGGAGCTGGACGGCGCGGCCCGCACGGGCAACGTGGCAACGGCTCCCGTGCGGCGGCTGCGGGACGAGGAGGCGCAGTTGATGATGCGTGCCCTGGCCGAGACCGGAGGCAATGTCTCCGAGGCGGCGCGGCTGTTGGGCATCGGTCGCGCCACGTTCTACCGACGAGCCAAGCGCTACCAGCTGCCCATCTGATCCCTCCCATCCTGGCTCCCGACCTCCTTTACAGCGGTTCCCGTTCGGGCTGACCGGCACAAAAGGCGGTGTTCCCCCTCCCTCTCCCCCTCCCCATCCCCATCCCGGGAAGTCAGCGGGTGCGGAGTCCGTGGGTTGTCGATTTTCTCGTCGGAAAACCGGAGGGCACCCGTCGGCCCGGTGCCACTGACTTCCCGGGTTGGGGATGGGGATGGGGAGAGGGAGGGGGAACACCGCCTTTTGTGCCGGTCAACCCGAACGGGAACCGCTGTAATCAGCTGCCATCCCAGCGGGCACGCGTTACGTCACGCCACTGCTGCGGGTGTCTCCGGAAATCCCGTTGTGCACGCCACCCTGACTGCCGTGGGCGTGTCACTGGATGAGACACCACTTGTCTCACTTTGAGTCAGCGCTTGAATCCATGGGACAACCGCGTTGCCGGTTTCTCGTCGGGAACGCGTTCCGGCATGGGCTCTGCACACGCGTGTTCGCGGGGGAGCAACCAGTCGCGGTGGACGAGCCACGTGGACGCTTTGCCTCCTCACCCCATGCTGCAGCGGATGCTGACCCTCTGCGGCGGCTACATGTCCTCGATCAATGCTGAAGGCGTGGTCGCTCGCGCGCTGCGGGCCGCGGGCGTTGAGCGGGAGCGGCTGAACGGGTCCAACGTGACCCAGGTGATTGAGGCCATGCGGCCCGCGCTGCGCCTCTTCCTCAACGCCACCCACTCCTCACAGCTCCTGGCCGCGTTGGAGCAGCTGCCCGCCATGTCCAGCGGGCCCACGGAGCAGGTCATCCCGCTGCGCTCCGAGGCGGACCTGGTTCCGTGTCGACAAGCTGCGCGCGCGGCGTGCGCCACCGTGGGCCTGGGGCCCTTTGCGCTGCAGAAGGTGGCCACGCTGGTGAGTGAGCTGGCGCGCAACGTGGTGAAGTACACGCCGGGGGGCACACTCACCATCCGCGCCAATCCCACGTCCCGCAGCGTGGTGGTGGTGGCGGAGGACCAGGGCAAGGGCATCCCCAACCTCGACGAGATCTTCTCCGGGAAATACCGCAGCCGCACCGGACTGGGACTGGGATTGGCCGGGTGTCGTCGGCTCTCGCAGAGGTTTGAGGTGCAGACGGGTCCCAAGGGCACGCGCATTGAGGCCGAGGTGAACTTTGATGGTCGCCAGTGAGGTAGCCGCACGGCCGCGCGTGGGGGAGCTGGTCAGCGGCGACGTGGCCCATCACGCCACCGAGGGAGACCGGCACCTGCTCGCCGTGGTGGACGCGCTGGGGCACGGCGCGGTGGCGCACGGCGTGGCGCAGCTGGCCGTGGCGTTCCTGCGCGGAGCGCGTGCGTCGCAGGGCGTGGAACAGATCGTGGAAGGGCTTCACCTGGCGCTGCGTCAGACGCGGGGCGCCGCGGCGGCGGTGTGCGTCCTTGAGGGGAACACGCTCTCGGGTTGCTCGGTGGGGAACGTGGCGCTTCGCGCGGAGCGCAGCCGGCTGGGCCTGGTGGCCACGCCGGGAGTGCTGGGCGTGCGGCTCCACCGTCCCCGCGTGTTTCAATCACGACTGGATGCGCCGGACCGCCTGTGCATCTTCTCCGACGGAGTCAGCAGCAGGTTGGACCTCAAGCAGGTCTCCTCCCAACCGCTGCGGGGCGCGGCGCGCCGCATCCTGGAACAGTTTGGCCATCCCCACGACGACGCCACGGTTCTGTTGATGGATATTGGGGCAGACGCATGAACATGAATGACGCGGTGGTCCCGGTCATCCGACTCTGGGGCTGCTTGCTGGTTCCCATCCAGGGAGAGCTCACCGACGACATGGCGGGCGTGCTGCAGGATCAGATCCTCCACGCCATCCATGCCCAATCCACGCGCGGGCTCATCCTGGACCTCAGTGGCATTGGTGTGCTGGACAGCCACCTCTGCTCCGTCCTCGCGCGCGTGGCCGGCGCCGCGGCGCTCATGGGCGCGCCCACCGCCGTGTGCGGAATGCGCGCGGAGATGGCCCTCACCCTCAACTCCATGGGCATTGACATGCGCGGCATCACCAGCGCGCTGACCCTGGAGGAGGCGCTGCATCACTTTGGAATCATCGCGCAGGACCAGCATGCCAACCGTCAGGACAAGCTCCTGGAGCTGTTGTTTGGAGGCGCAACGTGACAACGCAGACCGTGGACGAGCAGTCCGCAACCATCACCATCGAGCGGCGTCGCCTGCAGCGGATCATGGAGGTGCTCAGCCACCTCTCCCTGCAGAACTTTGACTCCCAGCTCATCACCATCCCCATTGAGCATGACGACGTCTTTGCCGAGACCGAAGCCATCCTCAACATGCTCACGGAGGAGTTCGCGCAGGCCAAGCTCCAGAACCAGCAGCTCCTGGAGGAGCAGAAGAACGTCATCAGTCAACAGCGTGCCGCCATCAGTGAGCTGTCCACGCCCATCATCGAGATCTGGGACGACATCCTGACGCTGCCGGTGGTGGGGCTGGTGGACACGCAGCGCTCCGCGGAGATGACCGAGCGGCTGCTCACCGCGGTGCAGACCCAGCGTGCGCGTTGCGTGATCGTGGACCTCACCGGCGTGGAAGTGGTGGACACGGCCACGGCGGATCACCTGGTGCGGATGACCAAGAGCGCGCAGCTCCTCGGCGCCATGTGCGTGCTCACCGGCATTGGCCCCAGCATCGCCCGCACCCTCATCGAGCTGAACGTGGACCTCGGCGGCATCAAGGTCCTCCGCAGTCTCAAGGAAGGCCTCACCGAGTGCATCCAGTTCATTGCCAGCAAGCGCAAGCAGGTCTGAACCCGCGAGAAAGGAGAACCCGTGGAAAAGCCCGTGGAAGAGCTCAGGTTTGGCAAGCACGTCCTGCAGTACTTCGGTCAGAAGATCTTCGTGATCGCCTATGACGGCGACGTCAACGAGGCGGAGGCCAAGACGCTGATGGACTTCATCAACGCCCGCGACAAGGACCCCGTGGTGGGCTTCTACGTCACGGAGATGTCGAAGATGGGGAAGTTCACGCCGGAAGCCCGCAAGGTGATTGGCAGCAGCAACAACCAGAGCCTCAAGGACCTCTACCTGTGCATGGTCAACGCCAGCGTGGTCACCCGCGCGGCGCTGATGCTGGTGCTCACCGCCGCCCGACTCACCAGCAGCACCAACACGCACATGAAGAGCTTCAACAACGTGGAAGATGCCCTCAACTACTGCCGTGCCACCGCCAAGGAGAAGGGCGTGGCCTGAGAGGCTCCGTCATGAGCGCGTCCCTGCGCGTGCGTTTGTGTCACCGGGAAGACGCCACCACCGCGGCCGTGGCCGCGCGGCGTTTCTCCCTGGCCGCCGGGTTGGACCGCCTGGCCAGCAACGAGGTGGCGCTGGCGGCCATGGAGCTGGCGGCCAACGCCGTGCGGCACGGCGGCGGTGGTGAGTTGGAGCTGTTGCAGGAGGGGAACGGCGTCACGGTGCGCGTCGTCGACGACGGACCCGGCATGCCTTCGCCGGAGACGCTGTTCACCCAGCAGCCGCGGGACCCCAACATGGTCTGGACGCCGGGCACCACGTTGGGCGCGGGCGGCGCGGCGGTGCGCAGGTTGATGGACAGTGTGGTGGCGGTGGCACGCGTGCAAGGTGGGTTGGAGGTGCGTGCCACCAAGCTCCTCGTGCGAGGCAACACCCATCACCGTTGCTGAAGCGACGTTGCTCCCGCGCACTCACGGCTCCACGCGGATCCGGACCTGGCGCTCCTGCGCCGCGTGGATGCGTCCACCCTTGCCAAAGGCGGGATCCAGCTCGCCAGCCGTCCGACGGGAAACGGTGATGGTGGCGTCGCAGCTCCGGGCGTTCTGCGTTGCCGACCCCGTGAGCGAACCGGAGGAGATGACCCATGACCCGCTGTCGGTCTCGAGCCATTTGGCATACGGGACAAAGCACTCTCCTTCCGCCGTGACCAGCACCTGGTTTCCGCTGGTACCCGCGGGACGCCAACTCACGGCAATCGGCTCGGAGCCACGACGCACCACCACGTCCGCCGCCGGTGCCAGCAGGTCGAACACGTCTGGCAACGTACAGGTGCTTCGCGGCGCGCCGGACTTGTCCTTGCGCGTGAGCGAGAACACGAACTGCGATCCCAACGTGGTCTGGTTGTGCTCCGAGCTGTACCAGGCGCGCGGTCCCTCGAGCTGCGGCGACATCCTTCTGGGTTGCGCCTCCGCGGCGGCCACCAGCATCGCGTCGTCGTTGGTCAGCTCCACGTAGCGCGGCGAATCCAGGTCGCCCTGCCGCAGCACCACCTCCGCGCGCGTCGCCACGCCGTTGGATACCGCACGGATGTCCGCGCTCAGCTCCGCCAGGTCCACCTCCGCCGACGGCACCGGCTGACACGCCACCCACGCCGGTACCAACACCAGCTTCAGCATCCGCTTCATTCGCTTTCCAACCTCCTCAGCCATCTTGGAGCAGTGCGTGCATGCAGGCCGGTGGCTCAATGCACCACGGAGACCGGATGAACCTCTGCTCCCTCGTCACCATCCTGTTGGCTGCAACCGTTGCACCCGCGGAAACCAACACCCAATCCACGCCAACCGTGACCAGCAGCCCGGCTGCCGTCGTGGTGCCAGCGCTTCCAGTCCCAGAGCGTCCCCGCCTGGAATTCGGTGACGCGGGGTACCTGGAGCTCAGCGCGGTGATGAACGCGTGGGTGGTTGGCTCGGGTCGCTGGACGTTCAGGTTGCGTCGCGCGGAGCTGTACGCGTCGGGCCGGGTGGTGAAGCACCTGGGTTTCAACCTGATGCTGGACCCCGCCCGTGTGCTGGAGCTGGTCCCCACGTCGGTGCGCGTGCTCAACCAGGACCCGGGTGCGTCGGTGTTCTACCGCAGCGAGCGCGTGTTGGTGCTGCAACCGCCGGGCAAGGTCTCCATGCTGCAGGACATGGTGCTGGTCCTCACGGCCATTCCGTACATGAACCTCGCCATCGGGCAGGGACGCATCCCCATGTCCAACGAGGCCACCACGTCGTCGCGGAACCTCTTGTTCGCGGAGCGTTGGGAGCTGGCGCGCGTCTTCAGTGATTGGCGCGACGTGGGCGCGTGGGCCAGCTACCGCTTCAAGTACCTGGCGTATCACGTGGGGCTCTACAACGGCGCCGGCGCCAACGCGTTGGATGACGACGTCAACAAGGACTTTGCCGCGCGGCTGGAGCTGCTGGTGCCGCTGGTGGGCCTGAAAGTGGGCACCTCGCTCCTGCGCACGCTGCCCGGTCACGACGCATGGATTGGTCAGCAGCAGCACCGCTTGGGGCAGCTCATGGACGTCATGACGCGGGCCCCCGGTCCGGAGAGCGCGCAGCGCCTCAGACGTGCCGCCGTGGTCTGGCTGCCCGGCGACGACCCGGGTGCGCGCACCGCGCTGGGAGCGGACATCACACTCGAGCTGGGGGGTGTGCGGGCAAGCGCGGAGGCGTACCAGTTGCGCCTGCTGACGCGGGAGTCGGTGCCGCAGGTCATCCTGCCGCGCGGTGCGGCGGTGAGCGTGGGCTACACGGTGGGCCGCCTGTTCGTTGCCGACTGGCAGCCCGCGTGGCGCCTGGAATGGTACGACGCCGACTGGCTCTTTGAAGGGGATGAGCTCCTGCGCTCGACGGTGGGCTCGAACTTCATGTTCGCCGGCAACCACGCCAAGTTGCAGCTGAACTGGATGCATTCCATGACCGCATCCTTCAACGCGGATGGACAGCTCTTCCCCGTCAATGACGACGCATTCGTGGTGAGTGTGCAGGGCGCGCTCTGACATGGCTCACCGGAGGCGCATGGGCTGCGGCCACGCCAGGTCGGTGGCGGCGTTGTTGGGACAGGGCGTCTCCAGGTACGTGCCGCGCGGGAGGACCACGCTGCGCATGCGGTCGATCTCGTCGAGAGACAGGGGCCGCGAGAGGTTGGGGACCGGGTGGCCCACCACCACCAGGGATTGCCCTTCGCGCGTCTGGACGGCGTCCAGCGGGTAGGTGGTGAAGTCGGTGGCCGGGTCGCAGGAGGGGTCCTCGTTCTGGATGTCGCACGCCTGCTGCAGGAAGCGCTGCGTTCCAAAACCATAGGTCAAATCCAGGAGCACGTTGTTGACGGGATTCTCGGTGGTTTCCACGCTGTGGCACCGGTCGCAGGCCATGAACTGGCTGCGCCGTCGGGTGGTGTGCGGGTTGAAGGCCCGCTGACCGAAGCCCGGCATCACGCCTCCGTCGGGAAGCGGGAACTCCCGGGGCTTGGATGTGAACACCGCCTTCTTCACCAGCGCGCCCTGTTCGGCGGTCTTCTCCTCGTCGCGGACCAGCACAGTCATGAACAGGCGCTCGGACGGCATGCTTGGTGCCAGCTTCCCGTCGGTGTTCCACATCAGGACCAGGTCATTGAGCCCAACCCAGCGCCGGTTTCCCGACGGAGAGCCTGGCGTCTCCCGCCCCGTGGTCTGGACCCGCTTGGTGAGCGTCATGTCCACCTCGACGTGACACCCGTAGCAGCTGGGCAGCCAGCCCGCGTGGCAGGTGTAGCACTCCAGCGTGTCGGTGTGGCTGTAGCCCTGCGCGTTGACGCCCATGGCCAGCGCCGCCTCCTCGGTGTAGCGCGGATTTCCCGGCGTCACCGTGTCCCGGACCTGGGTCACCAGCAGCTCGGCGCCGGTCAGCTTGGCGCGCAGGTAGAGCTTTCCGTCGCGCCACTGGAGGTTGTCGTGCCCCGGGCCGGGCCGCGCATACTCACGCACGGTGCCGTGGCAATCCACGCACTCCGTCTTCACGGAGCACTGCGTGTCCGCGTAGAGATGCCCGTCGCTGTGGATCTCCTCCCGCGTGTGGCAGTCCACGCAGGTCATGCCCGCTTCCTGGTGCACGTCGGGTGGCGTCTCATCCCAGGCGTTCGTGGTGTCTTCATCCGTCAGGTAGTAGTTCGGGTCGTGGCCGTGGAGTGAGACGCCCAGCGCGTCGACGTCAGGCGGATTCAGGCCCGGACCGCTGGACTCCCGGTAGCCGTGGAAGCTCGGGCCAATGCGACCGCCGCGGTAATGACAGTGCATGCACGCCTCCGCCGGGATGGCGCTGGTGAGCTGGTGCTTGATGGGGTGCGGCGTGGTCTGCTTGGGGATGCGCGGGTCCGCGGATTGGCTGCGTCCGTCGTCGGCGTACGGCATGTGGCATGCGCTGCAACCGGAGGAGCGGAAGTCGCCGCGCATGCGGTTCTCCCCGAAGTCCCAGAGGTGGCAGCGGTTGCAGGACTTCACCAGGTACGTCTCCTGCGCGTTCTCCACGCTGAGGCGGGTGTCGGGATTGCGGGAGTCCTCCGTCATGGGCGCGGGGTCGAACATCTGCAGGAACGGCGTGGAGCAGGTGTTGGTGGATTCGTACGTGGGGTCGTTCACCGTCACGCCCGCCACGTGGCCCACGGTGTCCTGCTGCACGCCGGCGCGGTAGCGCGCCACCGTCAGCTCACCCGAGGTGTGCGCCATGGTGGAACGCGGCACCAGCATGGCCTCCTCGACGTGGCACTGCCCGCAGGTCTGGTCCACCACGCGCAGGTCACCCGGATTGATGAACCGCAGGTAGGCCTTGTCGACGGCGTTGAGCTGGGTGACCGAGAGGTTCTTGATGTACTTGCGGCCTCCCTTGGGGCTCACGTGCGCCGCGTTCTTGTCGTAGATCCAGTTGCCGTCGCACTCCGGGCCGTAGGGCGTCATGGTCTTCACGCCGTCGCACACACGCGCGTTCCCGCCGTGGCAGTCCACGCAGTTGAGTGGATACCAGGGATGTGCCTCCTCGATGCCACGGGGTGTCCCGCTCTCGTCGCGCGGTTGATGACAGACCAGGCAGTTGTCGCGGTGCACCACCACCTCTTCCACGCACGCGCACTTCAACAGGGGAATGAGACAGATGAACAGGAGCCCGGCGGGCTGGATGATTCGCTCAGGGGACATGGTCATCACCTCACCCTCCCACCAGCTCAACGTGGACCGCCCGGCGTGCGGTGCGCGTGGAGTCGTCGGTGACGGTGCAGGTCAGCGTGGCCAGCTTGCCAAAGAGATCGTCAATGGGTTCGCTCTCCCGCGGCGGGGCGTGCAGCACCGGCACTGGGAACGTCTGCACCTCCATGAAGTTGTCGTCGGAGAGGGCAAACTCCTCGCGCGTCTCCGACTCTCCCAGCACCTCGCCCTCATCCGTCACGACGAGACAATGCACCGTGGCCGAGGCCGCCAGACCGCGCGTGCGGAGTGCCGGCATGGCCCAGGTCCCGCCTTGCGCGCCGTTGACAATGGGCAGCGGGTCGTTGTCCAGCAGCGGACTGTAGAGCTGCTCGTGGTACATGCCGATCTCCACCATGGGGTCGCCGGTCACTGGCGTCTGGATCTCGTCGCCAAAGTTCACGTTGGGTGGATCCACCTCCACCACCAGCGGTCTGCAGGAAATGCACGCCAGCGCCGCCATGACCAGCGCGGCAGAAATGCGCAGTTTCATCACCTGTCCTTGCGTCACCGGAATTGATTGCGCGTTTTTCCGGTCCGCCGTTTCACGGGGTGCTCTCATGGGCGGGTCCTCCAACCCGTTTCCGCGCGCAGGCGAAGGGCCCAACGGTCCAGGAGGGGGGCGCTGGCATTGGCAACCAGGACCGCGAGCGCGGTGCCGTCGGGAAGGTGCGTGTGGAAACGGATGAGCATGGCCAGGGTGGCTGCCAGCGACGTGCCCAGCACGCGGCCGAGCGGGGTGAAGGGCGCGGTCACGGGGTCCGTCATCAGGAAGAACGCGCCCATCAGCGTGCCGCCCACCACGACGTGACGGAGGGGATCGGTCCCCACCCACGAGGGATGGCCCGCCATGCGTGCGCCTGGTTCCAGCAGCGCGGCCATGGTCGCCGTGGTCAGCAGGTAGGTCAGGGGAATGCGCCAATCCGCCACGCGGCGCGCCACCAGGTAGCCGCCGCCGAGCACCACCGTCCACGGCGCCGCCTCGGCGAGGGTGCAGCTCCATCCGCCCCACAGCAGCTCCAAACTAGGCGCGGCGGTTGCGGGTCCGGGCTTGAACAACGGGCTGGCCTGGCTCACGCCGTCGACGAAGCGCGGCCCCCACGTGAACATCTCCGCGGGGAAGATGGCCATCAGCCACGCGCGGGAGAGCGCGGCGGGATTGAACAGGTTGTATCCCAGCCCACCAAATGCCCACCGCCCCACGACGATGGCCACCGCTCCAGCGACGACGCCGAGCCACCACGGACCACCCGCGGGAAGCATCAACGCCGCCACGGTGGCCGTGATCAGCACGCTTCCATCCGGTGTTGCACGTCGGGTCAGCAGGCCATTCACCAGGCACGCGGACACCCCCGTTGCCACCAACAGCAACAGCGCGGAGGAGCCATGCCGCGCCACCGACGCAAGGCAGGTTGGAGCCAGTGCCAGCAACACGTCCTGCATGAGGTGTCGCGTGGTTGCTCCGCTGTGGAGGAAGGGCGCCTGCATCAGCTCAACGTCACCGGGAGGAATGCGAAGTAGAGCGTGGCGCACGCCAGGAGCCTGATGGGCGCGCCACGCAGGGGAAGAGGAACAGGCGCGCGCTCCAGCCGAGCGTCCACGCCCAGCAACAGCACGCCCACGACGACAAACAGCGCCGCAACACCCAGCGCTTCCGTCCACCCGCGCGGGCTGGCGGCGGCCAGCATGAGTCCGCACGCAGCATGCGGTGGCGACACCACGGCGGCGAAGAGCGCGCCGACGGGAATTCGGCTCGGCGAGAACGATGAGAGGCGCCACGCGCAGTCCAGCAGCGGCACCGCCGCCACCAGCCACAGGCGACGTTCCCGGGGCAGGAACAGCGTGAGCGCGGCGGCGAGGAACGCAGCGTCGAACAGTGTCATGGCGTCCTCCGCAGCAACGTGGACAGCGCGGCCGCAACCACGAACGCCACTCCGCCGGTTCGCAACGAGGTTGGCATCCCCAACGTGAGCAGCGGCGCGACCACCGCGACCATCACGGTAGCCCGCACGTCGTCGACGACAAGCGCGGCGCCCGCACTGGATGGCGCGGGGCAGCCGGTGAAGGTCTCCGCCATCCAGCCCACCGCCACGGCCCGCAACGGGACGGCCCTCACCAACACGGTGACGAGGAGGATGACCCCCGACCATGCCACCGCCTGCGCTACCGTCAGGTTGGCCATCAACGGGACCACCGCCGCCACGGCCCACGCGCCCGCCGCGCGCTCCTTCACCGCGGCCATTCCTGCCACTCCTTCAGACGACGGTTGACCGCGGCGATGACCTTCTGTGACGAGGCCGATGCGCCGCTGATGGCGTCGACAACGACGGGCGGCCGGGCGGGCAGGCCGCGGAAACGGTCCGCCAGTCCGGAGCGCTGGATGACCTGGCGGTCCGGGCCGTCGCGGGCGTCCAGGATGATGACCGAGCGGATGCTGCCGCCATCCACCACCACCGCGCCGCGGAGGGGCCCCTGCACGCCCGTCTCGTCGAAGAACAACATGACCGCGTTGCCCGCCTGGAACGCCGGCGCGCCGGGCATGGGTAGCCGTTGGACGGGACCCAGCACCTGTTCCGCCAACGCGCGCTCCGGCTCAGGCGGTTGCACCACCCATTCCACGACGAGCGCGGAGGACAGCAGGGCGCCGGTCATGAGCACGTCCTTCATGCCACTCCCCCCAGACCCCGCTTCGCCTCCCGCAGCAGCGGCACCAGCGCTCGACGGGCGGGACAGACGAACTGGCAGACGCCGCACTCCACGCAACGGCGGAGCTCCGCGCAGGGCTCGTCGAGCAGCAACGGAACCGGCAGCGCATAGGGACACGCGCTCATGCATCGGCCACAACGGATGCAGGGCTCATCCACCGGAGCCTCCGCCACCTCGTTGCGCGTCAGCGCCAGGATGGCCACGGTGCCAGGCCCCACCACGTCGTCGGCGGTGACCTCCTCACCCATCATGGGACCACCCTCGAGGAGGACGGCCACGGCCCGGATGTCCACGTCACATTGCTCAAGCACGTGGCCAATGGGCGTGCCCAACGGAATCTCGTAGTTGCCCGGACGGGCCACCGCCCCGCCCGCCACGGTGACCACGCGGCTCACCAGGGGCTCACGTTTCTCGACGGCAAGCCACAGCGAGCGCACGGTCTGCACGTTGAGCACCACCGCACCCACGTCGCGAGGGAGGCCGCCCACGGGGACCGGGACGCCGCAGACCGTCGCCACCAGGGTCCGCTCGTCGCCCCCGGGATAGGGCGCGTCGGAGACCACCACGGTGTGTCGCGCGCCAACCGCCGCCGCCGCGTATGCCGCGCCGCCTTCAACCTCGTCGCCATAGGCGGTGAGCACGCCCTGGTCGCACGTGACGTACGGCTCGCTCTCGCAACCGTTGACGATCAGCCACTCCACGCCACGGGCCGCCTCGAGCTTTGCGTAGGTGGGGTAGAGACCTCCGCCCATCCCAACCAATCCGGCTTCACGCGCGGCCAGCACCACGTCGTCACTGGGATCACCCGGTATCGGGCGTGGAGGCTCGAGCTCGCCAACCACCTCGACCCAGCCGCGGTTCTCCAGGACGCGTCCCGTCAGCGGAGAATGCGCGCAGCGGAAGAGGGCCCCCTCCGGGGTCTGTGCCAGCCGCTGACCGGCGGTCACCCGTTCACCCACGTCGACGAGCGGAAGGGTGCCATCCAAGGGAATGCGAACCTGGGGTGGAGGAGCCAGCGTCTCAACGGTCACGTCACGGATGTTCTTGCGCGCGGGCACCATCATGGCGTCAGCTCCTTGGCCAGGTGGCATTCCGCGCATTGACGCTGGAACGAAACCATATGGCATTCGCCACATGATTCCCGTCGGGCGGCGCCAATGCGCGCGTGGTTGTTGCGGGAATCCGGCCCCGCTCCCGGAACCATGAGGCTCGCGGAATGCCACGTGGGCTTCTCCCGGGCGTGGCACGCGGCACAGGAGTTCTCCTCGTGACAGCTCTGGCAGCTCGCTCGACCCTCGCCACGCGCCTCCGCGCCGTGACCGCGTTGCACGAATTCCCCGGAGTGGGTGGGGAGCACGGAGCCCTCATGGCAATCCGCACAGCGCGCTCCCACGCGGTGAGCCGCCGTGCGCGCGCCCTCGTTGCGTCCCGACGTCAACGCGGCACTGGCGACAACCAGCGCGACGGGAACCAGGAAGGGGAACGCGGCACGCCTCATGGCGCCTCCCCGGAATGGCGCGGCGCGCCCAGGTCAATCCACCGCGTGAAGACGAGGATCTCGTCGGGTGACAAGGGCGAGGAGGACGGATGGGGACGGTCTCCATGCAGGGGAGCGGGCGCGTGCAACTCCCGGCCCATGAGCTTCTCCATCAACGCACTGCGCAGGGCCCGGCCCTCCCGCGCGTCAACGAGCGAGCGAAGCGAATTGAACGCAGCAGCTGGAGAGAGATTGAACGACGCCGCGGGGGCGGAGCCGGCGTGACATCCGGCGCAACGTGCGGTGACCAGCGGCAACACGTCACGTTCAAAGTCCACGGTGACCTGCGCACCCGTTTCCGCACCGGCATTGGCAACGCGTTTGTCGAGCAGCAGGGAGTCCCACGTTGCCACCGTGCGCGACGCGCCCGTGACGGCGTCCGGCCGACGGAAGGTGTCCGGAGGACGTCCGGTGAGCGAGCCGTGACAACCGCTGCACACGGTGGGGAAAAGCGCCCGGGGAATGGAAAGCGTGTGTCGCTCCCCGGGATGGGCATAGAGCCAGCGCATGGGGGAGCGGAGCGCCATGCGGTCGCGGTTCAGCGATTGCAGGTCAAAGCCCACTTCCGAGGGAATCACGGCGGTGACGCTTCCGTCGTCCTCCACGGGCACTTCGGCGATGATGAAGTGCTCCAACTCCGTTGCACCGGGGGCCTGACGCGCTCCAACCACCCTCAGGTACCGCACCTGCTCAAGCTCCGCCGCTGCGTCCGCGTCGACAGTCCCGTCCGCCAGAGGCCTGGCTCCCACCGGCGTGACCTGCTCGAAGAATGCGTGCAGCAGCGGCAGATCGAAGACCTCCAACACGGCAGGTGTTCCGCCCGCGTATCCGGTGAAGCCGCGCTGTTTCCCGGGCGGACCAAAAGCCCGTTCCTCCGTCTTGAGTGTCTTCCTCACAGGCTCCTTGAGGCGCGGGGCCACCAGTCGCGGCCACAGCTCCGCGTCCGGGCCGGAGACCACCACCTCCCGACGGAACTTCCCAGACAAAAACCCATCCGTGGATTGAACGGACGGCTCCGGGATGATCCTAACGACATCGAAGTCCGGCGATGCGCTGGCATCCGCGAGGTCCAGGGACTCCCGCGCGTGGGAAACCAGGATGGACCCATCCGGCAGGGGCCACGGGTCACGATACGCGCCGCCTTCGGAAATGCCGTGCCATCCCGCCGAGGAGTCCACGGGCACCCACCCGGGCACGAATCGTGGCTGCGACGTGGGGAAGGATGGCGTGAGCGCGGGGTGGTCGAGATTGTCGGAAGGATTGTTGGTTTCCATCGTCGGGCCGAACTGGTGATCGGAAACCATCAACATTCCGCCCCAGCGGGAGTCCGCGTCGCGACCAATGCGAACCTCAAGCCCGTTGGCCATCTCCAGGTTGTCGCTGTGCAAGGGGACGCCGGAGCGGTTTCCGTTGTGCGTGTGGAAGTTCGAGCCGTCGACGTGGGTGCGGAAGATGGCGCCATTGAAGAATGGCCGACCGTCCTGCCAGCCGGAGCGGACCGTCGTGAACATGATTTCGCCGGAGGAGCGCACGTGTGGCCGGCGCACCTGGCCCATGCTCCAGGTCATGCGCGAGACGGTGTTGCGAAAGGTGGCTTCCTCGTCGCCGATGTGCGCGCGACGCATGCGGTACAGGTCGTAGCAGGGGCCATGTCTCGCGGGTGTGTCGATGACGTAGTGGGTGGTCGTGTCGACGGGCGAGGAGAAGGGACGGTCCACCGTCAGCCTGCCGCGCTCATGACGAACCACGCGACGCGCCTCTCCCACGTTGGTGCCCCGCACCACCGTCAGCACGCGACCCTGGTAGGTACCCGGCTTCTCCGTCCGCTCTGCGTCCAGGACCGTGGTCCGACTGCCTCCTTCTGCCTCGCCGAGGATTCCGTCGGGAGACGTGGGGCAATGAGCGCCGGCGCGATTGGAAACGAAGGCAATCACCGTCGCGGACAGGTCCGTGTCGACCCCGTCGGGATCCGGTGCGTAGATGGGGTCCCGGTAGTGCTCTCCCGGCGAGGTGGAGAACGTGAGCTGCCGCGCGTGACGGGTGCCGAGGTCGAGCTCCCAGATGTTGAAGGGCTCCCCAGCGTGACGACGCATGGCAAACACCACGGTGCGCGCGTCATAGGACACGTCGGGGGTGCGGATGTCGGCGGGTCCAGCATGCAACGCCGCCGTGAGATTCACTTCCGTCTCGCCGTCGCGGAGATGGAGGTCCGCCCCGCCAAGGAACTCCTCATCCTCGAGGAACCTCTCCGGTGCGCCACGGGGACGACGCACGAACAGGATGCCGCGGCCCTCTCCCGGCCGGACGCCGACGTGCGCTCGCGCCTCTTCCGCCTCCAGCTCCAGCCAACGGAGAAGTACCTGGTAGTCGGGGTCGTCGCGACGGAGGAACGTGTTGCCACCCTTGTGCACCACGCCACCTTCCTCGACGGGAATGGACTTCAGGAGCTGCCGGGACTGACGGACATCACCTCCCAGGTTCACCAACCGTGTGACGTCTCCCAGCATGGCGCGACGATTGCGCGCGTGGATTCCTTGCGTGTGTCGCGGCGACAAAGCGGGGATGCCGGGGTCCAGCTTGAGGTCATTGAACGCGAGCGTGCCGTGACAATTGGAGGAGAAGCACGTCTTGCGCTCGAGCACCGGAACCACGCGTTCCGCGAAGAACTTCTCGGCTTCCGAGGGCGCGTGGGGTGAGCGCTCGGTCGCCGCGGCGGCCTCCCTCTCGACGAACCGGATGAGAACCTGCGCGTCCGGGTCGTCGGGTGAGGCGAACACCTCGGGGTGACCCTGCGTCCCGGAGAACGCCTGTGCCAGCGGGGCCCGCACCACCGGGCTTTCCAGCGCGGGCGCACCGACGTGGATGGGCTCCATGGTGTGTCCGCCATGGGTGCGCCTCCGCGTCAGTCGGTCATAGGCAATGCGGACCTGTTCATCCGTGACAATGCGACCGCTGTTCGCGACCATCCAACGCAGGTACGTCCCCGGTCCCTCGACGCCCCACGCGTCGCGGTACAGCTTTTCCGGCACGCCATGGCAGGTGCCGCAGCGTCGGTCGATGACGGGCACCACGTCGCGCTGGAAGGTCACCAGCGGGGCCTCTCCCACGGTGGGCGGCTCCACGCGCGAGGCGCAGCCGCAGACCGCCATCAGGCCGGAGAGCACAAGCGCCTTCATCACTTCCTCACCAGTCGCCCGTCGTCGAGGGCCCAGCCCGCGGTGGTGTGGGTCGTGCGGTTCTCGTCGACGAGCAGCGCTTCCACGCCGGGGAGGGAGGACGCCAGCCGGATTCCAGCTTGCACGCCGAGAACAACCATCGACGTGGCGAGGGCGTCGGCGTCCATTCCACTGGGAGCCAGCACGGTGGCGCTCACCACACCGCGGGAAGGCCAACCTGTTCTCAGGTCAATGATGTGGGAATAGCGCTTTCCGTCGATGGTGAAGTAGCGCTCGTAGTCTCCCGACGTGGCCAGGCCACAATTGGTGGCGCTCACCACCGCGAGCATTCCGTTTCCGCGCGGGTCCCGCACGCCAACACTCCACGGTTCCCCGCCCCGGCTTCCGCGCAGCACCAGGTCACCTCCCGCGTCGATGATGTGGTCCGGAAAACCGCGCGCGGTCAGCAAGGCGGATGCCTGGTCCGCGGCGTATCCCTTGCCAATGGCGCCGAACCCCACTCGCATTCCCGGCGCGGCCAGACCCGCGCGGTCTCCCTGCAGGGTGATGTTCCGGTAACCCACCAGTGCCTTTCGTTTCCCAATTTCATCGACGGCAGGCAGCTCCTTGACCTTGCGCGCGGCATCCCACAGCTCGAACAGCGGTCCGCCCGTGATGTCGAACGCTCCGCCGGTCAGCTCGGACCAGTACAGGGAGCGTTCCAGCAGCGTACGTGTGTGCTTTCCCACGGGCGTCAACTCACCACCCGCGGCGCGGTTGAGCGCGCTGACCTCCGTTTCTGGCTTCCAGTTGCTGATTTCCGCTTCCATGCGTGCGGTGGCGTCCATGGCCTCGCGCAGGGATTCCGCGGCCTGGGGCTCGCGGCCGCGCGGTGCCCAGACGGACATCTCGAAGATGGAACCCATCAGCGCGCGCTTCTCGTGCACCACGGAGCCTGCGCCGGGACCCGTCAGCCCCGGGGGCGTGGCGGGAGCGCGTCGGGCGCCGTATGCGCCAGCGGCCAGCAGCGCCAGTCCGGCGACGACAACGGTCACTCGATGGAGAGCAGGTAGCGCAGCAGACATTCGACATCCCAGACGCTGAGGTGGCTGGTGGCGCCGTGCGTGTCCGGCACGCCGTCGCGTTCGTTCAATCCGCGCTCGCGTTGTCCCGGGCGGGGCGCGTCGGGGCGGCTGTAGGGGAGGGGGCGCAGTGCGGGATGGTCCGGTGGGCACACCACCTCGCGCAGGGAGATGGCGCCGCCGTGGTGCAACAGCCGGTGCGGTTTGGCCCAGAGCCCACGCAGGGAAGGCGCAACGAAGAAACCTTCGTTCTCCTCGACGCGCCCCTTGTCGTCGGGATCCCAGCCGCGCACATAGCCGTTGATAGCGTCCAGGCGATCCGCGCTCACCAGCGTGTGGATGTTGTCGCGCGCCGCGGCGGTGACCAGGGGCGGGAAGGCGCGGTTCTGGTTGTGCACGTTGGCCTTGTCGGTGAATGCCGGTGCGGGATGGCATCCGGCGCAGCCCACCGCGGGACTCTCGAACAGCGCGCGACCATGACGGACCATCGGGTCGTCGGGGTCCTCCGGGTTGGCAAGAAGGCGCGGCTCCTCGCCCTGGTAGGCGCCAACGAAGCGCTGGAAGTCCCTTACCGAGTACTCGCGACCCAGGTGTTTCCGCGAGATGCGTGCGAAGTGCAGCTCCCGGCGTTTCATGAGGTCCGGCAGGCGGACGTCGCGGGATTGCCAGCGGCCGGTGGCCACCACCACGGTGTCCGCGGAGCGACCGTACTTCTGGCTCTCCTCGTCGGTGGCGCGGACGTCGTGGAAGTCTCCGGCGGGAGTCACTCCCTGGAAGTCCACCAACGGATTCTGCTCCATGATCATGGTGAGTGGCTCATCCATGGAGAGCGTCCCCTCGACGAAGAACGGCACCTTGTGGAACAGCGCGCGCATGTCCGGGACTTCGCGGCTTCCACCGGTGCGCTCCTCGCCGTCGCGGCTCTGGCCCATCACCTGGCTCACGCTCCAGCGTTTTCCGTCGGAGGTGTCCCGGTAGTGGCAGTGCACGCAGCTCTGGTCCTGGTCCACCGAGAACACGCTGGTCTGGACGAAGAACTCTCCCAGCTCGAACTCCGTGGCGGGGAAGGGCGCGGGATGCTTGCCCACGGGGATCCCCACGCGCTCGCCACCTGTCAGGTCAATGAAGGAAATGGTTTCCCCAAGGCTATCGGCCACCACCAGCGTGTCTCCCGCCACGGCGATGCCAACGGGCTTGAATCCGGTCTTGAACACGCGCAGCGGTACCAGGCGCTCTTCCGGCGCGGCGCTCGGTTGCACCCGCCATTCCTGCACCTCGAACGTTCCCGACATGGTGACGTAGAGGCGGTCCCCCATGAGCACCATCTGCTCCGGGAAGGCGCCCCACACCTTCATCAGCGCTGCTGCCACGTCGCCCTTCTTGTCGCCAGGCAACGCTTCAAAAGTGTCGGAGGTGTAGCGGGTGAAGGATTCCACGGCCCGGTAGCTCGACACGTCGGTGACGGATGCGTCGGCAATGACGATGTCGTTGGTGATGTCGCGGAACTTCTCCTGCGCGGTCCCGTCCACGGCGTCGAACGGTCCCAGCGGGCGCTGTTGGGCAAAGGGCAACGGTTTGCCGGTGGTGACGTCGCGGAAAAGCGTGAAGTCGGCGTTGGGCGCGTTGGGATCGGTGCTTTCGCGTTCCGGATCAGGCGCCTTGGGATGCCCCGAGCCCACGCCCAGGGTGGCCATGACCAGCCGACCACCCACCCACACCAGGTCATTGACGGGCGAGCGCGTGTAGATGCGGCGCGTCTCCCTGAGCGTTTCCACGTCGATGACGGAGACGTCCAGCGAGGCGGTGTTGGCCACGTAGAGCGTCCGCCCGTCGGGGGACAGCACCAGGTCCCGGGGCTTGTCGCCTACCGAAATGCCCGGGCCCTCGTGACCCGTGGCAATCCAGTCGGAGAGCGCGCGGTAGTCCGGGTCGTGCTCGGGATCGGTGAACACAACGCCACCCACGTGATGTCGACCGTCCAGTCCATCCGCCCAGCCACCCTTGGAGGCGGGCGTCACGGCGCGCAGCAAGGGACTTAGCGATGGATAGGACGGAAACACCTGCACCGCGGCACTCTCGAAGAGGCGATTCTCGTCGGGACCCGCGTAGAATCCGCCGGCGCCCTCGAGGTGACAGGCCCTCGTCCCGGCGCGTCCCCGCAGGATGGTCCGGATTCCTCCCGAGCGCGGCGCGGGTTGTTCGACCGTGTCCGCCACCGGCGCTCCCGCAAAGGCATCCCGGTCAAACCCCAGCTGGCGCAGCTTCCCCAGCAGGCGCCCCTCCTCCTCACGCAAGTCCACGACGAGGACCTGGTTCTTCCAGAAGTTGCTCAGGTACGCGCGGTCTCCCTGCGGAGAGATGACCAGGTCCTCGCAGTAGAATGGGACCTCGATCTCACTGGTGACCTCGTCGCGACGGGTGTCGATCACCGAGATGGCGTTGGTGTAGCGGTGGGTTACCAACACGAAGCGTCCGGAGGGATGCAGCGCCAGGGCCTGCGGGTAGGAACCCACGGCAATTCGCTTGAGCTCGCGACGCCGCGCCACGTCGACAACCACCACCTCGTTGCCCGGTGCGGACTCCTTGCCCGCCAGGGACACATACGCGCGGGTCCCGTCCGCGGTGGCCACCACCCGCCACGGTCGTGTGCGCTTGGGCTGGGGTTGCGCCCGGGGATCGGGATTGGGCACGGCGGAGAGCGTGCGGCGCCAGGTTGGCGCGGCCTTGGCGTCAACCGCTGGAGGCGCGGGATGGCATGCAAGCGTTGCGAACACTGCGATGGCAAGACAAGCCCGACCCAACACCGACCACCTCTCCCGCATGACCGTCCGTCGTGACCCGGTGGAACCAGCGAGCGAATGCGTTCCGTTGCGCGCGCCCCGGCCCAAGCAAGTGGCATTCCCCGTCTCTCGGCAATCGTTTCATTTGTCGGCAGCGTGACCGCGCAACCGTCACGCTGGTTGTGCAATCCGCGCGACGCACCGGTCCTCGACGAGAGAGACCCCGGAACCGCTCATGAGACGCAATTCTCGCGACCGGGATGGACCGTCAACCATCATGAATGGCGAAAGCCGTGCGTCGCCGCGTCATGGGGCGGATTTCGCAAACGCGAATCGGATGCACTCCCCGCATTGGATTCTGCGCGGGCCGCCGCTTCTGCGCGCTTGGGTCATGGGCCCGGCAGCTCATACGCCTCTTGGCTGGCCAGTCACCGACGCAGGAACCTCCCGCTTGTCCGTGCTGGTCACGGCGGAGAGCGAGTGCTGCCGCCAGATGACATACAGCGCGGGGATGACGAACAACGTCAGCAACGTCAACGTCACCAGGCCGCCCCACATGGGTGCCGCGATGCGTTTGGCCATGTCCGCGCCCACGTCGTCGTCAAGCAGGACGGGGATGAGACCGAGCAGGTTCATTCCCACGGTCATCAGCAACGGTCGCACGCGCGGCGCGGCACCCTCCACGCCCATCTCCACCAGGTCGTTGACGGACTTCAACCGTCCCTCCTGGCGCCAACGCGCATACGCTTCATCCAGGTAGATGACCATCACCGACGCCGTCTCCGCCGCCACGCCCAGCAACGCGATCATTCCCACCCACACCGCGACGGAGGTGTTGAACTTCACCGCCCAGAGCAGCCAGAGCGAGCCCACCGCGGCAAAGGGAACGGATGCCATGACGAGGAGGACCTGGGCGGCGTTGCGGAAGTTGAAGAACAGGATGATGAAGATGAGGAGCAACGTCAGCGGAATGACGTAGGTCAGTCGCTTCGCGGTGCGCTCCATGAACTCGTATTGACCACTGAACTTCAGCAGGTAGCCAGGCGGCAGCGGCAATTGCTCAGCCAGGACGGCGCGGGCTTCCTTGACGTAGGAGCCGATGTCGCGCTGGGATTCGTCGACGTCGACGTAGACCCACCCGGTGAGCATGCCCCCTTCGTCCTTGATCATCGCGGGGCCGGGCTCGATCTCAAACCTGCCAAGCTGCGCCAACGGTACGAAACCGCGCGGAGCCGCCGACGACGCCACGGGAGTCCTCACACCACTGGCGGCCATCGTCGTGGGTCGTGACGTTTGCCCACCACCGCCGCCCATGCCGCCCATTCCTGTACCGCCACCCATGGAAGGCGACATGCCTCCGGCGCCACCCATGCCACCCATGCCGCCGGCAGACGCACCGAGTGTTCTTGGAAGGGTCCCGCCCGTCGTGGGAAGCGAACCTCCCTGCATCCCGCTGCCCATGGACGCCATCCCGGCGCCCACCGTTGTCGACGGACCGGCTGCCGGGAGCGAGATGGGAACCAGCGTGCGCTCGAGCGCGTCGATGGTCTGACGGACATCTCGCGGATAGCGAACAACGATGGGAATCCGGCTGCTGCCTTCAAACGCTGTCGACACCTCCATGCCGCCCACACCCATGTCGATGATGCTGAGCACGTCGGAGATGCGCAGTCCGTAGCGCGCAATGGCCTCCCGGTCCGGCTTGAAGTCCAGGAAGAGGCCACCCAGCTCCCGCTCCGCGTAGACACTTCGCGTGCCGGGGATGTTGCGCAGGATGCCCTCGGACTCCTCGGCAAGTCGCGCAATCTCCTTCAGGTCACTGCCATGGATCTTGACGCCCACCGCGGTGCGGATTCCCGTGGAGAGCATGTCCACGCGGGCCTTGATGGGCATGGTCCACGCATTCTGCAGGCCGGGCAGCCGTGCAGCGGCCTCCAACTCCTGCTGCAGCTTCTGCCGCGTCATCCCTTCCCGCCACTCCTCGCGCGGTTTGAAACGCACCACGGTCTCGAACATGGAGAGCGGAGCGGGGTCCGTGGCCGTCTCCGCGCGTCCCAACTTCCCGAACACCTGCGCCACTTCCGGAATGGCGCGCACACGTCGATCCTGTTCCTGCAGCAGTTTCCTGGCCTCGGCGATGGAGATGCTGGGGAGGGTGATGGGCATCAGGAAGGCATCGCCCTCGTCGAGGGGCGGGAGGAACTCCGAGCCCAGGTGGCGGATGGGGTGGATGGTGCTTCCCACGATGAGCAGGGCGAGTGTTGCGACGATCCAGCGGTGCCGCAGTGCGACCCTGAGCACGGGTCGATAGAGGGCGGTGGCCACCCGCGCCATCGGGTTCTGCTCCTCGGGTCGGATGCGGCCTTTGATGAACGTCACCATCAACGCCGGGACCAACGTGATGCCCAGGATGGCGGCGAACAGCATGGCAAAACCCTTGGTCATGGCCAGTGGCTTGAACAGCCGGCCCTCCTGCGCCTGCAACGCGAACACCGGCAGGAACGAAACCGTGATGACCAGGAGCGAGCCGAACAGCGACGGACCGAGGTCCTTGGCCACGCCAATGATGACGTCCTCCCGCGCGGCACCTCCGCGCGCCAGGCGCCGGTGCGACTCCTCGATCATCACCACCGCGGAATCCACCATGTCCCCAACGGCGATGATGATGCCCGCCAGCGACATGATGTTGACGGTGACGTCGAGCGCCTTGAGTGGGAGGAAGGCCAGCACCGTGGCGGCGGGCAGGGCGATGATGGGCACCAGGCTGCTGCGCAGGTGGAGCAACGCCAGCGCAATGGTCATGATGACGACGAGCATCACCAGCAACAGGTTGTCCAGGAGCGTTCGCACCGAGCCCAGGATGACGCCGGAACGGTCATAGGTCGGCACCAGCTTCACGCCCTCCGGAAAGGAGGATTCCACTTCCGCGATCTTCTCCTTGACCCGGTCAATGACCTCGAGCGCGTTCTCTCCCTGGCGCATGATGACAATGCCGCCGACCACCTCCTGCGCGCCGTCCAGGTCGGCCAACCCGCGACGCAGGCGACCGCCGACAACCACCTGCGCCACGTCGGAGAGACGCACGGGAACGCCGCGGGCATCCACCTTGATCACGGCACTCCTGAGCTCTGCTTCATCCTTGATGAGGCCGCGCCCGCGCACCACGTATTCATGGCCGCTCATCTCCACCACGCGTCCACCGACGTCCGCATTGGACCCACGCACCGCCTCCGCCACCTCCGCCACGCCAACGCCCACGGCGGCGGATTTCACCGGGTCCAGCTCGATCTGGAATTCCCGGACGAAGCCACCAATGCTCGCCACCTCCGCCACGCCGGGAACCGCGGCCAACCAGTAGCGCAGCACCCAATCCTGGAAGGTGCGGAGCTCCACCAGGCTGTGCCGGTTCGTCGGGTCGACGAGCACGTATTCAAAGACCCATCCCAGGCTGGTGGCGTCGGGCCCGAGCTGAGGCGTGACGCCGGCGGGCAGGAGACCCTGGATGCGGGGGAGGTATTGCAGGACCGAGGTGCGGGCTTCGGTCGGGTCGGTGCCGTCCTCGAAGACCACGTAGACGAAGCTCATCCCCACCATGGTGAAGCCGCGCACCAGCTTGACCTTGGGAGCGGAGAGGAACGTGGTGATGAGCGGATAGGTGACCTGCTGCTCAATCAACGTGGGGCTCTGGCCCATCCACTCGGATGCGATGATGACCTGGGTGTCGGAGATGTCGGGAAGCGCGTCGAGCGGCGTGCGGGTTGCTTGAAGCGCAGCGAAGGCGCAGGAGAGCGCGGTGGCCAGGTACACCACCTTCCGGTGTCGGCCGCACAGCTCGATGAGCTTCTGCAACATCAGTGGCCTCCGTGCCCGGCGTGGCCGGTAGCGCTGGTCCGCAACTGGCTCTCCGCGTCGAGGACGAACTGCGCGGCCACCACCACCGGCTCATTGGCGCGCAACCCGGACTTCACCTCCACCAGCCCTGGGACCCTTCTGCCCAGCTGCACCTCACGCGCCTGGAAGCGTCCTTCCCCGGTCTGCACGAAGACGAGCGCGCGCTGGCCGGTGAGAAGCACCGCCTGGTCGGGAATGGCCAGTCCGGCGCGTCCGCCGGCTTCGATGGAGAGCGTCCCGTATGCGCCCGGCTTGAGAGCACCATCCGCGTTGTCCAGGGTCAGTCGCACGCTGACGGTGCGCGTGGCGGGTTGCACCGTGGGGGAGATGAACTCCAGCTCGCCGGTACGCACGCCACCACCACCGTCCACCTCGACACGCACCGGCGAGCCCACGCGGATGTCGTCGAGCTCGTGCGTGTACACGTCCGCCACCACCCACACCCGGGTCAGGTCGGCCACCTCGAAGAGATGCACATCCGGTCCCACGTACAGACCCTGCACCGCGTCCTTCACCGTGATCGTTCCACTGAGCGGACTGTGGAGCGTGACCGTGCGCTTGGGCGTCCGGGTGCGCGCCAGGGAATCCAGGAACGAAGGAGCCAGGTCCCACAGGGTGAGGCGCTGACGTGCCGCGCGGGCCAATGCCTGACGGCTCTTGATTTCCGCTTCGGAAGCCCCACGCTTGCGCGCCTCGTCAACCTGGTGGAGCGCGTTGACGTACTCGGACTGCGCCGCCAGCACCTCCGGGGAGAAGATCTCGACGAGGGGATCGCCTTTCTTCACTTTCTGGCCGATGTAGTTCGCGTGGAGCTTCTCGATGTAGCCGCTGAACCGCGTGTGGATGTGCGCCACCTTCCGCTCATCCACGGTCACCACCGCCACGGCGCGAATGGTCCGCGCAAACTCCTCCAGGCGTGGCATTTCCACCCGCAATCCCACGGCGCGGATTTCGTCGGGGCTTAGCGCCACTTCAACGGGGGTGGAGGTCTCGGTCCGTGGGGTGTCCTGACCGGCGCGGGACGGGGCGGGTGGTGCGGCATGTCCGGCGTGCGGTCCTTCCTGCGCCAGGACCATCCATCCCGCCATCAACCACGCCGCGCCGTTCATGGGACCGTCCTTTCGTCGAGATGGCCAATGGCAGCGTCAAGCTCCGCAAGCGCCGCCTCACGCTCCGCGCGCACCGTGACCAGCTCCAGCTCGATGCCCTGGAGTTGACGTCGTGATTCCAGCACCTCCAACGCGGACGCTTCGCCCGCCGCCAGTGCGGCCTGGGCAGCATCCAGTGCCTCCCGGGCGCGCGGTTCCAGCGCGGAGAGAATCAGGTCCTCCCGTTGCTCCGACGTGGTGATGCGGGAGACGGCCGCCTGGATCTCGGCGTGGATCCGCAGCTCCGCGGCGCGGGCGTCTTCCACCGCGGCGCGGGCACGGGCGCGGGCAATGTCCACGTCCTGCAGTTGGCGCCACGGCGCGAAGATGGGCAGCGGAATGGAGATGCCCGCGCCAATCATCGGGGTCATGGGAACCGCGGGACCCATCTTGGCGTCGGGCATTTCGCCCGGGCGGGTTTCCGCCATCACCATGAGCATGGGGTCGGGAAGCAACGAGCGCCTTGCCATGGTGGCTTCCGCGTTGGCGGACTTCTGCGCCGCGCGCGACATGGCGAGCTCCGGCCGGCCCGCCACGGCCAGCGCGAAGAGCTGGTTGACGTCGTAGGGCCGTCGCGGCGTCATCCGTGCGCTCGGGTTGCCCACCGGCGCGTCCGGCGTGGCCCGCAACGCATTGATGATGGCGGACAGGGTTGCGCGCTGCTGTTGCAGGACCAGCATCTCCGTCTTGATGGCCTCCCGCTCCGCCTGCACGCGCAGCACGCCGTGGTGCATGGACCGCCCCGACGCGTATTGCGCCAACGCGCTCTGTTCGATGGCCTCCAGTGTGTGTCCCGCTTCGCGGTTGATTCGTTGCGCTTCGCCATTGAGCCAGAGGTCCCAGAACGCAACCCGCGCGGCGCGCCGCAGACCAATGCGTGCCATCTTCTCGTCGGCACGGGCCATCGCCACCATGGCTTCCGCCATCTGGGCCTTCAGGAAGGGCATGCCGGTGATGGGCACCATGACGCCGGCCTGGGCGGAGACCAACGGAGCGGCGAGCGCGGACGAGGGCTCCATCCACGTTCGCGGGTCGGTGGGCACCTCCTCCACCTGCACGCTGACCACCGGCTCCTCGGGAACCCGGGCGCGCGTGACCCCACCTCGTGCTGCCACGACGCGCAACTGCGCGGCGCGGACGGAGGGATTCGCAGTGTCGACCTGGGCCAGGAGATCCTCGAGGCCAAGGCCCGGCGCCTGGGCGAGCAACAGCGAAGCCAGGAGGCTCATCACCATGCCAACTCCCTGAGCAAGGAGCCGGCCAACCGCCCAACGCCCTCAAGACCCTGGGCGACGGGCCGGACGCCCTCTCAGAATCTGCGCGCAGGACCCGTTGCCCGCATATCCTTCGTTGCCACGAGCGGGAGCGTGGAGTCGGAGCTTCCGTCGCCAGCGCGGGCCGTGCGCGCTCAGGGTGGCGCCCGGGCCATCCGAGGTCATGGAAGGATTCCGCGCGACGGCCGAGGCAGGGACGTCGCCATCACGCCTGAAGGCGCTTCTGGACATCACGGGCCACGCGCAGCGCGTGTGCCGCGATGGTCAGCGTGGGATGCCGGTCGCCCGCCGTTGGAAGCGCGGACGCGTCGGCAATCCACACCCTGGGAGCTGCACGCAGCCGTCCCCAGGCGTCGGTGGCGGCCGACGGGTCCGTTCCCATGGCGCAGGTGCCTGCTTCATGACCCACCGCGCTCTTCTGCAGCGGATCATGGAACGGGACCAGGCGGGATCCCGGAAGCGTGATCTCGTCGGCAATGGCCATGCAGGCCTGGCGCATGTCCGCGGCCATCCTCCGGTCATCCCGCGACCACGCAAGGTGGAGGCGGGGCACAGGCCGGCCCAGGGCGTCCCGGTTGACGGGATGGAGGTCCACGAAGCGTTGCCGATGCGGGAACACCTCTCCCATGGCGTGAATCATCGTCATGTTCCATCCCTGCGACTCCGCGCTGCTCATGCCCAGCATTTCCTGCTGTTGCGGACGGAGGAGGGACAGGGAGGCCGGCCCCATCAGCTCAATGCAGAATCCGCCGTGGTAGGAGCGCTTCGTATCCTTTCCGACGTTCACGAAGCGCTGCACCAGCGCCGACGGCACCACGGCTCCCGCGCCGTGTCGCGGCGGCGGCCGGGGCTCCAGCAGGAGGAAACTGCCGATCATGTGGTCGGTCAGGTTCCGACCGATGGCGCGGTGCCCGCCTGGCAGCTCGCTCATCAGGAGGATGCGCGTGGTCTCGACGGGAGAGGCCGCCAGCACCGCGGCGCGAGCGCTTAGCCGGACCTCCCGCTCCCGCGCCACGTCCCACGCCCGCACCGAGACACCGCGTTTGCCATCCCCATCCACCGACAACACGATCATGCGCGTCGTCGTGCGTCGGATGGTGCGCAGCGCCAACGGGGTCCAGGGCTGGCCGCGGTGGGTTGCCATGTTCTTGGGCGTGATGGTGAGCCCCAGCTCCTCGGCAACGCGCTCGTAGCGCGGAGCGGCGGGCGTGGGACGGACGTCCATCAGCGCCTCCGCACGACGGTAATACGGCAGGATCGTGCGCATGCTGTAGGGCCATGGACCGTCGCGGAAGACGGCAGGATGGAAGCGCTCCGCCCAGCCTCCCCACAGCAGTGCGCGACCACCCACGGCACGCACGCGCATCCACTGGAAAGGGAGTCCCAACACTTCGTACCGCCAGGTGTCCTCGTCGATCTCGAGCGGGTCCTGGCCCTTGCCAAGGCGAGGTCCGGCTTCCAGGTGCAGGATGTCCAGCCCACCGCGGCGCAGCGCATCCGCCACCACTGAGCCCGCGGGCCCGGCACCCACCACCACAACGTCATGCATCGCGCACCTCTTTCGCGCGCCACACCAGGGCGCTCATCACATCACGCAGCCACGCACGGAGCGTGCAGACGAAAAGCTCCCGCCGGGTACAACCACCGTGCCAAACGCCAGGGCGGGGAGAGGAGCCGGCGGGTTGGCCTGACCGTGACAGGAGTCCGTCGGAGCAGCGTCGCGAACCCAACGAGGTTGAGCGGTGCGAGGCGTGGCCCGCCAAGGAACGCAGTCACGCTGCGGGTATACCGCTCCAGGAGTGCACAGGGGAGATTCAGGTTGGGGTGGGAAAACCGTGGCGGGCGTGGGCAACGCAAGGATTCATTCGACGAAAGTTCTTCCGTCACAGGCCTGGCCTGACGTCGCAGCGCGCAGACTTCTCGCCGAGACCAGCACGAGAAGACCGCTTCGTCCTGCTTGAGCGTAGGCTTCGGACCGGCTAAACGAGCCGGCGCCAAGGAGGCTTTCATGAACAAGATCCTGTCCCGCAAGCTGAAGAACGTGAAGGTGGAGGCGCCCAAGCCCAAGCTGGGCGTGCGGTGCTGCGGCAACGTGAATTGCTGCGGCAACATCCGCTGCTGCGGCAACTGAGCGCGTCCACGTCCCTTCAACGCCCCGTCGTTCCTCCACGGAGCGATGGGGCGTTGTCTTTCGACCCGCCGACATCGTCGCACGGAGCGGCGCGGAACGTCGTGCGGGGTGTGGTGCCGTGGGCGGGCTGTGGCGCCGGGTCCAACGGCGAACAGGCGCGCTTGGGGTGGCCTTGCAAGACGCACGACGCCGGTGGAATGGCCACTGCATCCCAGGTAGATCCGTTCGGCCTGCTCGCACGTAATCGTCGTGGATCGCCACAGTGACACCCGGCCGTCGCCCCGCTGTCGTCGTGCTGCAACTGGTCCTCCTGCTGGCCGGGACCACGGGCATTCCGCTCCTGCACGCCCTCCACCACGCGCCGGACCACCACCACGGTGTCGGCGGCGCAGTCATCCCTGACGCACCGTTGTTCCCACGGACGCACGACCACGACGAGCATTCGCACCACCATCACGGGGACGGCACCCACCACCACCACGACCACGAGGCGCCCCCGCCGGATCCCCCCCACCAAGACCACGACGACGAAGCCCCCGAACACGGCGACGGCTCGCTGATGCACTTCATGGCGGCGCTGAAGCCGTCCATCGCTCCGGTCGTCGTGCAACAGGAGCCCGTGGAGACATGGCGTGTCACGGCGCTCCCTCCCCAGCGCGCCCCGGCTCGACGTGTTGTTTTTGACGTGGTGCAGCCCACCGGTCCTCCGGCTCACGTCGCCAGGTCCTGATTCCTCCAGTTCAAACGCAACCCCGAGCGCGGGGCGACTTCGTGTTGCCCTGCGTTGACGTGCTTGTGCGCGTCCATGGCCATTGTCATGCCTTCATCCCGGTGGCTCCCTTGTCTCCTCTGCGCCACGATCCTGGCGCTTCCACTCACCTCGCACGCCCACGAGCCTCACGCTCCGCAGCGCAAGCCCACTGCCGCCGAGACGGTGCGTCGCTACCTCCTCGAACGGGATCCCACCGGCGGTCCCACCCGGCTTGAGCGCCTCCTCCTCGCGGGGGCCGTTGTAGGGGCCGCAAGCGCGGCGTTGGTGGTGGGTGTCGGCTTCGGCGTCGTGGGCGTGATCAGCCCGGCATGTCTCGACGACGCGTCCGAGTGCCTTCGCTCCCCGCGTGCCCCCGACCTGTCTCCGCAGGCGCAATGGGACGCTCGTGTGAGAGGTGAACGCCCGGCGTTGCTCGCCGACATCAGCTTTGGCACCGCGGCCGCGTTGGCGCTCGTGGGAGCTGCGGCGGTGGTGGCGGCGTTCTGGCCGTACGGACTGTGGCCCATGACGTCGGAAGACTGAGGAGAGCGCATGTCACGTCTTCCCGTGCCAAAGCTCGCTTGCGCCCTGGCGTTGCTCCTGGTCCCGGTCTCGGTCCAGGCGCACGAGCCCGAGGAGGCCGTCGAGCATCCCGCCGAAGAGCACCCGCCCAGTCACGTGCACGCGCTGACCAGACCGCCGCGCATCCTGCAGAAGGTGGAGGCGGTGTACCCGGAGTCAGCCCGGCGTGAACGACGTGAGGGCGTGGTGCACATGCGGGTGACCATTGACGAGGAGGGACACGTTTCCGACGTCCACGTCGTTGGGAGCGCGGGCGCGGACCTTGATGCCGCGGCCATGGACGCGGTGCGCCAGTTCCACTTCTCCCCCGCGGAGATCGACGGTGAGCCTGCCCCCGTCCAGATCGACTACCGCATGTCATTCGTGCTCACCGAGGAGCCACCCCTCATCACCACGCCGGTCGAGCCGGTTGCCACGTCGTTGAGAATCGTGCTGACCGACGAGGTCACCGGGGAGCCCCTGCCGGGCGCCTCCGTGCGCGTGGCGGTGGACGGGGCGGCGCCGCGCGAGGTGCACAGCGACGAATCCGGGCAGATCCTCGTCGACAGTGTGTCACCCGGCAGGCACACCCTGGCGCTCTCCGTGCGCGGCTATGAGCCTTTCGTGTTGACCCGCCACGTGGTCCAGGGCGAGCAGCCTCTTGGCGTGGCGCTCATGCCAACCCAGACCAGTCGCTTTCAGACGGTGGTGCGCTCCCGCCAGGACCGGGCGCGACTGGCGCGTGGCAGCGCCGAGTCCGCGTCGGCGGGCGCCGTTGGCGGGGAGATGATCAACGCACGCTCCCTGCTACGTCCTGGCGAGGTCATGGAGACGATCCCGGGCATGGTGATCAGCCAGCACTCGGGCGAAGGAAAGGCGAATCAGTACTATCTCCGTGGCTTCAACCTCGACCACGGCACCGACTTCGCAACCCACGTCGGCGGGATGCCCGTCAACATGGTGACCCACGGCCACGGACAGGGCTGGACCGACCTCAACTTTGTCATCCCGGAGCTCCTCGAGGAGATCAGCTACCGGAAGGGTCCGTACTTCGCGCAGGAGGGAGACTTTTCGTCGGCGGGCGCGGCGCATCTCGACTACGGCAATGCCGTCCGGGAGAACATGTTGAGCCTGCGGGCCGGGCTGAAGGACTGGCGCGTGCTTGCGGCAGCGTCGCCGCGGGTGGGGCGTGGGCACCTGTTGACGGCGCTGGAGCTCGTGCATGTCGACGGGCCGTGGGAGCTGCCCAGCGACTTCCGGAAGGTGAACGCGGTGCTGCGTTACGGCGTGGGCGACCGCGACAACGGGTGGAACCTCACCGGCATGCTCTACCAGGGACGGTGGAGCTCGACGGACCAGGTTCCCCTGCGCGCCATCACGTCGGGAACGATCTCCCGCCTGGGCAACGTGGACCCGTCGGATGGGGGCAACGCGCACCGGATCTCGCTCAGCGGCGCATGGGCCCGCTCGACGGAAAACCTGACCACACGTGCCAACGTCTACGTCGTCGAGTCCGAGATGAATCTCTGGTCCAATTTCACCTACTTCCTGGAAGACCCCGTGCACGGTGACCAGTTCCATCAACATGACGCGCGCAACCTCGTCGGCGGTGCGGTCAGTCAGGAGGTCAGGCTGCAGGCCGGTCGCTTCCTGGGTGTGTCCGCAAGCGTTGGCGCGCAGAGCCGGACGGACCTGGTTCGTGACGTCTCCCTGGCGTCGACGGAACGGCGCACCGAGATTTCCCTGACCCGGAGGGACCAGGTGCTCCAGTCCAGTCTGGGTGTGTTCGTGGAGACCACGGCCTCCGTGCTCCAGCTCCTTCGTCTCACGGCGGGGATGCGGGCGGACGGGATGCTCTTCATGGTCTCCTCCAACAACCCCGCCAACAGCGGCAGGCGCGTCGCGCTGATCCATTCTCCCAAGCTCGGGGTGGTGCTGGGCCCGTGGGCGCGCAGTGAGCTGTTCTTCAACCTTGGCTACGGATTCCACAGCAACGACGCCCGCGGCACCACCATCACCGTCGATCCGAAGACGCGCGAAGCGGTGGGCCCGGTGGATCCGCTCGTGCGCACCCGGGGAGGGGAGGTGGGGTTCCGCTCCACGGTGTTCCCCGGTCTGCAGACCACGCTTGCCATCTGGGGCCTGGAGTTGAGCAGTGAGCTGGTGTTCGTGGGCGACGCGGGCACCACGGAAGAGAGCCGCCCCTCCCGACGTGTGGGACTGGAGTGGAGCAACGTGTACTCCCCGCTGCCGTGGCTTTCGTTCGACGCCGACGTTGCCATCACCGACGCACGTTTCACCATGCCCGCCCCCGAGGGGGACCGGGTGCCCGGAGCCCTGGAGCGCGTGCTGACCGCGGGTGTGACCGTGCATGACCTCGTCGGCCTGTTCGGCTCGCTGCGCCTGCGGCACTTTGGCGCGCGGCCGCTTGTCGAGGACAACAGCGTTCGCTCCACGTCCTCAACGTGGCTCAATGCGCAGGTGGGTTACGAGCTGAGCGAGCGCTGGCGCGCATCCGTGGAGCTGTTCAACCTGCTCAACGCGGAGACTTCCGACGTCGAGTACTACTACGCGTCGCGGCTCCCGGGAGAGCGGCCCGGAGGCGTCCTCGACGTGCACACGCACCCCGCGGAGCCATTCACGTTGCGGGTGACGTTGACGGCGCTCCTGCCGGACCCCTCATGACCCGCGCCCCAGGTGGATCCGTCGTCGGAAGGGCTCACCGCGGCAGCCACACGTTGAACGTGCTGCCACGTCCCACCGCGGTGTCCACCGTGATCCGACCACCGTGCTGGTCCACCAGCGCCTTGGCCACGAACAGCCCCACCCCCAGCCCCACGCGTGATCCCACCTGGACGTCGATGCCGGGCACGCGGTGATATCGCTCGAAGATGTGCGGGACCTCGTCGGGCGGAATCCCGGGCCCGTCGTCGTGGACGGAGATGAGCGCTTCCTTCTCGAGCTCACGCAGCGTCAGCGTCACCGGCTTGTCATGCGGGGAGTACTTGAGCGCGTTGGACAGCAGGTGCCGGATGACGTCGCGGATGCGCTCCGGGTCCACCACCAGCTCCACGGGCGACGGGGGAAGAAGAAGGTTCACCGGCCGCTCCTGCACCAGGGACTCCTCCTCCGCGGCCGCCTGGCACAGGGCCACCAGGTCGCAGCGCTCCTTCTGCAGGGAGAGCATGCCGGACTGGATGGCGCTGACGCTGAGCAGGTCACTCGCCAGGCGCTCCAGGCGGTCGATGGACCGGCTCACCGTCGAGAGATGCCTGGCCGCGGCGGCGCCCTTGCCGCTCTCCAGGTATTGCTGCGCCACCTGGGTGCGGAGCTTGATGCTGGTCAATGGGGTGCGCAGCTCGTGCACCGCGATGTCCAGGAAGCTCTCCTTGATGGCAGCCTCCGTGGCCGCGCGACGTGCTCGCGCCAGGTCCAGGTGCGTGGCCACGCGCGCCAGCAGCTCCCGCGCGGAGAACGGCTTGGGCAGGTAGTCATCCGCTCCCGCGCTGAGCCCCTCCACCGCGGCCTCCTCGCCCGCGCGCGCGGAAACCATCACCACCGGCACGTCGCGCGTGGTGGGGTCGGCACGCAATTGGCGCAGCAGGCCAACCCCGTCCAGGCGCGGCATCATGACGTCGGTGAGGATCAGGGCCGGTGGTCGGGCGCGCGCCGCTTCCAGGGCCTGGACGCCATCCGGCACCACCTCCACGTCGTAGCGCTCCGCCAGGAGACGGTGGAAGTACGCCCGCATGTCGGCGTTGTCGTCGGCAACCAGGATGCGCGCGCGCGTGCCCGGTCGTGGGGCCTCCGCGGCGGCCGGGGGCTGCGGCGCGGGCGGTGGGCCTCCCGACGCCTCCAGCGTCTCCGCCAGCCAGGGTGGGGCCGTTCTCGTCGTGGCGGGGCGTGGCTCCTTCTGCACGCGGTCGGCCGGAAGGTGGGCGCTCCCCGTGGGGATGTGGACGCGGAACGTGGAGCCGGCCCCCAGCGTGCTCTCCACGTGGACACCGCCGCCGTGGAGCTCCACCAGCTCCTTGACCGTGGCCAGTCCGATGCCCGTGCCTTCCACGGACCGGCCGCCCGTGCTCGGGACCCGGTAGAAACGCTCGAAGATGTGGGGCAGCGCCTCCGCGGGAATGCCAATCCCGGTGTCGCGGACCACCAGCTCAAAGCAGTCACTGGTCTGGCGCAGCGCCACCGCGATCTCACCCTGCGGCGTGTACTTCAGCGCGTTGGAGAACAGGTTGAGGACAATCTTCTCCCACAGCTCGCGGTCGACGTACGCCGGCTCCGTCAGGGCCCCGGCCTCGAACTGCAGCCGCAGCCCGGCCCGGGTCACCGCGGATTCAAACAGGCCCACCACTTCCCGCGTGAGCATCACCAGGTCGGTCGGCTCGAACGTGGCGTGGACACGGCCCGACTCCGCCCGCACGAAGTCCAGCAGCGCGTCCACGTGCCGGAGCAGTCGGAGCGCGGCGCGCCGCGTGGTCTCCAGCTGTTCGCGTTGCCACGGCGTGGGCATGTCGTGCGGGCTGGTGAGCAGGTCCTCCACCGGTCCCAGCAGCAGCGTCAGCGGCGTGCGGAACTCGTGGCTGATGTTGGCCAGGAACTGGCTCTTGAGGGCGTCCAGCTCCTGGGTGGCCGTCAGGCGCTCCTGGATTTCCCGTCGGGCACGCTCGGTTCGTCGGAGCTCGCGTCGCTCCATCAGGACGGAGAGCTGCGCGCCCACCAGGCAGCCGAAGTCGATCTCGTGCTGCTTCCACGTGTGGAGCTTGCCCACGTGCTCAAAGCACAGCGTGCCCAGGTTGCTGCCGCCAAAGCGGATCACCACGTCCAGCATGGAGGTGATGTTGTTGGGCCGCAGGTAGTGTTCGACGTAACCGGCCGTCCTCGGGTCCGTGTAGGGATCGCTGGCGTCGACGTACAGCGAGTCCTTCAGCGCCTGGAACTCGCTGCGGAATTCGTCCTGGTGGATCACCGCTCCGGAGGAGTGCGCGCCGGTGGAGAGGTTGAACTGGTCCACGCATCGCAGCTCGGTCTCGGCGTCGTTGAACAGCCACAGCCCCACCCGCTCCACGTCCAGGAGCCGGGCGCAGGACTCCGTGATCAGGCTGGCCACGGGCTCCAGCTGCCCGCTGGTGGTGGCGGGATTCCGCGAGAGCTGGTCCAGGAACCGGCGCTGTCTGCCCACGTCACCGTCGTCACGGCGGGGCGGGCGTCGTCGGGATGGATGCGCGTGTGTTTCCCCCTGGGGCATGGTCCCCCCTGCGCTGCGGCAACCCGTGATGGCCGGGCCGCGGTGTTGGTGGGCCGGCGCGGTGACGCTTGGTGCCTCCTTCCCTGACGGGGTGCGCAACCGTGGTGTGTCTGCGCCCGTGAGCACGCTTGGCGACGTCACCCCGCGTCCCACCGCGAAATACGGGCCTCCTGAGTCCGGGATGTATGGGCCTTGGCCTGTCCGGGCCACGGGGCAGGACCCTGCGCCGCCCCGGCAGGCAGGAACACGCGCGCGGCAAGCGGGCGGGGACGCGGCCATGGACGGGAGGTCGTCGGGGAGTGCTGGCGTTCAGGGTCGAGCGGACGCGGGCTCCAGCAGCAGGCGCATGGCCTCGTGCAGCTGCTCGGGGCGGAACGGCTTGCGGAGGAATCCCGCGTTCCCGCTGGCCACCAGCTTCTCGGTCACCGGCTCGGGGTTGTAGCCGCTCATCAGGAGCACACGCGCGCGCGGGTCCAGCTCACGCAGGCGCCGCAGCACCTCCACGCCGTCCATTCCCGGCATGGTGAGGTCCACCACCGCCGCCGTGATGGCGCCCCGGCGTTCCGCGTAGGTCTGCACCGCGTCCGCGCCGCCGCGGGCCACCACCACCTGCAGCCCCGCGCGTTCCAGCACCCGCTTCACCAGGTGCCGGACGCCCTCGTCGTCGTCCACCACCAGCACCGTTCCCTGGGCGTGCCACGACGTGGGCGTGGCCTCCGGGGTGGTCTCCACCGTGCCTGCCGCGGCGGGCAGCACCAGGCGGAAGAGGGAGCCCTGGCCGGGAGCGCTCTCCACGCGCAGCGCACCCCGGTGTCCGCGCGCCACCCCCAGCACCGCCGCCAGGCCCAGGCCGCGGCCGGTGAACTTCGTCGAGAAGAACGGGTCGAAGATGCGCTCCCGCGTGGCCGCATCCATGCCGCAGCCGGTGTCCTGCACCTCCACGAACACGTAGCTCCCCTCCGCCAGCGTCTCGGCGGGGAAGTACTGCGCGGCGTCCGCTTTCGCGCTGGGCAGCACGCCGGTGCGCACGGTGATGGTTCCCTTGCCCTCCACCAGGGCCTCGTTCGCATTCATCACCAGGTTCATGACCACCTGGCGGAGCTGCGTGGGGTCCGCCTCCACCGGCGGCAGCACCGACGCCAGCGCGTACTCGATCCGCGCACCTCCCGTGATGGAGACCTGCAGCAGCTTGGTCATCTCCTGCACCAGCTCACTGAGATCCACCCGGCGCGTCTCCAGCTTCCCGCGACCCGCGTAGGCCAGCAGCTGCTGGCACAGCTCCGCGGCGCGCGTGCTCGCCGTCTCAATCCCGTCCAGCCATTCCCGCGCGGGGTGCTCCGGCTCCAGGGTGGCCGCCGCCATCACCGCGTGGCCCAGGATGACCGAGAGCAGGTTGTTGAAGTCATGGGCAATGCCGCCCGCCAGCACGCCCACGCTCTCCAGCTTCTGGGTCTGCAGCAGCGCCTGCTTGTGACGGTGTCGCTCGGTGACGTCGCGGACCAGGGCCAGGGAATGGGGGCTTCCCTCCAGCATCACGCCCTTGACCGCCACCTCGATGGGCACCCGCAGACCGGCCTTGTGGGCCACCACGGACTCGTAGTGGCTCGGCGGGTTGTTGCCCCGCAGGCGCTGGCTCATGCGCTCGGCGATCACCGGTCTCTCGTCGGGGGGGACCAGCGCGAACAAGGACGGCAGCCCCAGCAGCTCCTCGCGCGCATGGCCGGTGATGGTGGACATGGCGTCGTTGACGTGGATGAGCTTGCCGGTGACGGCGTCCGCCAGCGCCAGGCCTTCACCCAGGTCGCTCTGCGCGCGCAGGATGGCTTCATACAGCGCGGTCTGCCGTTGCAGCTCGGCCTGCACGCGTTTGACGTTGGTGAGGTCGCGTTGGGCCACCAGGCGCGCCGGGCGGCCCTGGTAGACGCACTCCCGGGCGCAGATCTCCAGCGCAATGCGCGACCCGTCGGCCCGCAGGCCCACCGCCTCGTAGCGGCCTTGGAATGACGCGCGCATGTGTGCCAGCACGGTGGGCAGGCTCTCCGGCGCCACCAGGTCCGTGACCATCCGGCCCACCACGCGCTCCGGCCCGGCGCCGTACATGGCGGCAAAGGCGGAGTTGCATTCCACCACCCGCCCGTCTTGCACCACCACGACGCCATCAAACGCCGTCTCCGCCAGGCCATGGTACCGCGCGCGGCTTTCCTCCAACGCGGTGAGCGTCCCGCGCTCCAAGGTGACGTCCCACATCACGCCCTGGATGCGCTCTCCGCTGATGAGCATGTGATCGCGCAGCAGGCACGACGCTCCGTCGTCACGCAGGAAACGGTATTCCATCGTGTGCGTGCCACCCTCGCGCAGGGCGCGCGCCTGCTCGGCGGCGGTGTGCGCGCGGTCGTCGGGGTGGATGTGCTTGAGCCAGAACTCCGGCTCTGCCAGCCAGCGCTCCGGCGGGTGCCCGGTGACGCGGGTGGCGCCCTGACTGACCGACCGGAACACGCGCGTCTCGCCGTGCGCTTCGAAGACCACCGCGTCGTGCGTCGCCGTGGACCCGTCGGACAGCCTGCTCACTTCGCCCATGCGCCCCCCCGCTGCCCTGGGCGTAAGGGATGCGCCCGCGCAGTGTCAACGCGGAGTCTTCCCTGCCAGCAGTGGCATTCCACCCGCGCTGTTGCCGGCATTGTGCGTCGGTGGGGCGGCCTGGTGCGCCGTCCCCGACGTCACCGGACGATGCGCTTGCCCATGCGGCTGTTGAGACGGAAGTCGCGGAAGCCATCCTGGTTGCCGCGGTACTTCAGGTAGGGGTTCTCCCGTGCTTCGTCCCACAAGGTGGAGCGCGTGCGGGGTCCGTAGTCGTGGCCGGGCAGGACAATGGTCTCGGGCGGGAGCTCGAGCAGGACGTCGTAGAGGGAGTGGAACATGGCGTCGGCGTCACCGCCCTGGAGGTCCACCCGGCCGCACCCGTTGACGAACAGCACGTCACCCGTGAGCGCGTACATCCCGGTGAGGTACGTGGTTCCTCCCGGCGTGTGCCCCGGCGTGTGCACGCCCGTGATGACGGTCTCTCCCAGTCGCAGCGCGGGGTCGCTCTGGTGCGGGCGCACCAGCGCGCGGTCCACGTCGTCGGGGAGCTTGTCCGCTTCCAGGGCGTGCACCCGCACGTCGGCGCCGGTCTCCCGCGCCACCGCGCCCACCGCCTCCACGTGGTCCATGTGCGTGTGCGTGACCAGCACGTGACGCAGCGCGCGGGCATTCTCACGCACCCAGCGCAGGATGCGGTCCGCCTCGAACGCCGGGTCCACCAGCGCTGCCTCCCCCGTGTCCTCGTCGACGATGAGGTAGGTCAGGTTCCGTCCCAGCCCCACTTCCAGCGTGTGGATGCGCGTGCCCATCCCACTCCTGCCTTCCCGGCTGTCAGGTCTGCCGCCTGCTGGCGTAGGATTCGCCGCCGCCCACGGCAAGGGGTTCCTCATGTCTCGCGTGTTGCTCCGGCTTCCATGCCAGGTGGCCCTGTCCCTGGGGCTCGGCGCAGTGTTGTTGCTGGCCGGCTGCCCGCCGCCACCGCGCGTGGAAGCGCCTCCGCCGCCCGCGGGTGCGGTGGACTTCCGGATTGAGTCGGAACCCTCCGGCGCCGACGTGCAGGTGGACGGGCACGCACGCGGCGTGACGCCCGTGACCGTCCCGCTGGCGCCCGGTCGCCACACGTTGCGCCTGGCCAAGAGCGGTTACTTCGCGTTGGACACGGGGGTGGACGTGGGGCCCACCGGCGGCGCCTTCAAGGGCACGCTGGTCTCCTCCCACTGAAACAACGACCCGGCGGAAGTCCCGGCCGGCTCGTCGCCACGCTGCAGGGTCCAACGGAGCTGCGCCGTCCTGCCAAGGGGCCCCACTCGTACCGGAACGCCGGCGTCTTGCCTGCCCGTGGCGTTCCCACACCTACCGGAACCCCGCTGCCTTGCCCGCCAGTGGGGTCCCTGCACGCACCGGAACCGCGTTGTCTTGCCCGCCAGTGGGGTCCCTGCACGCACCGGAACTGCGCTGTCCTGCCCGCCAGTGGGGTCCCTGCACGCCCCGGAAACGCGCTGCCTTGCCCACCAGAGGGGTCCCTGCACACACCGGAACCCCGTTTCCTTGCATGACCAGGGGGTTCCGGTACGGCCGCTACGTTCAGCGATTTTGCGTCGCCAAGGGGCTGTGGCCAGAACGAGCCGTCGCGGCGGGAGGACTGGGGGCGTTGCCGGGCCCAAATACCTGGCCAGAAGTTCTTTCACGTCTGGGAAGGCTCCGTTGAGCCCGGACAGCTCGATTCAAAGCGGTATTTCAGACCGCACTCCCAAAGCGCCGGCCGCGCCCATCCCATTGGGCGGAGAAGCCGGCACGCAGAGTTTCCCGACGAGCAGCCGCGGTGCGGGCAATCCGATGAAAGCGCAGCCGCGGTGCCCGCACCTTTGGGAGTGCGGTCTGAAATACCGCTTTGAATCCAGCTGTCCGGGCTCAACGGGCCTTCCCAGATGTGAAGGAAGCTCTGGCCAGGTACTCAGCCGACCACCTCGGAGCCGACCTTGCCCGCGCGCTCCGAGGGCTGCAGCGCATTGTCCGCCGCCGCCTGCACCTGCTCCGCGGCCGCCTGAACCTGCTCCGCCGCGGCTTGCACCTGCTGGGCGGCCTCCTGCACGGCCTGCGCAACAACCTTCCGCGCGCGCCGCGGGTGGATGACCCGCAGCAGCATGCCCAGGGCGGCGCTGGCCACCACCAGGAAGAAGACCAGCATGGCCACCAGCTCGGCTGCGCCCGGCCACTCCCAGTCCGCCGCGCGACGGCTCAACGCCCGCGCCACACGCCGCTGCCTGCTGGGAGAGACCCGTGCCTGCATGCTCAAGTTATATGCACGCGCAAAGCCAACCGCAGCTTTTCCTCCGTCGCCGTGCCGGCGCCCTTGGCGTGCCCGCGGAGGGCCGCGCCGCGGGCATGACAGGGATGTCAGGGGCGTGACTCGGCATCACACCGTGGTGGTGTGGGGGCGCCACACGGCGCGTGTGGGAGGCACACCGCGTCAGGGCGTGGGGCGCGCGGTGGGCAGGCGGAGCACCAGGGCCTGGTTGCGCAGCGTCTGGGCGTCCTCGGTGGGCGGCATGCAGTCACTGTTGGCGCAGGCGTACGCGCGCGGTGCGCCGGTGGGGGAGCCCTCCGGGGCGCCGGGTTGACGCACGTTGACGTGGTAGACCGCCGCGCCCAGTCGACGCGCCCCCAGCACCGCGTCCGTCATGGCCACCGTCCCGCGACCCGGATTGCGCTCCACCAGCACCACCTGGATGGGCAGGTTCAGCAGACGCCACGCCGCCAGTCCCCAGCTGGCGCTCCGCACGCCGCCGCCCAGCGCTTCCCGCGCCAACGCCGCCATCACCATGCCCGCGCGCGCGCGCAGGTCCTGACGCCGGGTGACGTCGCTCAAATCCAGCAGCGCCAGCGCCATTTCCGCGTTGGCCGCGGGCGCGTCGCCGTCAAAGGGCGAGCGACCGCGCGCCAACAGCACCGGCGGCTCCTGCGGGGACGGCACGCTGTCCATGTAGGCGCCGCTGGCATGCTGGTAGGCGCGGTGGACCAGCTCGGCGGTGTCCAGGGCCATCTCCAGGTAGCGCTGGTCGCCGCTGTGCAGGTGGCCTTCCACCAGCGCGCGGATCATGGCGGCCTGGTCGCCCAGCGTGGCCACGCCAAAGGGGAAACCGCGCGGGTCCAGGCCGTGCGCAAAGCCGCCGCCCTTGCGGTAGCCAAAGCGCACCCAGGACTCCAGCACCTCAATGGCCGCCAGCCGCGGCGCGGCAATCCCCAACGTCGGTGACGCCGCCAGGAACGTGCGGATGAGGTGACCGGCGCTCTCCGCGTAGCTGGTGGTGTCCACCGGTGGCGGGACGCGGTCGGCGCGCGCCAGGTTGAGCTTCTTGCGCGCCTCCTCCAGCTCCTCCATGGCCGTGCTGCCCTTGTTCCTGCCCAGCGCCACGTCCAGCTCGTCGCCCGCCAGCGCCAGGCGCGGCAGGTTGCGCATGGGCAGGTTGGGGAAGGTGCCGGGTTGCTCCTTCAGCCCGTAGCCCACCTCCGCCACCCGGGCGAGATCGGCGGGGAGCAGCTCCCGCACCTCCGGCAGCGTCCACGAGTAGAACAGCCCGTAGCTGCCCGGGTCCGGCGTGCCACCCACGCTGTCGCCGAAGATGATGTGCTTGATCTCATCCAGGGACTGGCCCAGCGGCGGCGCCTTGCCCGGCGGGAGCTGCGGCTTCTTCACCTCCAGCGGCCACGTCAGGTACTGCGCCACGAACTGCAGGACGCCCTGCGCGCAGCCCCGCAGCATCCCGCTCTGCGTGATGGCGTAGGCGTCCAGCAGCGCTTCCAGCATCAGCGCGTTCTGGACCGCCAGCTTCTCCAGGGAGGGCCGGTTCCACGCCTCGTCCTCCGCCATGCGGAAGAAGCCGCCGCCCACCACGTCGTTGATGGAGGCGCGACACACCGCGGTCAGCGTCCGTGTGGCGCGGTCCAGGCTCTCGGCGTCACCCCACTCCCGGCCCGCGTGCAAGGCCAGTGCGTACATGCGCGGGTGCAGCGTCTTGGGCGCGCCCTTCAGTCCGCCGTGCTCGGCGTCAAACCGCTGCTCGAGGTCCTTGAGTGGCGCTTTCCACAGCGCGTCGGCCCCGCCCTCCGGCGGCAGCCACGGCGCGGCGGCGGTGAGCTGGCGTGCGCTCTGCTGCGCGGCGGCCAGCAGGTCCTCCCGCCCACGACGGAAATCCTCCAGCAGCTTCCCCAGCACCTCCGCCAGCCCCGCCAGCGCGCCCTCCGCGCGGGCCGGCACGTTGAGCGCGGAGAACAGCGGCAGCCCGTCGGGGGAGAACACCACGTTCAGCGGCCAGCCGCTGCGCTTGGAGATCACCTGCGCCACTTCCTGCAGCCGCGCGTCCAGGTCCGGGCGCTCCGCCGCGTCCACCTTCACGGCCACGTACCCGCTGTTGATGATCCGCACCGCCTCCGGGTCCTTGAACGCGCTCTCGTCCATGGCCTGGCAGGGGATGCACCAGGTGGCGCCCACGCTGATCAGCACCGGCCGACCCGTCTTGCGCGCCAGCTTCCACACATCGGGGTGGTAGGGGTTCCAGAACACCGGCGATTGCGCGTTGGCCGCCAGGTACGGGCTCCGCGCGTCCTTCAAGGCGTTCCGCTCCACCTGGGCGTTCAGGGGCGCCTCCGGCTGCGCTCCCGCGTCGACA
>JBFMGU010000040.1:0-53747 GCA_040752415.1 Myxococcota bacterium
GCTCGCAGGCGCAGGTCGTGGGGACGGCGCGGGGGGAGTGGGGGGAGCGGGAGCGGGGGAAGGTGGCGGCGCGGTGAGCGCGCTCAGGGCCGCTTCACACTGCTGCGGGGTGAGGGGAACCTCCAGCGGGTGGGTGCCATCTCCAGCGCGGGACAGCGGCACACCATTGTCGCGACGCGCTTCCAGGACGATCTCCAGCTTTCCCTTCTTGAGCGCGTTCTCCCAGATGGCACGGTCCCCGATGATGGCCGTGCCCTCCTGTTTCTCCAGGGTCAGGTCAAAGGAGCGATACGTGGGAGTGCCCGCGGGACGCGCAAAGAGCACCAGCCTGGCCACCGCGTCGATGGGCCCGGAGAGGGGCACGGTGATGTTGGCGCCGCGCAACGTGGGAAGGCCAAAGGTCACGCCATTCTGCTGCTGGTAGAGGCGTGCGCGGGCGCTGAAGGCGGCGCGCAGGTCCGGCGGGGTTTCCATCCGGTCCGGCGCGTAGAGCGGACGGATGCGCAGCAGCGCGTCAAAGGCATCATCCGCCGCGCGCGGACGACCCAGGCCATACAACGAAGCACCCGAGTACCAGTGGATGACGACGAGGTCGTCCTCGTCCACCTCGGCGGCGCGCTGGGCCTCGGTCAGGCGATAGAGCGCGGTGCGCAGGTCTCCATCCAGGTAGGCTGCCCGGCCATCCGCAACCTCCTTCTTCACGTTGGCGGCAAGCACCGAACCCGTTGCCAGGCTCAGGGCCAGGACCGCGAGGTGTCTCTTCCATGGCGTCATGCTGCCCCCCACGGCGTCACTTCGCGGGACTGTAGGGTGGGTTTCGCCCCCGACGCAAACGTCTCGCGTCTCAAGACGACGTCACCACGCCGCTGCATTCCATGTCGTGGCCGGAAGTGCCAGGCCCGTTGTCCTTTGATGGGGAGGATGGCTCGCACGGTCCAGGACACGGCGCAGAGGCTCCTCCCCGGACCTTCCCCTCCATCGCGCCAGCCCTTCCTAAGGGGCTGAGTCAAGATAGGTTAGCCCATCTGGTCCTGATCGCCTCCAGTGGACCGCGACCTGGAGTGCGGCGGGCCCTCGCCGCCCTGGTCAGCGTCGCGCGGTTTGGACAACTGTCAAGGGTCCACGCGCCACGAGGCAGAGCCTCGCCCGACGTCATGGAGCCCCAGGGCTTGTTCGGCCCGTTGTGAACGCGCTCGGCGCTGGCCAGGGCGGCGAGGGCCCGCCGCACTCCAGGTCGTGGTCCGCTCACGACGTCCGCAACCCCAACTGGGCATCTTGTTCTCACGCAGCCCCTAACCCCTTAGGCCGCCAGCAAGCGCATGTCTTGAGCTTTGGGGAAGGAGAACGCCCGCGCTCGAGATCTTCGTCGTGGTGCGGATGTCGTGGTGGCAGGTTTCTCGGGGTCTACTGTGGGTGTCGTTTCCCATGGTCTCCATGCAGGACATCAGCGTTACGCACGCAACGCTCTCTGATCGTCGAGGCCGGGCAACAATCAGAACCTGATGGCCAATGATGGCGACGATTCGCCCTGATTGCAGTGGTTCCCATTCAGATTGACCGGGGAACCAGGCCTGCACCGGGATCTGCCGCGACGCCACGGCGGGCCGCCGGAGCCACGTTCACGCCGCACACCAGCAGCCATCCCCCGATGCAGATCTCGAAGAGAGTGCCCGGCGCAAAGACCCAGACCGGCCATTGGGCAAGGCTCGGCGTCAGGCGGAATTCCGTCGTCATGCCGCCAGGGTGACAATGACGTTTCCCCGCTTGTGCCCGGTGTCCACGTGACGGTGCGCGTCGGCCATCTGCTCGAACGGGTAGCGCCGATCGATGACCGGTTTGAACTCTCCCGCCTCCGCCAACGCGGCCAGGAAACGCAACTCCTCCGCACTGCCGGCCGCGGGCCCGGCGATGACCTTCTTGTTGCTGGTCAGCGACACCCAGGGCGCCTGGAGCAGTTCACCCAGCCCGGCCAGAACCAGCAAGAGACGACCGCCGTCACCCAGCGCATGTTGGCTGCGGGAAAACGGGGCCGTGCCCGTCGTGTCGACGATGACGTCGTAGGTCCCGCCGTTCGCCAGGAAATCTTCTTTCGTGTAGTCCATGACGCGGTTGGCGCCGAGGGACCGCACCAGTTCCACGTTGGCGGTGCTGCACACGCCGGTGACCTCCGCACCAAAGTGCCTGGCCAGCTGCACCGCCGCGGTGCCTACTCCTCCCGAGGCGCCAACAATGAGCACCCGTTCCCCGCGCTGAAGACGTGCTCTCCGGAAGAATGACAGAGCCGTGGTTCCGCCAAAGGACATGGCCGCGGCTTCCTCCCACGTCAGGTTTGCCGGCTTGCGCGCCACCGCAGCGTCTTCCGGCATACACTTGTACTCGGCGTGACAGCCCATGCCCGCGCCAGCGTACGCAAAGACGTGATCACCCACCCTGAACGCGCGCACGTCCCTGCCCACCGCTTCGACTTCACCGGCAAGCTCGGTCCCCAGGACGGGTTGTCTGGGTCGGGTGAACCCAAAAACCAGGCGCCCCAGCGGACCAAAGCCCGCGGGCAATTGCAGACTTCGCGCCCGCCAATCCCCGGCGGTGACCGTGGTGGCGCGGACCCTGATCAGGACTTCATTGTCCCTGGGCGCAGGCTTTGCCACCTCCTTCAGCTCAAGGACATCCGGCGCTCCGTATCTCTCGTACACAATCGCTTTCATGCATCCTCCTCAAGGGTTGCTTGATTCTCCGCGCCTACTTCCTGGCAAGCGTGACGATGTTCCGGACGACCTTGGTGGCGGAGTCGGGGAACGAGGCCTTGATCAGCCAGAGTGGAACGTTCATCGCCGGGGACATTGCTGCGTTGAGCGTCACCTCGGTTTGGCCGTTCCCCAGGTCCTTGAACCGATACGTCATGTTGTAGAGACTGAAGCGCTTGACGCCCTTCTTCTCGTATAGGGAGGGCGCGGCAGTCTGGGTGAATACCGCCGTCTTCTCCGTTGCGTCCTCCGCCAGCGTCATCCTGGCGACGATGTCGGAGTCCGGTATCGGTCCCGGCGCGCTGAGGTAGTAGTAGACAATCCATTCGTTGTCGGAGACGGTCTTCACCTTCTCGCTGGCATCCGCGATGGCGAGATCCTTGTGCCGTGACACGTCCTTCATCAGCGCCACGCACTTCTGCATGCTCACGTTGTCAGTGGTGGTGACCACGTACTCGATCAAGGGCACGCGAGAACCGTTCTCGTCGGTGCGTTCCGTGACGTGGTACTTCACGGTGGTCTTGCCGTTGTCAGTCTGGGTGGTGCTCCACGCCTTGGTCTGAGCCCCGACGTCGGCGCCCAGGCCCACTGCACAAACCAGCAATCCAATCTGCAGTGGCCGCTTGGAACCGGGCCACGCCATTCCCTCGTTCTTCCGGGTGCTGTTCATCTCTCGCTCCTCCTGTTGGTGGGGTTGTCCGCCCGGGCCCTTACGATGTAAGCCAAACTAGCCTTACGCCGTAAGTCTGTCAACCTGGATCTTGGGTACGGCTCCCGCGCGTTGCGCAGCCGGGTTCGGGCAGCAGGCACCCTGGGACGCCGACGCCCGCAGTGGGTCACAACCGTGCATCCGCGCGGAGTGGCCTGGGCGGCCGGAAGCAAAGGCGGATCACGCGGCTGAAGCGCCCCCGACCGGCAGACAGCTGCCGTGTGGAACACCCACGGAGGGCGGAAGACCCTGTCCCGTGCCCTCGCCGCAGGTCATCGGCCGCGTTCCCACCTGGATAGGAAGACATCCGAACATTTCGTCAGGATCGGATCCCTAAGCTCGACCGCTTGCCAATTCCGAGGCCTCGTAGGAGGCTGCCGCGTCGACCGGGAACAGTCCGTGGAGACGACTTGTCGACGGGGGAATGCCCATGACCTCGAGCCTGATCCTCACGGAAGCAGACCGCGCGGCCATGCGCGAAAACTGGCCAACCTTCGAGCCGATTCGGGAGCGGAGGCAGGGGACAGGCGCAAGGTCCGCGCCGGGACGGAGGTGTTCCAGCGCATGGTGCAGGGCATCACCCCGGCGCAGATGGCGGAGCGGGAGGGAGCGCCACCACGGCCTGGCGGCCCTGCGACGCCACGCAGAAAAGGTCCGGTATGACGACTGAAACCCGCGTGCGCGTCTACCATGAGGCCGACATCCTGGCGGCGCGTCAGACCGGGAAGGACCTGGCCACGCGGCTTCCCTTCTCCCGCGTGGACCTCACGCTCATTGCCACCGCCATCTCCGAGGTGGCGCGCAACATGATCTCCTACGCGCAGGGTGGGGAGATGACCTTCGTGATCGTGGCGGATGGCCCACGCTCCGCCCTGCGCGTCACCGCGCGTGACTCCGGGCCGGGCATTCCCGACGTGGAGTTGGCCATGCAGGACGGTTATTCCACCGGTGGCGGGCTGGGCCTGGGGCTCCCGGGAGCGCGCCGACTCATGGACGAGTTCTCCATTGAGTCCCGCGTGGGTGTGGGCACCACCATTGTCATGACCAAGTGGGCCGATGGCCGATGAAAGGGCGCGGACACGCCGGAAGAGACCGCGGAGCGCATCCTGGCCACCCACGCCAGCGGCCAGGACGACGCGTTGACGCTGGTGGCGCGCTACCGGGGGAGCCCGCATGAGCAGACCCACGGCCATACAGGCGGCGTATCACCACGCGCTGGTGGCAAGCCAGGAGGGCGCCCGGGAAGCGGACCTGCAGCGGGCCTACCAGCTGGGACGACGCGCGGTCTCGGAAGGGCTGGGCATCCTGGACGTCCTGGCGCTGCACGAGGAGGTCATCCACACCAGCCTGGTGGGCAGCGACGGCGCCGAGCTGCGGCGACGGGCCTGGGACCTGCTGGCCGAGGTGCTGGCCCCCTTCGAGATGGCGCTGCGCGGTTTCCGTGAAGCCAATGAGGCACTGCGCTCCCTCAACGTCACGCTGGAGGAGCGCGTGGCCAGGCGCACCGCGGAGCTGCGTGCCGCCGAGTCGCGCCTGCGCACGCTGGTGGAGCAGCTGCCCGCCGTCACCTACGTGGTCACCCCGGAGCTGCCCGGCCGCGTGGTGTACATGAGCCCGCAGGTGGAGCGGGTCCTGGGATTCTCCGTCGGGGAATGGACCGGCACGCCGGAGCGGTGGACGCAACAACTCCACCCGGACGACCGTGACCGCGTGCTTACGACGCTGGAGCATGCCCTCTCCGCCCGCGCGCCCTTCACCAGTGAGTACCGGATGTTCACCCGGGACCAACGCGTCATCTGGTTGCGCGACGAGGCGGTCTTCCTCCCCGACGCCACCTCCTACCGCCAGGGCCTCCTCACCGACGTGACGCAGCGCCGGGAGCTGGAGGAGCAGACGCGCCATGCGCAGAAGATGGAGAGCGTGGGTCGGCTGGCCGGCGGCGTGGCCCATGACTTCAACAACCTGCTCTCCATCATCCAGGTCAACGCCCAGCTGGGCCTGGAGGACGTGGGCCGGGACCACCCCGCGCGCGCCAGCCTGGAGGAGATCACGCTCACCACCACGCGCGCCGCCACGCTGACGCGCCAGCTCCTGTTGTTCGCGCGGCGACAGCCGGTGCAGCCGGTGGCGCTCGACGTCAACCACGCGCTCCACGAGATGCACCGCCTGCTGCCCCGCCTGCTGGGGGAGGACGTCGTCCTGGAGATGGACCTGGGGCCCGGCCTTGGCACCACGCACATGGACCCCGGCCACTTCGAGCAGGTGGTGATGAACCTGGCGGTCAACGCGCGCGACGCCATGCCGCAGGGCGGCCGGATCACCATCCGCACCCGCAGCGACCGGCAAGTTGCGCCCGGCGGAGAGCAGGCCTGGGTGCTGCTGGAGGTGCGGGACACCGGGACGGGCATGACTCCCGACGTCATGGAGCACATCTTCGAGCCGTTCTTCACCACCAAGGAGAAGGGACGCGGCACCGGGCTGGGGCTGGCCACCTGCTACGGCATCATCCAGGAGGCCGGCGGAGACATCCGCGTGACCAGCGCGCCCGGTCAGGGCACCACCCTCCACGTCCGGCTCCCCTGCCATGACGGGCCGGCCACCAGCCCCAGCGCCACCAACGCCACGAGCACGTTGCCGCGCGGCACGGAGACGGTGCTGCTGGTGGAGGACGACGAGTCCTTGCGGGCCGCCACCGCGCGTACCCTGCACCGCCTGGGCTACACGGTGCTGGCCGCCGGCGACGGAGAGAGTGCGCTGCGGCTGCTGGCGCCGGACCCGCACCGCGTGCAGGTGATGCTGTGTGACGTGATCATGCCGGGGATGGACTGTTCCACGCTGGTGCAACGCGTACGCACGCAACACCCCCACGTGCGCGTCCTGCTCATGAGCGGCTACACCGACCGCGCGCTGACCGTGCACGACCTGGCGCAGACCGGCGAGCCGCTGCTGTCCAAACCCTTCACGGTGGAGACGCTGGCGCACCGGCTGCGGAACCTCCTGGACCGCTGAAGGCCCGCCTCGTGCCACTTCATGACGAGGTGGCCCCACCCGGCACGTCCCTGACGCGGGCGCGGACCACACCGCTCGCACTGGCGCCCATCCCGGGTATCCTGCGGGAGCGCCACGACGGAGGGACGGGAGCAGGGATGGCCAGCCGCTACACGTTCACGGAGTATTCGCCGGAATGGCCGGCCCGGTTCGCGCGGGAGGCCGAGCGCCTGGGAGCCCTCCTCGGCGAGGAGCTCGTCGGCATCCATCACATCGGCAGCACCTCGGTCCCGGGCCTGGCCGCCAAGCCCATCATCGACCTGCTTCCGCTCGTCCGCGACCTCACGCGCATGGACGAACACAACGCGAAGCTGCAGGCCGCCGGCTACCAGGCGTGGGGGGAGTGTGGTCTCCCCGGACGACGCTATTTCACCCGCGATCACGACGGGTACCGCACCCACAACATCCACATCTACCAGGTCGACGACCCGCAGGTGGACCGGCACCTGGCCTTCTGCGCCTACCTGCGTGAGCACGAAGGAGCCCGAAGGGAATACGAAGCGCTGAAGCGCCAGGTCTATGCGCTCCACCCCGACGACATTGCCGCGTACAACCACGGCAAGGACGCCTGGATCAAACAGCTCGAGCAGCTTGCGCTGCCGTGGTACCGCCAGCGGAAAGAACCATGACCGCACTCCACGAATGCACCGCCACCCAGCTCGCGGCGCTGGTCCGGTCCGGCCAGGTGTCGTGCCGGGAGGTGGTGGAAGCGCACCTGGCCCGCATCGAGAAGACCAATGACGACATCAACGCGGTGACGGTGGTGCTGCGCGACCCGGCGCTGGCGGCGGCGGATGCGGCGGATCGTCGTCGTGGGGATGGGCCGCTGCGCGGCGTGCCGTTCACCATCAAGGAGGACCTGGACTGCGTGGGCTCTCCCACCACGCACGGCGTTCGTGCGTTGAGCCAGGCCCTGCCCTATCTGGATGCACCCGCCGTGAAGCGCCTCAAGGCCGCGGGGGCCATTTCGCTGGCGCGCACCAACACCTCCGAGATGGGACTGCGGCTGTGCACGGACAATCCCTTGCGCGGTCGGACGCGGAATCCCTGGAACCGGGCGCTCACCGTGGGTGGCTCCAGCGGAGGGGATGCCGCCGCGGTGGCCACGGGAATGACGCCACTGGGACTGGGCGGAGACATGGGTGGCTCCTTGCGCGCGCCGGCCCACTGCTGCGGGGTGGCCACGTTGAAACCCACCACGGGTCGTATTCCCTACGCGTCGTCGCTGGAGCCGCAGGACTTCGGGATGGCGGGGCAGCTCATGCTGGCGCCCGGCCCCCTGGCGCGCTCGGTGGCGGATCTCTCCCTGGTCCTCTCCGTGCTGGCGGGACGGGACATCCGGGACCCGCGCTCCGTCGACGCACCGTTGCGCGGCCCACCACCGGAGGAGCTGCGTGCCGCGCTGGTGACCTCGCTCCCCGGCGCCCGGCTTCCCGACGAGACCGTGGCCGCCATCCGCCGCGCCGGCGCGCTGCTGGAAGCGGCGGGATGGACGGTGGAAGAGGACGCGCCGCCGGAGGTGGACCGCGTGGGTGAGGTCTGGTTGAAGCTGGTGGCCACCGACTACTCCGTCGTCATGCCGCTGTTGCAGCCGGTGGTGTCCGCGCCGCTGTATGAGCACATGCTGCGTGTGTGCGCCGCCGCCGAGCTGGAGAAGGCGTCCAACCACCGCATCCACGCCGAGCGCTCCCGGCTGATGCGCGCGTGGTCGGGTTTCCTGACGGAGTACACCGTCGCCATTGGCCCCAACTGGGGAACCGCGGTGTGGCCGGTGGATTCCGACCTGGACCCGCGGCGGGGGCTGGAGCTGCTGAAGGACACCACGCGCTTCATGCTGCCGGGGAACGCGCTGGGCTTGCCGTGCGTGGCGCTGCCCACCGGCGTGGTCAACGGCCTGCCCACCAGCATCCAGATCTACGCCGACCTGTGGCGTGAGGATCTCTGCCTCGACGCCGCCGCGATCATCGAGCAGGGCGTGCGGATGAAGATGCCCATGGACCCCGTCCGCTGACCGTCACTGCGTGCTTCACGAAGCGGGTGGTCTATTAGGTCCGTTCCTAACTAACGTGACAGCGCCTGGATCACACTGAGACGGTGCGCCACCTCGCGCGGCAACGCTTCGCCGGCGGCGGGACGGAATTCCTCGGTCATGGACACCTCGTATTCCCGGGCGCAGTCCTTGGCCACGGGCGTGTGCGGCGCCATGCGCACGCAGCGGTCCAGGAACGCAGGATGGACGAACCACTCGGACAGGGTCGGCAGCTCACGCCACGCCACGCCCAGCACGTAGGAAGCTTCCGCCGCGCGGGCTCCCTGCGGGAACCGGGCGAGCTGCTCGTGCGCCATGTTCGCCGCGCGGTGGAGCTGGACCGCGCCGGCGCCGGGGTTCCCCTCGTTGGTGACGGCCATGCCTTCCGCGACGAGACGTTGGGCGTTGTCGGCCAGCTGTGCCTCGGTGGGGCGCGCTCCGTCGGAAGCCTCCGCCTCCCATGCCTCCACGGCGCGGGACCACGACGCTGCGCTCTCCCGCAGCGACGCCGCCGTCCCGTGCGACTCCATCACCGCCTGGATCACCGCCCGCGCCGCCGGGGCGGAACGCTGCACCCGCACCGCCAGGGCCAATCCCTCCTCGGCCGCGCGGCTCCGCTCCCGGGGCGGGGCACCTTCGTCGCGCACCACCGAGGCGTAGACGCTGGCCGCCTCGTCGTAGCGACGGAGCGCCTGGAGGAGCGGAGCCCGTTCCAAGGGACGCAGCCCCTCGGCGCGTCGCAGCAGCTGCGGGGTCACGTACAGGGGCTCGTCCTGCGCGCTCGTGTGACAGGCCACGCAGCTGCGCGAGACGTTGACCAGCAGGCGGCGCGCGTAGGGCATCCGCCCCTCGCGGACGGCGAACTCCACCTCGCGCGACTCCGACTCCAGCAGGTCCATCATGGTCCGCGCCGTGGGATCACCGGCCATGCGCTCGCCGTGGTCGTGACGGGAAAGCACCACCAGCTCGCGCGCCTCGTCCTCCAGGCGGTGCTTCACCCGGGGACTGTTGGCCTGGTCGGTGCTCAACGTCGTCAACATGTCGGCGAGCAGCCAGGCCAGTCCGGTGCCGGCCTTCCGCTGGGAACCGTTGGCGTGGACGGTGATGATGGTTGCCGTGGCCAGGACCAGGGCGGCGAGATGGAGAGGTCGTGCGAACATGACGTCACGCTCCGCGTTGGACCCGCAGGCTGGCGGGCCTCCGTCCGGCGATTGCGAGCGATGTGCCAGCCGCAAGCCACCGGGCACGGAGTGGGCGCTCCCTCGAGAACGGCGCGTCAGACCGCGGCCGGACCGCGGTGAGGTGACATCCGCGCCTCCTGACGTGGGGCACCCGTGCCCCGTGCCCCGGGGTCCACGCGTCCGGGCTGCAGCGGTTCCCGGTGAGGTTGACCGTGACGGAGGGTGAACCAGCCACCGGCGCAGTGAAGGCCCGTGGCCGCGCAGTCGCAAACAGGAATGGTCGCGCCACGGGCCATTGAACCCGCTTTTGACAACCAAATGCGCCGCGGGGTCACGACGTCGACCGAGTTCTCCGTGGCGCAGCCATTCCTGTCCATTCTTGTCTGCGATTCCGCGACACCGACAGCTTCCCCCGTGGCGCCGGCATTCTGTTCCTTGGAACCGCTCCAAACTAAACATGCTCCCGCTCGACGGAGATGATTGCCATGGATCCCGCACTCCCCCGCCTCACCTCCGACACGCTCGAGGTGCTGGCCCTGTCGCTCATGCCGGCGGACGCGGTGCTGCAGTACTACGTGCGCAACCGCGCGCACCTGGAGCCGGTGGAGCCGCTGCGCCCGTCGGACTTCTACACGGTGGAGCACTGGACCCGTCGCGCGGTGCAGGCGGTGGCGGAGCTGCGGGGTGACCGTGCGCTGCGACTTGTCGTCGTGGAACGGGACGCGCCGGACACGGTGGTGGGTGTCATCAACTACACCAACATCATCCGAGGCCCCTTCCAGGCCTGCATGCTGGGCTTCAGCCTCGACGAGCGCGCGCAGGGACGCGGCATCATGACGCGCGCGCTGCAGCTCAGCGTGCACCACGTCTTCGACGTCATGAACCTGCACCGCATCATGGCCAACCACATGCCGCGCAACCTGCGCAGCGCCAGCGTGCTGCAGCGCCTGGGGTTCCAGCGGGAGGGCCTGGCCGCGGCGTACGTGCGCATCCACGGCGCGTGGGAGGACCACGTGCTCAACAGCCTGGTGAATCCCACGTGGCGCGAGACCAACCCGGACTGAGCGCTTTCCGTCCGCGCGAGCGTCGTGACAGGCTCAGGCGCACTTTTCCGTCAGACCACCGGAGGGGACACATGAAGAGCTTTGAGGCACGCATCACCATCCAGGCGCCGCGGGAGAAGATCTGGGCCATCCTCACCGACGCCGCCGCGTACCCGTCGTGGAACACCACCATCACGAAGATTGAGGGCACCATCTCCCCGGGCCAGTCCCTGAAGATCTGGACCACGCTGGACCCCAAGCGGGCCTTCCCCGCCAAGGTCTCGGAGATGCAGGCGCCGCAGCGCATGGTGTGGTCGTTCTCCGCGCCGCTGGGCATGTTCAAGGGCGCGCGCACCTTCACGCTGGAGGAGAAGGGCGGCGGCGCGGTGGAATTCCACACCCGCGAGGAGTTCAGCGGCTGGCTCTCCGGCCCCATCACCAGCAAGATGCCCGACCTGCAGCCCAGCTTTGACGCGTGGGCCGCCTGCCTCAAGCGCCGCGCCGAGTCGGCGTGACGCTGCGCCCCGACGGAGTGATGGCTCCCCTTGGCTCTGGCGCCGTCAGGATGGGGCCCAAATGAAAAGCCGCGGCCGGGAGGGTTCCCAGACCGCGGCTTCCTTCAACCGACAACCGCGTTGATCACTGCGGAGCAGCAGCCGGAGCAGCGCCACCATCGGCGTCAGCGGCCGGAGCGGCACCAGCGTCGGCGGCCGCAGCGGGAGCAGCCTCCACGGGTTTGTCCTCCTTCTTGGCCTCCTTGCTACCACCACACGCCACCGCGGTCGCCAAGGCCAGCGCCGACAAGGCAAGCACCACGCGCTTCATCTTCATTCCTCCAGGTCGCAGTTTGAATGCCCGCATTCACCGACGGCCGGTTGATGGGGACGTGCAGCTTAAACATCAACATGACCGGGTGCGTCAAGTTTCACGTTGCGCAGGGTGACCGACGTCAACCGGAGGAGGCCACGGCCCGTGGCGTCCCGACCCGCTACATCCCCGACGGAAGCGGGCCACCAGGAGGGCCCCGGGGACGTCGTGGCATGGCAACCGTGAAGGCGTGGGGGCCGCCGGCCCTGCCCCGGATCAGCGCGCAGGTGCTGGACGCGGCCTCCGTGGTGGGGCTGCTGGTGTGCTGGCTGGGGCCGGTGCTGGCCTGGCCATGGCTGCCGGAGCGGATCCCGGTGCACCTGACACTGACCGGGGAGGTGGACGCCTGGGGCTCGCGCGCGGCGCTCTTTCTGTTGCCCGCGCTGGGAACCCCGCCGCTGGTCCTGCTGCATGCGCTCGTCCGTCAGCCCGCGCGCGCCCTGCCTCGCCACGCGCAATCCCTGGACGACATCCTGCGCAGCCTCTTCCGCTGGATCCGCACCCTGGTGGTGTGGCTGCTGTGCCTGATGCAGTGGGAGCTGATGGCGGTGGCCACCGGCCATGACGACGGGAGATCCCTGCTGGTGCTGGCCCTGGGCGTGGGGGCGCTGCTGGCCACGGTGGCCGGGCACCTGCGGCTGGCCTGGCGCGCGCGTTAGACACCGGGTCGGTCGGTTGTCGACGCGGAAGCGCCCGTGCCCGCCTGTCGGGAACCCGCCGTGCCGCGGTGGTCGTGGGGAACCCCTGCTGCCGACGGGGCCCTCAAGCCGGGCACGGGCAGGGGCAGGGCACGGGCGCTTCCACGTCGACACGATCCGCGTCGCGAACCTTGTCGACGCATGGGTTGCGCACGCCCCACCACGCGCGCGGATCTTGCGCGATCTCCAAGGTGAATCCTGCTCGCGCTCCCCGGGCTCTCTCCGGGCAGGAACCACGGCACGGGCGTGCCGCGCAGCCAAGGAGAGCGTCATGTTGGAGAAGATCTTCCCGACCAATGAGCACGTCGTGGAGCGGGTGGTGCGGGTGGTGTTGGGCCTGGTGGTGCTGGCGCTGGTGTTCGTGGGACCGCGCACGCCGTGGGGCTGGCTGGGCCTGGTGCCGTTGGCCACGGGTTTGCTGGGCAGCTGTCCGCTCTACACCGTGTTCGGCTTCAGCACATGCTCGCTCAAGACCCCGCGCACCCCCAAGCTGACGACGTGACCCTGCTGGAGCAGGCGCACGCGGGCAACCGGGACGCTTTCACCGCGCTGGTGGCGCGCTACCAGGCGCCGGTGTTCCGCTATCTGCGAACGCTGACGCGCACGCCGCAGGAGGCGGAGGACGCGCTGCAGCAGACGTTCCTGGCGGTGTGGCGCTCGCTGCTCCCCGACTCCGGGGCCGGCAAGCGCGGTGAGGGCAGCGTGCGGGCATGGCTGTTCACCATCGCGCGCCACGCGGCCTACCGTCAGGGACGTCGTCACGCGGGCGAGCCCGACACGCTGGAGTCCCTGGAGTCGCTGGGCGAGCGCGCCGGCTGGGGTGAGCCGGAGGACCCCGAGCGCGTGGCCATGCTGCTGGAGGACCGGGAACGCCTGCACGCCGCGCTGGCGCGCCTGTCCGACGACGACCGCGAGGTCATCCTGTTGCGTGACGTGGAAGGCTTGAGTGGCGAGGACGCCGCGCGGGTGCTGGACCTCCCGCTGGCGAACCTGAAGACGCGGCTGCACCGCGCGCGCCTGAGGTTGCGGGCGGCGCTGCAGCAGGAGGTGCGCCATGAAGGGTGAGCAGAACGTGGGTGGCCTGTGGTGCCACCAGGTGCTCACGCTGCTGAGCGACTACCTCGACGGCGAGCTGGCCTCCGAGCAGAAGCGCCAGGTGGAGGCTCACGTCTCACGTTGCCAGCAGTGTGAGCGTTTCGGGGGTGATTTTGCGCGGATGGTGCAGGCGGTGGCGCGCCACGCGGAGCCGGCGGAGTTGCCGGAGGATGTGTCGCGGCGACTGACGGAGGCGCTGCAACGGGGCCGGTGACCAGGTCACGCCTGCGCGCGCAACGCCGCCTTCCCCTGCGCCTGGAACTCCTTGACGAACGCCTTTTCCGACGGAGAGAGCAGCTTCTGGTCAATGAGGCGCGGGTCCAGCGGGGAGAAGGTCAGCGGCTTCACCCGCAGCCAGCCCTTGTGCTCGGGGTGCTCCTCCAGCGTGCACAGGTTCTCGATGCGGATGCCGCCCCACCCCGGCAGGTACACGCCCGGCTCGATGGAGAAGACATAGCCCGCGCCCAGCGGCGTGGTGGAGCGCATGGAGATGGACGGCGGCGCCTCGTGCACGTTGATGCCCACGCCGTGCCCGGTGCCGTGGTTGTAGTTCAGCCCGTGGTCCCACAGCGGCTTGCGCGTGATGGCATCCAGCGCCACGCCGGAGACGCCCTGCGGCACCACCGCGGTCATGCCCGCAATGGCCGACTTCAAGGTGAGCGTGTAGAGGCGCTTCTGCTCGTCGGTGGCCTGGGTCCTGGAGCCGCCGGCCAGGAAGGTGCGGGTGAGGTCGGTGGCGTAGCCGTCCTCGTAGTAGGCGCCGGTGTCCAGCAGCATGAGCTCGCCGCGCTGAATGACGCGCTCGGGGTCGGGCGTGCTGTAGTGGATGATGGCGCCGTTGGCGCCCGCGGCGCTGATGACCTTGAAGGAAAGACCCACCGCGCCGCTGCGTCGGAAGGTCTTCTCCACCTTGCTGGCAAAATCCGCCTCGGTGACCTTCTCCCCCTTCTCCACCGCGCGACACAGCCACGAGATGGCCTGGCTCACCACGCGGTCCGCCTTGCGGAAGGCTTCCACCATGCGCGTGAGCTCGGCGCCGGTCTTGCGCGCCTTCATCTCGGTGAGCGGGCCGGACATGGGGAGCGCGGTGAATCCCGCCGCCACCAGGAGCTGGCGCGCGGCCTCGGTGGTGGCGCTGGCGTCGTAGGCGGCCTTGCGTCCCGGTCCGGCAATCTCCTGCAGCGCCTGCGGCAGCGCCTTCTCGTCGACAAACCGGAAGCCGGGTCGCGCGGCGGGCAGCGCCTCGGGGGCGGTGCGGGAGTGGAAGCAGACCAGCGCACCCTGGCGGCCCACCGCGCCCATGCCCTTGAAGGTGGCCTGGTAGGGGAGCTCGTCGGCGCGGAGGTTGGTGAGGTAGGCCAGGTCATCCAGCTTCTGCACCAGGAAGAGGTCCAGGCCCGCCTGCTCCAGCGCCTTCTGCACCGCCGCCACCTTCTCCGCCGCGCTGCGCCCCACGCGCGCCTCGTCCAGGATGCGCAGCTCCCCGGGCTTGAGCCGCACCGGCCCGCGCACCTCCTCGACGGGGGAGACCGCCAGCGGCACGCTCTTGGCGGTGGTTCCCTCGAGCATGCGGTCCAGCGCTTCGCGCTCGTGCACGGTGAAGCGGTCGGTCTCGTAGCCCACGGCCTTGACCGCGCCGGAGCGCACCTGCTCCTGCAGCTTGCCCAGCACGCCGGAGTAGATGGGCTCCGCCATGGAGAGCTTCACCACCGTCCAGTGCGCGGGGTCGGTCTCCTGGTCCGCCTGCAGGTGGTAGCGCCCGTCCACCACGACGAACGCGGCCTCCCGGGTCACCAGCGCGTCGCCCATGCTGCCGGTGAAACCGGTGAGCCACTCCCGCGTGCTCTCGGCCTGCGGCACGTACTCGTTGAGATAGCGGTCGGTGGAGCGGACAATGAGCGCGTCCACGCCGTGCTGCGCCATCTTCTCGCGCAGGGCGCGCAGCCGCTCGGTGTGCTGGTGACGTCGGGATTCCGTGCTGCGGGCGGGCTGGTCCGCGGTCTGGGTGGTCATGGAGGCTCCTTGGCGGAGCGCTTCTTTAGCAGGGGAGCACGCCTCGGGCAGCCCTCCGCCGTCTCGTCACCCGCGCGTGGAGCGGTGTGACAGCGAGCTGGGCGCATTGACGTTGGCGCCCTCGTCGACACCCACGCCCAGGCGGTCCACCAGCTCTCCGCCCAGCCACCCGGTCACCAGCAGCACCATCACCCCGAGCCCACTCAGCACGAAGGCCAGCCGCGTGGGCGCGCCGGGATCCGCGTTGCGCACGTAGAAGCTGCCGATGAAGAGCAGCAGCATCACCACGTTCCCGAGGCCATGGTACAGGCCGATGGCCTTGGCGCGCGTGCCAGCGGGGATCTTGAACCAGTCAATGACGCCAAACACCGCCGCGGCCAACGCGCCCAGGATGCCCGCGCTGATCATGAGGTACGCGGCGCGCGCGTAGTCGGCATTCTCCGTCGACAGGTTGATGAGGTCGAAGATGAAGGAGACCAGGAACAATCCCGCCGGGATGACAATCAGCATGGGATGCACCGGGTGTCCGAGGAGCTTGACGCGGCTGTCCATGACGTCCTCCGGAGCGTGACGGCACCGCTGGCCGTACCCGTGAGGTACGCACGTCTCCGACGGGCAGCAAGACCATCACCGACGAGACCCAGGCCGCGGACATGCGCGTTGGCCGTGGAAACACCCGGAACCGTGGACTGCTGCGTTCCCCGGCTGCACCGTTCCGAAGTCCACGGCATTCCAGGGCCGCGTAAGCCCCGAAGCGGGCAGAGCCCGTCGGGGCTTCTTCCGGTGGGAACCCCATTCCGGCTCCGCCGACGACAACGCTTCAACAACGGAAGAAGCCCCGACGGGCTTTGCCCGCTTCGGGGCTTACGCGGCCCTGCAATGCCGTGGACTTCGGAACGGTGCAGCCGGGAAAACGGCAGTCCACGGTTTCAAGATCAGTGGACCATCCTCCGTCTCGGCGGTGGGGGCGGCGGCGGCGGATTGGGATTGGGTCGGGTCACCATGGGGCTGGCGTGGTGGTGCACCATCTTCCACGCGCTGCCTTCCAGGATGAACACGTTGGTGGCCACCAGCTTCCCCTGCGGCAGATCCTCCGTGCACAACACGTACGCAAAACCGCCCATCACGTGCGCGGTGGCCGCGGCGTAGCGCACCGGTGGCGCGTTGCCGCCGTTGAGGATCACCGCCCAGCTCGTCATGACCTCGGGTCGCCCCACCAGCGGTCGCCAGCCGGGATGCAGACAGGCCACCGGCGCGTCCTGCGCCCACACCTCGTCCATGGCGCACAGGTCCTGCTTCGCAAACGCCTCATAGAAGGCCGCATTGGCAGCTAGGACGGCATCTTGGGGAGACATGGTCGCCGTCATAGCGTGCGGCACCGCGGACCGCACACGTCCGCGCCAGCACTGGCATGGGCAGGGCCGTTTGTGCCAGACCTCTGCCACCGCGATGAACCGCCCCCCCACGCCCCCCCTCACCCCGGAAGAGAAGCAGGAGATCCAGGCCCTCCTGGACGCGGACCAACCCCTGCCCGCCCACTACCAGCTCCGCCTCTTCCCTCCGGCCGGACCGGAGCTCATCTGGCCCGGCAAGGACGCCACGCCCCCGCCTCCGCCCAGGCCCCTGATCCTGCGTGAGCGCTGGGGCCACCCCGGCACCGCGTTCCTCAACACCCTCATCCAGGGCGACAACCTCGACGCCATGGCCGCCCTCAAGGATGGCATCCTGCGTGAGGAGGTGGAGCGCGCCGGCGGCATCAAGCTCATCTACATCGACCCGCCCTTCGACCTCGGCACCCACGTCTCCGTGGCCCTGCAGGTGGGTGAGGATCCGCTGCCGCATGATGCCGGCGTCGTCGACGAGGTGGCCTACCGCGACGTGTGGGGCGACGGCGACGACAGCTACCTCTCCATGATGCTCCCCCGCCTGCGCCTGATGCGCGAGCTGCTGGCGGATGGCGGCAGCATCTACGTGCACTGCGACGCACGCGTGAACGCCTCCTTGCGCCTGCTCATGGACGAGGTGTTCGGCCGGGAGAACTTCCAGAACCAGATCTGCTGGAAACGCACCGACCCGCACAACAACGCGCGTCGCAAGTTCGGCACCGTCTCCGACACCATCCTGTATTACGTCAAAGGCCCCGGCTACACCCTCAACCTCGACGAGGTGCGCGGCGAGCTCTCCGAGAGCGCCAAGCGCGAGTACTCCCTGGTCCAGCAACCCGACGGGACCATCGTCCCCGACGGAGCGGGGGTGATGGGCCGCCGCCTCAAGCTCAACGACGCCACCGTCCCCTCCATCCACCCCGACCGCCAGTTCGAGTGGCGCGGCGCACGCCCATCCAAGGGACGCTCCTGGCCCGAGAGCCCGGAGGGCATGGAGGAGGGACTCCGCACCGGCCGCTACTTCCTGCGCAACCCGGACGTGGGCGCGGCGCGCTGCAAGGTCAGCTTCCTGGACGAGAACAAGGGCCAGACGCTGCAGGACATCTGGCTGGATTGCGGCACCATGAAGGGCGGCAGCATGTACGCCACCCAGAAGCCGGAGGCGCTGCTGGAGCGCATCATCAAGGTCTCCTCCAACCCCGGTGACCTCGTGGCGGACTTCTTCTGCGGCTCCGGCACCACGCTGGTGGTGGCGCAGCGGCTCGGTCGCTCCTGGGTGGGCGCGGACATGGGACGGCTGGCCATCCACGCCGCACGCAAGCGCCTGCTCGGCACGCGGCCCAGCTTCCGCATCTACCAGGGTGTCGACGGGGAAGAGCCCAGCGCCAAGCTGGAGGCCCACGTGGAGCGCGTGGACGGCGGCGTGCGCGTGGTGCTCACCGGCTATGAGCCGCTCCCCGGCTTCTGGCAGGACCGTGAGGACTTCTCCGTCGAGGAGGGCCAGCTGTTCCGCACCCGCAAGAGCCGCGGCAAGGAGCGGCGCGCACAGCTCACCCGTCGCTGGTCGGACTGGATTGACCTGTGGGCCGTGGACTTCGAGCACGACGGCGCCATCTTCAAGGGCTCCTGGCACTCCGCCCGCTCCCGCAACGCGCGCACCCTGCCGCTCGTCAGTGAGACGCACCTGCCCACCCGTCCCGGCGTCTACACCGTGGCCGTCAAGACGGTGGACGTCTTCGGGCATGAGATCCTGTGGCGGGGCACCTACGCGCTGGCCGCCGACAACGACGACGCCACCCGCAAGCGCCAGCTCCTCCTCAACGGGATTTGATACCCACATCACTCCCATGCTCTCCTTGACGCCGTGGTTGCCTCCACCCGGTGGCTCGCAACGGGCCTGCTCCTCACCACCCTGCCGTCCGTCGCCACGGGCTGCCTGCAATACGCCCGCTGCACCACCGACGCCGACTGCGACGTGAGCAACACCTGCGTGCAGGAGCAGTGCCTCCCGCGCAGCACCGCCACCGGGACCGACGCCGGCGTCCTCCTCAGCTCCTCGTCCTCGTCGTCGGCCAGCAGCGCGTCCTCCGCGTCGTCCTCCTCCACCGCCAGCAGCGCGTCCTCCAGTGGCTCCTCGTCCTCGTCGGGCGGTACGTCATCGTCCTCGGTGAGCGCGGCGTCGTCGGGGGAGCCGTCCAGCGGCAGCACGTCAGCGACCTCCGCCACCTCGGGATCCGGCACCACCTCCAGCAGCACGGCCGCCTCGGGAACGGGCGCGTTGGGGAGCACCGGGTCCACCAGCTCGTCGACCGGCGGGTTGTCGTCGTCGTCCTCCGGCGCGCCGGTGCTGCCCGTGCTGCACCAGGACTACACCTTCCCGCGTCCCCTGGAGCTGGCCTCCGACGAGCCGGGCCTGGTGGCGCTGTGGCATCTCAACGACAGCAGCTGGAACCTGCAGAGCTACGTGCAGGACGCGGTGGGCAGCAACCATGGCACCGCGCGCGGCAGCGCCAGCCCGGACAACGGGGGCAAGTTCGGGCGGGGCGGGACGTTCTTGCCCGGGGGCAGCGTCGAAGTGCCGGGACTGCCCACGGGCACGGCCTTCACCGTGGAGGCCTGGGTGCGCGACCCGGGCATGGCCAACCGCAACGGGGTCACGCCGGTGCTGGAGCAGTGGGGTCGTGCGCCCACGTTGAGCGCGCAGAACCTCAGCCTCTATGACGCCGCCAACACCGGCGGGCTGACCAGCAGGGGCTACCTGGGCGCGGTGTTCGACGGGCGCTACGTCTACTTCGTCCCGCACGCCACCCCCGGCCGCTACCACGCGGACGTGCTGCGCTACGACACGCGCGGGGACTTCTCCGCCGCCACCAGCTGGACCGCCTACGACGCCAGCAACGTCGACGGGCTGTCCACCAAGGGATACCTCGGCGGCGTGTTCGACGGGCGCTACGTGTACTTCATCCCGCTGTACGACGGGACCGTCCACGGACGGGTGCTGCGCCTGGACACCCAGGGCGGGTTCGACGAGGCCACGTCCTGGCGCGCGGTCGACGTCAATGCGCTGCTTCCCGGGGCGCACGGCTTCGTGGGCGGAGTGTTTGACGGGCGCCACGTCTACTTCGCGCCGCTGTTCAACAACACCGGTGGCCTGCAGGGCCGGGTGGTGCGGCTGGATACGCAGGGAGACTTCTTCAGCGCCAGCGCCTGGGAGCTCCGCGACTGCGCCTCCACCGACGGGCTGAGCACCATCGGCTTTGAAGGCGCGGTCTTCGACGGGCGGTACGTGTACTTCGTGCCGTTCTGGGACGGGGCGGCCATCCACGGGCGCGTGTTGCGCTACGACACCCACGGGAGCTTCCAGTCCGCCACCAGCTGGGCCGCCTACAACGCCGGCGCCGTCGACGGCCTGGTCACCACCGGCTACGTCGGCGCGGTCTTCGACGGGCGGTACGTCTACTTCGTTCCCTTCGGCAGCGACTCCGGCACCCACGGGCGCGTGCTGCGCTACGACACGCAAGCCGAGTTCAAGGCCGCGGGCTCCTGGCGCGCCTTTGCCGCCGACACCGCCCTGGGCGCCCCCACCGCGGCGGGATACCACGGCGGATTCTTCGACGGGCGCTACGTCCACTTCGTCCCGCAGCGCCTCAACGGCACCACGCCCCACGGCCGCCTGCTGCGCTATGACACGCGCGGCGACTTCACGCAGGCCTCCAGCTGGTCACGCCTGGACATGTCGACGTGGAACGCGGGCGCGGTGGGATATGCCGGCGCCACGTTTGACGGCCGTTACGCGTACTTCGCGCCCTACGCCGCCTCGGACATGCACGGCCGCGTGCTGCGCTACGACACCACCGGGGGCAACGCCGCGTGGTCGGTGCGGATGGGGACCCACGCCAGCGACGGGTGGAGCAGCTCCGCCGGCGCGCTCACCGCCCTGGTGGAGACCACCACCGGGCACCACGTGCTGCGCGCGCCGCTGGGCGGTGATACCGCCTGGCACCACCTGGCCCTCACCCACGACGGCGTGACGACGACGCTGTGGCTGGACGCGGTGGCCCTGGACAGCGTGGACGGCGCGGGCGAGCTCCTCACCCCCAACCTGCCCTTCACCATGGGCGGCGGGGCCTTCAGCGGCTCCCTGGACGAGGTGTCCCTCTGGAACCTGGCCCACGACGAGCAGACCCTGGTGGACCACGCCACCCGCGACGTGGTCCCCGCCGCCAACCCCGAAGGTCCCCTCGGCCGGGTCACCGGCGCCTCCCCCGCGCTCAGCGTGGAGGAGGCCGCGGGCGGCGCGCTGTTCTTCGACGGAAACGACGACGTGGTGGAGGTCCCGGACGCGCCCGGCCTGGACGGCACCGACGAGCTGACCGTGGCGGCCTGGGTGCGGCCGCAGCTGCGCAAGCCCCACGGGCGCGTGGAGACCCTCGTCGAGAAATGGGGGCGCAGCCCGCGCCTGGAGGCCGGCAACTTCGCCGTGCACGACGCCACCCAGGAGTTTCCCACCGCGGGCGGGTACTGGGGCGCGGTGTTCGACGGGCGGTACGTGTACTTTGCTCCGCAGGCCAACGGGAACGTGCTGCGCTACGACACGCGCGCCAGTCTCGACGACGCCACGGCGTACGAGCTGGTGGACCTCACCACGCTGGACCCCGGGGCCCAAGGCTACCTGGGCGCGGTCTTCGACGGGCGCTACGTCTACCTGGTGCCCTATGCGTTTGGCGGCGTGAACCACGGGCTGGTGGCGCGCGTGGACACCCAGGGTGACTTCCAGACCGCGTGGACCTTCCACGACGCGGGCTCCGTCGACGGGCTCGGCACCAAGGGGTACGCGGGCGCCACGTTCGACGGCCGGTACGTCTATTTCGCCCCGTACCACGACGGCGTCACCAGTCACGCGCGCGTGCTCCGCCTGGATACGCAGGGTGCGTTCGACGACGCCCAGAGCTGGTCCGCGTACGACGCCCGCGCTGCCAGCGGCCTGGACTCGCGCGGCTTCCTGGGCGCGGTCCACGACGGGCGCTACGTGTATTTCGTCCCGTACATCATGGACAACGCGGTGCACGGGAAGGTGCTCCGCTACGACACGCTCCTGGAGTTCCAGGACGCGGCCGCCTGGTCCGCACGCGACCGTGCCAGCGTGGACGGGCAGACCACCGTGGGCTTCTGCGGCGCGGTGTTCGACGGGCAGTACCTGTATTTCGTGCCGCACGTGTACGGCGCCTACCAGCCCAACGGCGCGGTGCTGCGCTTTGATACGTTGGGCTCGTTCACCGGGAACTCGTCGTGGCAGGCGTACAACATCAGTCTCCTGGGCACGCCGGGCGGCTACCACCTGGGTCAGTTCGACGGGCAGTACGTGTACTTCGTGCCCATTGGCTACGGGACCACGCACGCGGTGCTGGCGCGCTACAACACCCGCGGCGAGTTCAAGAGCCCCACGAGCTGGGAGCTGCTCGACGCCGCCAACGTCACCGCCCAGACCACCCAGGGCTACGTGGGCGCGGCGTTTGACGGGCGCTACCTGTACCTCAGTCCCAATTCCGACGGGGCGGTGCACGCGCGCATCCTGCGGGTGGACACCACGGGCGGCCAGGGCGCCTATGCGTTGCGCTGGAGCCAGCCGCTCAACGCCGGCGCGGGTGGCGAGCTCATCACCGCGGTGCTCGAGACCAGCACGGACCACCGTCTCATCACCGCACCCATGCCGCCGGACGGCGCGTGGCACCACGTGGCGCTGCGCTACACCGGCAACCGCGTGAGCCTGTGGTTGGACGGCGTGCGCCAGGTGCTGATCCCCGCCTACGGCCCGGTGCTGGACACCAACACGCCGCTGCGCGTGGGCGGTGGGCGCTTCAACGGAGCCCTGGACGAGGTGCAGGTCTACAGCGTGGCCGTCCCGGAGGAGGACCTCGCCGCTCACGTGCCGTGATGCCGCTCAGAGATCCGGCTCCACTTCGGGCGCGGGCAGGATCGGCGCGGGCTGCAGGTCGCGGCCAACGTTGCCCTCCGGCTCGAACACGCCCTCACCCCGCTGCAGGGGCACATCCTCGGGCAGCGGCAGGTCGGGGCCCACGTCGTCGTCGCGCGGCAGGTCGAATTCATCACCCATGGGCACCGGGGGGAACGGCTCCTCGTCGGCGGAAGGCGGGAGGGTGAGGTCACGCTCGTCCACCGGGGCCAGGGGTTCGTCGCGCGGGGTGCCCACGTCCTCGCTCTCGGGGAAGGCGCGCTCCTCGTCACCGGCGGAGCCCACGTCCTCCTTCTGCTCCACGCCGTAGGGGAAGAAGTCCGGCATGGGCGTCGACGTGTCCTGCGCCGCCATCAGGAAGGGCACCAGGAAGGATTGAAGAATGGTGGCGTGTGCCATGGAGACACCGCTCCTTTCTCGGTCGGGAGCGGCAACGGAAGGCAGCATCCCGCCTGTCAGGGATCTAACCCTCCGTCGTCACCGGGCAGAAGCCGGGCACGCGCCGCGCCCAACTCACAGCGGCTTGATCTTGTCCCCGCGCGCAATGATGCGCTGCCGCACCGGCGTCACCTCGTCCTGCGCCACCAGCTTCACCTGCGTTTCCACCGGCCCCTGCCAGGTCACGCGGAAGGCACAGTGCTCCTCGCCGCGGGCGTCGCAGACCGGGTGCGCCACCTCCACCTTCGAGACGCCGCTAAGCTCCAGCGCACCGCCGATCCACCCTCCCAGCGTCGTGCAGAACGCCTCGTCGCTCTCCGGGTGGCCCTCCATGACGCCGAGGAATCCGTTGGGCTCCCGCGCAATCTTCCAGTGCCCGTGGTCGTGGTAGTGACGCCACATCCGCGTGGCCGCCACCATGATCCACGAGGGATCCCGTCGCCGGAACAGCGGCGCGAACACCTGCAGCACGTCGTTCTTGGCCATGAAGTGGCCCACGCGCCTCAGCAGCACCAGGTCGCCGTCGCCGTAGACCGCGTCAATGGCGCGCAGCAGGCGCACCTGCAGCATGAAGGGGATCCACGTCAGCGGATTCATGCCGCCCGGCCGTGCCCGACCATTCCCGATGGCGCGTCGATCCTCGACGGGAAGGCGGGCCAGCACCTGCTCCACTCCCGACTCACCCGCAATGGCACGCACGTACGAAAGCGCGGCGAGCGGATTGAACGCGCGCGTCCGCGCCGTGCGCGGCACCGTCAGCGGTTGGGCAGACATGAGACGAGCCTAGGACGCGCGCTGCAACTCCGGAAGCCGCAACCTCCGCCCCGTCGTTGGCGCGCCCATGCGCCCGCCCGGTCCGTGGAACGCCCCGTCAGGCAGCGGTGGTTCCCGTCGGCAACGGGGTGATCACTTGGGACCGTAACCCCGCACGATCTTGACGAGCTCCTTCACCACGTCGTCCTTGCCCTTGAGGTCGGGGTTGGCGGCCATCAACGGGCTCAGCCCCGCGGCCTGACCACCCTCGACAATCACCTTGGCAATCTTGTCGTCGGGCGTGGCCTTCTGCCAGCCTCCGTCAGTCCAGTCGCGCGGCTTGGGGTTCAGCGCGGCGGCGGCGGCACCGGTGCCCTTTCCGTCGGCGCCGTGGCACAGCACGCAGCGCGTGTCGAAGATCTGCTTGGCCTGCGTGGCGGCGTCACCGGCGGCAACGGCAGGGGCCGCGGCGCCTTCAGCCGCGGGAGCGGCGGGCTGCGCGGGGGCCGCGGGCTGCGCGGGTGCGGCGGGTTGCGCGGGTGCTGCCGCGGTGGGCGTCTCCGCGGGCTTGGCCGCTTCCTTCTCCTTGCATGCCACCAGGGACAGGGCGCCCAGCGCCAGCGCGCCAACAAGACGTGTGCGGGTCATGATCAGCCTCCAGGCTCGTCGTGAGATGGTGTTCTGGCGCGGCGCAACCCCTTCCGTCCGCCAGCGCCCTGAAGCTCCTTACCCTTGATCCCGGTGAACGGGAATGACGCCTGGCACCCGTGCCGGAAGGACACGTTCCGTCGTCCGGAGGAACCCACCTGCCCACGCACCCCCGTCATGTCCGCGCTCCCATCCACGGAGTTTGCCAGACCAAGGGGGATATGACGCACCCTCGTGGCGCGTGCCGGCGGTGATGGCAACGTTGTGTGCCGCGTCCGCGTCCGGGCGTGCTCCGCGGTGGCTCCCCGTCGGAGAAACGGCGCCGGGCCCAGCGCGGCCCTCGTCGCGGACGGGCCATCCGCCACGGATCCCTTCCCTCCCGACGCTGCGTGACAACCCTCGAGCGGGCCACAACGCCACGCCGTGCCCGCGGACCCCTGGAAGCGGTGGTCACGCGTGCAGCGGGAAGAAGTGAGGCTCAGGAAGGCGTCCCGTCGGTGCCCCCGCGCAGGTTCTCGATCCGACGGGTGAGCGCGCCAATGCCGTGGGTGAAGAACTCCTGCACCTCGGCCCCCATCTCCTCGAAGAGCAGCTGCGGCTCCTGCGGGTCAAAGAAGTTGTAGCGGTCCACGTCAATGTAGCGGATCACCACCTCCTCGGGCGCCTGCACGCGCTCCTGGAGTCGCAGGCGGGAGACCTCCCGCTCGGCCAGCGCATTGAGATAGGCCACCAGGCCCCGACGCTGCGCCAGGTGCCGCACGCTCAGCACACCGGAGAGGCCCGCGTGTTCCGCCAGCAGGCTCACCCGGATGCGCCGCAGGCTGCGACGGAGCGCCGGGTCGTCGGGACCACGCGCCTGCCAGGCCAGGTGCAGCTCGGTGTCCAGGCCCATGGAGCGGTTGGTCATGTTGGCGCTGCCCACGGTGAGGAACTGGTCATCCACCATCATCAGCTTGGAGTGGATGTACGTGGCCACCGGCTTCCCGTTCCCGTTGGGCGCGGCGGAGTAGTAGACGCCCAGCCGGTGCCCGGTGCTCTCCGCCACCTGGCGCACGCATTCCAGGACCTTCGCCTGACTTAGTCCCACGGCGAAGCGCTCCTTCAGCTCGCCGGGGCGCATGGGCAGGACCAGGACGATGTCCAGCAGCGGCTGGTTGCGCATCAACATCCTACGCACCAGCGCCTCCTGCACGCTCTTCGCCGAGACGTACTGCGTCTCGATGTAGATGAGCTCCTCGGCGGCCAGGATGGCGTCGCTGAAGAGCTGCATGATCTCCAGGCTGCCCTCCCGCCCCAGGGTGCGTGGCACGGTGCGGCTGGTGGCCACGGCGTCCGCGTCGACGGTGAGGCGCGTGGGCGGGTGGAAGTCGTGGTGGAGGGGACGCTCGGGCAGCTGCAGGGTGAGCGGGTCTCCGCCGGTCTCCGCCCACCGCTGGGAGAAGATCTCCATCAAAGGCGCGCACGCATCCCGCCCCACCACGAAGCCCTGCACGTCGTGATACGGCTTGTAGCCGATGCCGCTGGCCTTGATGCGGCGGGGATTGGAGAGCGCGTGGCCGCGGTCATCCCAGCGGTGCTCACACAGGTCCATCCCGCCCACGAATCCGATTTCTCCGTCGACAATCGCGAACTTCTGGTGGTGGCTGCCGCCCGCGGGATGGTTGCTGTCCCAGCGGAAGGAGAGGTTGGGCTGCGTGGTCCAGTCGAAGATGACCTTCTGCATCCACTCGCGTTCCAGCGCGTAGATGAAGCTGTAGTCCCAGGCCAGGATGACAATCTGCAGGTGGGGCTTGGCGCGACACAGCTCGTTGAGGAACGGCAGCAGGCGCACCAGCCCGCGCGTTTCCAGCCCCTGCTCGCCGCGCAGGATGGCCACCTCGCTGTCAAACTGCCATCCCGCCACCAGGATGAAGTGCTCGGCACGCTGCGCCGCCAGGTAGAACGCGGTGTAGTACTCCTCGCCGTCCACCAGGATGCCGCTCCGGTGCACCGGCTGGATGTCCACACAGTTGCGACCAATGCTGAGGATGGGCCTCACGCGCCCTCCGTCATCCCGTGCGGGTGTGGGATTCTAACCGCGCGGAGGATGGTGGCCGGTGGGTCGGACGTGAGCATGGCCGCGCGTGATCACGACGTGAGCGCGGACGTTGACCGTGATTCCGGGGGCTCGAAAGACAAGATTGAACTCAGCGGCGGACTCGCGAGGACGACGGACAAGCGCCTTCTGACTTCCTTCCTTGCCAGGAATCCCAGCCCCTGACTTCCTTGCCAGGAACCCCAGACACCCTCAGATGACGCCGCGCTTCCTCAGCAGGGCCACCAGTTGGGCCACCCCCTCGTCGACGGAGAGCTTGTCGGTGGCCAACGCCAACGCCGGGGAACGTGGTGCCTGGTAGGCCGCGGTCTCCCGCGCCACCTCGTCGCCATCCGGCTGCGCCGGCAACCGCTCCCGACGTACCTGCTCCGGCGCGCCCACCATCACCTCCAGGAAGCGGTCCCCGCCCACCACGTCCCGCGCCTGCTCCCGCTCCTCGCGCTCCGGCGAGGAGAACGCGCAGATGGCAATCAGGCCCGCGTCGTTGAGCTGCCGCGCCAACGTCGCCGCGGTGCCCACGTCGACGTCCTGGCGCTCATGCAGCACGTACCCCAGCTTCCCCAGCGCAAAGAGCTTCTCCTCCAGCGCATAGGCCAGCGTGCCCTTCCCCGCGCCAGTGGGACCGGTGAGCCAGAGCGTCACCGCCTGCTGCCCCAGCCGCTCCCGACGCTGCTCCGCGCCCACCCGGCTGCGGTGCGCGTGCCCCACCGGGCCCCGTCGACGTTGTGTCGTTGCTGGCGCGTCGTCGTCACCACTCTCCGCGTCGCGCTCCAGGATCATGCCCGCGCCCACGGTGTTGTTGGTGAGCCGGTCCACGACGATGAATGCGCCGGTGGCGCGGTTGCGCGCGTACGGGTCGTAACAGAGGGGCCGGTTGGTCTCCACCACCACGCGGCCAATCTCGTTGAGGGCCAGCGCCGGGGCGTCGTCGCGTTGCAGCGTGTTGACGTCGACGCGGTGACGGATGCGCCGGATGGTCCCCGGCACCAGGCGCGTGGCGTGCTTGATGAGATACGCCTTGCCCGGCTGCATGGGGTCTTCACCCATCCACACCAGCATGGCGTCCAGCACGCGACCCACGCGCGGCGGATTGTGCGGATGCGCCAGCACATCCCCGCGCGAGACGTCGATCTCCCGGTCCAGCGTGACCTGCAGCGCCTGGGGCGCAAACCCCTCACCCAGCTCCACGCCACCCGGCCCGTACACGCGCGCCACCCGGGCCTTGACGCCACTGGGCAGCGCCACCACGTCGTCACCGGGGCGGATGAGGCCGGAGGCCAGCGTGCCGGTGAAGCCGCGGAAGTCCAGGTTGGGACGGTTCACCAGCTGCACCGGGAAGCGCATGTCGGCCAGGTTGCGGTCCGAGGCGATGTGCACGTTCTCCAGGATGTGCATCAGCGTGGGGCCGGCGTACCAGGCCAGGTTCTGGCTCCGGTCCACCACGTTGTCGCCGTGCAACGCGGCCAGCGGGACAAAGCGCACGTCAGGGAGCTGCAGCTGCTCGGCGAAGCGGGTGTAATCCGCGCGAATGTGGTCGAACGCGCTCTCCGAGAAGCCCACCAGGTCCATCTTGTTGATGGCCACCACCACGTGCTTGATGCCCAGCAGCGAGACGATGAAGGAGTGGCGACGGGTCTGGGTCAGCACGCCCTTGCGCGCGTCAATCAGGATGATGGCCAGGTCCGCGGTGGACGCGCCGGTGGCCATGTTGCGCGTGTACTGCTCGTGGCCGGGGCAGTCGGCGATGATGAACTTGCGCTTGGCGGTGGAGAAGTAGCGGTAGGCAACGTCAATGGTGATGCCCTGCTCGCGCTCGGCCTTCAGTCCGTCGGTGAGCAGCGCGGGGTCGAACTCCGTGTTGGTGGTGCCGTGGCGGAGGGAGGCGTTCTTCACCGCGGCCAGCTGGTCCTCGTAGACCATCTTGGAGTCGTAGAGCAGGCGGCCAATGAGGGTGCTCTTGCCGTCGTCGACGCTGCCGCAGGTGATGAGACGCAACAACTCCTTGCGTTCATGCTGGGCCAGGTACGCGTCAATGTCGGTGGCAATGAGCTCGGACTGGTGGGACATGACTGCCTTGTCGACGGAAAACCGCCGGGGTCAGAAGTAGCCTTCCTTCTTCTTCTCCTCCATGGAGCCATCCTGGTCGAAGTCGATGACGCGGCCCTGGCGCTCGGACACCTTGGTGAGCAGCATCTCCTGGATGATCTCGGGGAGCGTGGTGGCGGAGGATTCCACGGCGCCGGTGAGCGGGTAGCAGCCCAGCGTGCGGAAGCGCACCTGGCGTTGCTGGGGCATCTCACCGGGTTTGAGCGGCATGCGGTCGTCGTCGACCATGATGAGCACGCCGTCGCGTTCCACCACCGGGCGCGCCTGGGAGAAGTAGAGGTCCGGCAGCGGGATCTTCTCGAGGTGGACGTATTGCCAGATGTCCAGCTCGGTCCAGTTGCTGAGCGGGAAGACGCGGATGGATTCCCCGCGGTCCACGCGGCCGTTGTAGACGTTCCACAGCTCCGGCCGCTGGTTCTTGGGATCCCACTGGTGCTGGCGGTTGCGGAAGGAATACACGCGCTCCTTGGCGCGGCTCTTCTCCTCGTCACGACGGGCACCGCCAAAGGCCGCGTCGAACTTGTACTTGTCCAGCGCCTGCAAGAGGCCCTGCGTCTTCATGATGTCCGTGTGCTTCTTGCTGCCCACGGTGAAGGGACTGATGTTGTTCCTGACGCCGTCGGGATTGATGTGCACCAGCACGTTCAGTCCCAGCGTGCCGCGGATGTACTCCTCGCGGTGGCGGTACATCTCGCGGAACTTCCAGCCGGTGTCGACGTGCAACAGCGGGAACGGCGGCTTGTCCGGCCAGAACGCCTTCAACGCCAGGTGCACCATCACCGCCGAGTCCTTCCCGATGGAATAGAGCATCACCGGGTTCTCGAACTCCGCCACCACCTCCCGCATGATGTGGATGCTCTCCGCCTCCAGTTGCTTGAGATGCGTCAGGAGGTGGGGCTGCGTGGAGGTCACGGGGGCTCTCTCGCCGGGCGCGGTGTCGACGGAGTCCGCGCGCTGGCCGGGGTGTGGAAGCACGTTCCACCGTCGGCTTATACGAGCCGCCCCGGCGTGGGCGCAAACCGCGCCGCTGCCCGCTCGTCGGAGCGCGGGCGGTTCCCAGGCTCAAGGCGCAGGACGCGCTGGAGGCGCACTCTGGAATTCCCCGGCCCAGCGCCGCTCCGCCCGGGTGGCGACCGGCACGCCGTGAATGCGTATCCCGACATTCCCTTGCGCGTCTCACACACACCCTCTTCCCCTCCTACCCGCTTCGTGGGCACCTGCCCCGACGACGCTACCGTCGAGCGCATCGCCTCCCTCCGCTGAGGCATGGTGCCCTCGCCGGCGCGGTGGTACGCACAGGCGCGTGCCGCGTGACGGTGATTGCTCGTGCTGATGTCCAACCTGCTCCTGGCTGCCCACCTGCTGCTCCCGGTCGCCAACCCGGACACCCAGAGCGTGCTCATCCTGCCGCTGGAAGCCAAGCAAGGCGCGCCGCGGGAGCTCGCCGAGGTGGTGACCCAACTGCTCGCCGCCGACGCCTCCAAGCTTCCCGAGTTCCAGGTCGTGACGTTTCGTGAGGTGGAGGGGACCATGAGCCAGGAACAGGTGCGACAGGTGGCCGGCTGCTCCACCGTCTCCTGCGCCGCGGAGATCGCCGGCGCGCTCAACACCGACCAGATCGTCATGGGCACGCTCGCGAACGTGGGCGACAACTTCGTCCTCACGCTCTCCCGCATCCGCGCGCGCGATGCCCGCGTGGTCGGCCGCGCCACCGACGTGGTGCCCCGGCTCGACCAGAACACGATGCTCCGGCGCATTCCCCACGTGGTGGCCACGCTGTTTGGCGTCGTAGCCGAGGGTCAACCCGCCAGCGCGCCCAGTGACGACGGAGCAGCCGCGGGACGTACAAGGGGAACGCCACTCGCCGGTGTCGCGCTGTTGGCGTCTTCCCCGGTGCCGCTGGCATTCAGCGTCGTGCTCGTCGCTGCGGCAGCGGCGGTGACCTACGGGACGGTGGCGCTTCCCGGCGTTCCCCGTCCCGCGCAGTCGACGCCGGGTCCGGTGGCGGCGCGGTTGGCGTTCGTCGTCCTGTCCGTGGGCGGGGCGGGCCTGTTGCTGGTGATCAGTGCGCTCGCAATGGTGGGTGGCGGCGCTCTTGCGGCGTGGAAGGCGGCGGGTTGAGACGATGCGCGCGCCTCCCGTCAGCTCGCTGGTCGTGGTGGCCATCACCCTGGCGACGGCGTGCGCGCAAACCGTCTTCTATTGCTCGGCCAGCAGCGAGTGTCTGCCCCAGCAGCAGTGTGTGGAAGGGCGCTGCGTGTCGCAGGCGGTCGTTGCGCCGTCGTCGTCGAGCACGGCGGGCGGGCCGGCTTGTGCGGTCGATGCGGGCGTTTGCCAGGTCAGCGAATACTGCGCCGCGGACCCGCCGCGGTGCGTTACCCGCTGTGATGAGCCCGAGGCCGCGCCGTGCCTGGGCGACACCACGTGCCAGCGCAGCGGGGTTTGTGAGCGTTCCTGCCTGGACTCCGAATGCCTCGTCGATCCCGGCGCGCAACTCTGCGACCGGACCACCAACCGCTGCCAGCACCCCGACACGGTGACCGGCAATTGCCCCATCGTGACTTCAGGCGCAGCGCCCGGAGACCACGCGATTCCGCCCTACCAGGTCGACGGGCCCATCCTGTGGAAACCCAACGCCCACAACGCGGGCACCGGCGGGCCGCGCTGTGCCGCCGGCGAGTCGGAGTTCAGCTTGAGCTTCCGCTACACCGACGCCTCGGGCGAGATGCTGCCGACGCTCGACCCCACCACGCTCGAGCCGTTGCTGTATCCGCGCGTCCAGACCTGGCAGCGGCATTCCCAGGGCATCACCTGGCGCCAGGGCTTCGACCACGTCATCCAGGTCGGCCCGAGCTCCACCACCGCGGTGGGCGACCTCACGCTCTCCTATTGTCACGGCGAGCTGGCCAACTATCCATCGGAGATCGTCATTTCCCTGACCGACGAGGACGGCGCCACCAGCAACATCCTGTGCGCCGCGTTCTGAGTGCTTCACGGCCCGCCGCGCAGGTTGCTTCAACGTGACGGTGCGCCAGCTGGCGCGCTTCACTCCTCCGCGGTCTGCCGGCGAACCTCCAGCACGGCGCTTCGCACGTTGACGTTCTCGGCCCACTCCGCGCTCGCGCGGACGACGTAGCGGCCCGCCGCAGGCGCGGTCACCTCGGAATCGAAGTGCACACGGTGTCCGCGATCCGCCATGGCCATGCCCAGCTCGGTGGCGATCACGCGACGGAAGCCGGTCACATCACGCGTCGCCGGTGCGCATAATCTGCAGGAAGGCGATGTTTGAGCGCGTCGTGCGCATGCTGCTATCTGGTCGCGTGATGCGTCCTTTCTCCTTCCTGGTCGGACTTGCAGCGTTTGTCGTCGACAGTCCCACGGTGCGGGCACAAGCCCCGGATGCCACGGCGCCGACCGTGGCCGTGTTGAAGTTGGAGTCCCAGTACGGCGTGATTCCCGGGCTGGCGGCAGTGCTGGGCGACCACCTGACGCAGTCGGTACGCGAGAGCCGCGCATTCGCACAGGTCATCGCTGCGCGTGAAGTGGAAACCGTGCTCGGCATGGATCGCACGGCGCTCCTGGCGAACTGCGACTCGGAAGGGTGCATGGCGGAGATGGCCGGTGCACTCGGCGTGGATTTCGTGCTCAGCGGCAGCGTCGGCAAGGTGGGAAGCAACTTTGTGCTCTCCCTGCGGTTGCTGGATGTCCGACGGGGCCTCGCGGCGTCGTCGGTGAGCGAGCGCGTCCCGGGCAACAGCGAGGACGCACTGCTCAACAGCATCGAGCCCGCGCTCATCAAGCTGCTGGACGGTGCCGCGCTCACGCACCCAGGCCTCGCGAAGGAGCCCGCTGCGCCGCTGGAGCGCGCTTCCGCGCCGCCGCCCACCCCCGCCGCGTCGCCCACTGCTCCAGAGCCCGCATCACCACCCGCTGCACCCGCTGCACCCACAGATCGCGTGCCGCCGTCGGTGACGCCGCCCGCGCCGCCCGCGGCCACGTCGAGCGCAGAAGCCGCGGATCCCGAGCCGGAAGGCGGAGGACCGGGCACCGCGCTGCGAGGGGTGGGACTGGCCGGGTTGCTCCTCGCGCTGCCGATCGTGCTCACCGGCGTCGTGGGCACGCTGGTGTTTGCGACCGTGTTCTCCGCCGACGTCGTCGGCAGCGGCGGCGCCGCGCTCCAGGGCAACCACGCTGTCACCGCAACTGCCGCGCTGCTGGCCCAGGCCGGGCTCGGCATCGGCATCCTCGCCAGCGTTCCGGCCGTGACGGGCATTGCGTTGTCACTGGTCTTCCTCGTCCTGTCGCGGGTGGTTGGATGATGGTTCGTCCGGCTCTCGTCGTCGCGTTGTTGCCGGCGGCGTGCATCTACAACCCCGGCCACGAATACCCCTGCGAAACCGACGCGGACTGCGTGGGGCCGCCAGGGAGCTACTGCAGCGACGAGAAGCAGTGCGTCTTCGGCGGCCCTTCACCGGCTTCGTCGTCGGGGAGCAATGGTTCGTCGTCCACGCCGGCAGCGTCATCGTCATCCGCGAACTCGGGCAGCGGCGGGAGCTCGTCGCACAGCTCTTCCGGCTCTTCGTCCGGCACCGTCAGCACCTCTGCTTCGGGAAGCAGCAGCGGGTCCACGGGATCCTCGTCGGGCCCCGACACCACGCCGCCGGATGCGCCGGGCGCCGCGGGGTTGCGCCTGACCCGCTTCCCCGCGGGCACGCCGGACCGCCTGCTAGGCGCGGCAGGCACCGTGGAGGCAAACGCCACCGTCGTCGTCTACGACCAGACGCCCACCCCTGGCGCGCCAGCGGTGGCCAGCGTTGTTGCCGATGGCGCGGGAGGGTTCGGCCCGATCGACGTGGGGGACAATCGTGGCGATGCGAATGCGGATCTGCACGTCATTGCCCGGGATGCCGCCGGCAATCGCAGCGGCGCGACGCTCGTCCACAACGACCCGGTGCCGCCGGTGTTGACGGTTGACCAGTTCGCGGTGGTCCACGAACGGCGCCTGCACGGAATCGACGCGCCCGACGGCGGAGCGGGCCCGCGCATGGGCGTGGTGGCGGCAAGTGGGGCAGGCACCATCTTCGGAGACGCCTTCACGTTCGACGGCATCCCGGCCCGCTCGGTGACATTCTGGCGCGAGGCGTACAACGGCGCTCCCCTCGCCACGGTGGTGCGCACCGGCGACGGGAGCTGGCCAACGGTCCCATTTGACTCCGACGGCGTCACCGTCGAGGTCACCGGCGAGGATGCGACCGGAGGAAACAGCACACCCGTGCGGCTGGCGGAGAACGTGTGGGTCGTCAACAGCGGCGAAGGCAGCGCTGTCGCCGGGGGAACCCAGTTCCCCGAAGGGCTGGCGGCCGACCCCGACGTTTCCGTCGTGAGCACCTGCGGCACCGCGGCGTATCCCCTGGCCCAGGAGGACGGCTGCGGACTGGTCGCGAGCCCCAAGCCGCTGTGGCGGCGCACGGTCTTCAGCGCCGCGGCACCACCGCCGGCGCGCAGCGCAGGGCTCGTCTACGACGATGAACGCGGCGTCCTGGTGCGCTTTGGGGGCGACGACGCCAACGGACCGCAGGATGCGACATACGAGTGGGACGGCAGCGGCTGGCGCGACGGTGCGCCTTTGCCCATGTCACCAAGGGCGCGCACGCGGCATGCCATGGCCTACGACCCTTCCCGACGACGCACGGTGGTGTTCGGCGGCAGCGACGGGAACGTGCGCCTCTCGGACACGTGGGAATACGACGGCAGCACCTGGACGCTCGTGGCTCCCTCGAACAGCGGTCCGAGCGCGCGGGACGGCGCAGCCATGGCATACGACGAGGCGCTCGGGGCGGTGGTGCTCGTGGGCGGCAACACCGGCGTCGTCACCGAAGAGATGTGGAGCTGGGACGGCCTGGTGTGGACGCGGCGCACGCCGGAAACGCTGCCGCCGGCCCGCGAAGCGGCGGCCATGGCGTATGACGACGCGAGGGGTCGATTGGTGTTGTTCGGCGGGCAGGGCACCAGCGGCGCGCTCGACGACCTCTGGGAATGGAACGGCCTGGCTTGGTCCATGCCCGAAGTGGCGGGCGATGCTCCCGGTGCGCGCACCGCTGCGGCCATGGCCTACGACCGCGCCCGCAGCCGGGTGGTGCTCCTCGGCGGGGATGACGGCGGCGGGGCACTCAGCGAGGGCTGGGAGTGGAACGGGACGACGTGGACCAACATCTCGCCCCCCCTGGCGGCGCTGGGGCCGCGCAGGCAGGTGGCGGCGGCGTATCACGCCCGGCTGGGGCGCGTGGTGGTGAACGGCGGCGACAACGGCGTCGCCGTGCACGGCGACACGTTGCTGTGGGATGGGAACGCCACGCGCGAGTACCAGCCCGACGGTGTCCCCGCTGCGGTGAGCGGCGACGATATCCGACTCCCGCTCGTCTACGACTTCACCCGCGCAGTCCTTGTCTACGTGGATACCAAGTTTAGCGACGATCCCAACCCGTCCCGCACGTGGGAATGGAACGGCGTCGAGTGGCTGTTGCGCCTGGACTCCAGCAACACGCCGTATGCCATGGGCGCTTTTAGGGCGGCGCACGACGGCGCGCGCGGCGAGACACTGCTCTTTGTTACGAGCCGCTGGTTCAACGGCAGCGAATTGCAGGTGCAGGACACCTGGGCCTGGAACGGGACGGCGTGGCGCGTGGTGGCCGGTGGGTTGGGAAGCAGATACGGCGCCTCCTTGGCCTTCGACCAGGCGCGTGGTGTCGTGGTCCTGTTTGGCGGCGTCTGCACCAGCTGCACCCCGCGCTACCGCGGCGACACGTGGACGTGGGACGGGTCGTCATGGACACGGCGCGCGGAGACGGGTCCGGCTGGCCGCAGCTACGCGGGAATGACGTACGACGCTGACCGGCAGCTCGTGCAACTCGTCGGTGGATACGACAGCGAGCTATCATTTATGTATGACGCCACGATGTGGGAATGGGACGGAACGGAGTGGACGGCGGTCCCGGCCCAGGGTCCCGGACCGAACCCGGTGTTCAACGTCAATCCTTCCCTCATCTACGACGACGCCCGGCGGCGCACGGTGGCCATCGTCGAAGGGGGGCTGACCTGGGACTGGGACACCGCGACGTCGACGTGGCAGGCGTTGCCCACGCTCGGGCGGGTTGACGTGCCGTCCATGGCCGAGGGCTACGCGTGGGACTCCGCGCGGGAGCGTGCGGCGGCGGCCGCCTTTGGCGTCCTGTGGGAGCTGGACCTGGACTCGTCGCGGCGCGCGGCAGTCCACCTGGACGCGGCGTGGTCGGGCGCCGGGCTCACCCGCGGTGATGTGACATCCGTGTCGGTGCGAGCGCTCTGCGCGGCGGGAACAACGGGGGCTTCGTTGTACGTTCGCGATGCGTCCGGCTGGCGCCTGGTGGACGAGAACGCCGCCCCGCTCGGCGACGCGGAACCCCATGTGCCAGGTGCACCGGCCTCGCTTCTGGAATGGTCCTCCGGCGACGTCACTGAAGCACGCAATGTGGCGGCCAATCCCGCGGTGCCGGTGGCGGCGCAGTGTCGGGCCCGTTCTCTGCTTGACGACGTGGCAGCGGACTTCATCGAGGTGCGCTTGCGCTACCGCACCCCCTGATGGCTGCCCTACGAGCGAGGAGCGGCCTCGTCAGCGCGCTGGAAAGAAGAGCGGGCGGACAAAGCTGTTGCGACGGAAGTGATCCACCGGGTCCATCACGCCGGGTGTCTCCCGTGAGGTCGGGCTCACCGTGGGCCACGCCGATCTGCGCTCCGTAGAACCGGTTGCGAATCTCCGGCACCGCGGCTGTTTCGTCGAACTCGAAAACATCACTGGTTCCGCAACGCTGGGCGTCCAGTTCACGGTGCAGTGCCCGGACGAGGTCTCCATGCGCAAGCTCGCCGTCCGTTCACCGGGCGCATCCGGCGCGAACCACACGTGGAGCGAAACCGTGCCGCCGCCCGGCACCGTCTCCGTGGCGCTCTCCAGCGCAAAGGCGGCGTCACCCTCGAGGAGGGTTCGGCTCACCTGAACCTCCGTAGCGCCGTGGTTGCGAAGCACAAGCGCCTGCGTCACGCGTGAGCCGACCATGTGCGAACCGAATCCCAGCCGTTCAGGCTCCGACGTGAGGAGCGATGGCGAGCGGTCCAGGCTTGCCGGGTCCTCGGCCAGGCAGCCCGCCGCCACCAGGATGACAACGATGATCGGCCTGGCTGCGCCCATGCCTCGGGCGTTGGCAGGTTTTCCCTGCGTCGGGAGGTGGGGCTCCGTGGAGGTCACGGGAACGCTCTCTCGCCGGGCGCGGTGTCGACGGAGTCCGCGCGCTGGCTGGGGTGTGGAAGCGAATGTCCACCGTCGGTTCACACGGTTGGCCCCGGCGTAGGCGCAAATCGCCCTCGTCGCGATTCCACGCTCAAGGAGAAGGACGGGGTTGGTGACGAGCGCCGTGAAATTCCCGGCGCGCCCGCCGCTCCTCCTCGCGTGACGACGGCAGGAACGCCGCGAACCTGGAAGCCCACGGCACGGAGTCGCGCAGGGAACGCTCATGGGCGAGTCCATCCGCTGCGCGGGGTGTTCCCATGCCGTGCCGTCGCTCGCGAAGCCGCGGAGGACCGTCTTGGGTCACGCCGCGCCAGGCATATAATCCTCCATGTTTTCTAGCAGTTCCGCCGGATCTCTGAAGAACATTCTCCACTGGTCGAGCCGACACGGTCCCATTCGTCGCCTGCGTGAAAGCCGGGTTCCGCGAGGGGCGAGTGCCGTTCGCGAACGCGGCATCCAACCCTCACGGAGAGTGAACGATGAGACTCATCATCAAGATTGGAATCGGACTGGCGGCGGTGATGGCGGTGTTGCTGGGAGTGGTTTCCACGCGTCCAGACAGTTTTCGCGTCGAGCGGTCCACCACCGTCGCGGCGCCGGCGGACGTGGTGTTTGCGCAGGTGAATGACTTCCACGCCTGGAGCGCGTGGTCGCCGTATTTCAAGCTGGACCCGGCGCAGAAGCTCGGGTTCGACGGTGCACCGTCGGGCGTTGGTGCCATCCACAGCTGGCAGAGCGAGAAGGTGGGCGAGGGACGCATGACCATCGTCGAGAGCCGGCCGAATGAGCGCGTGGCCACCCAACTCGAGTTCATCAAGCCCATGTCTTCCACCGCGCAGGCCGTCTTCACCTTCGCTCCCGCGCCAGGCGGCGTGACGGTGAGCTGGGCCATGGAAGGCAGGAACACCCTTCTGGGGAAGGTGTTCGCGCTCTTCGTCGACATGGATGAGCTGCTCGGGAAGGACTTCGAGCGGGGCCTGGCCGACCTCAAGACCGTGTCCGAGACCCGCGCCCGTGAGGCCAGGCTGGCCACCGCGCCTTGATCTCCCCGTGATTTCCGGCCCTTGTCGATCTTCGAAAAAATCTTCAGGGGGCTGTCGATTCCGCCGGCCCCCGTTCGACGCATGGACAGAGGATGGGCTCACTGCTCAAACCCGGTGACCCCCAAGGAGATACGACGATGCGATTCATGGTGATCATGTACCCCGGCCCCGACGCGGAGAAGGGCGTGCTTCCCGACGAGAAGGTCCTGGCCGAGATGGGCAAGTTCAATGAGGAGATGGTGAGGGCCGGCGTGCTGCTGGCGGGTGAGGGGCTCAAGCCCTCGTCGCAGGGGGTGCGCATCCGCTTCCCCGCGAAGGGCAAGCCCCAGGTGCAGGACGGGCCGTTCACCGAGGCCAAGGAGATCGTCGGCGGGTTCTGGATGATCCAGGTGAAGTCCAAGGAGGAAGCGGTGGAGTGGATGAAGCGCTGTCCCTCCGTCGGCGGGGAGATGATCGAGCTTCGGCCGGTCTACGAGACGGAGGACTTCGCCGCCAGCGATCCCACCGGCGAGCTGCGTGCCGCCGAGGAGCGCCTGCGCAAGGAAGTGGCCGCCCGGCAGTAGCGTTGCCAGCGGGTCCAGCGAACTCCACACATCAAGTCATGGGCCCCACCGCCGGTGGGCCCTGCGCTCACGCCGCCCTGGCGCCGCCCGCCTCCAGGTCCACCACCGCCTGCACGATGCGCTGCACCTCGTGCGCATCCACGCCCTTGTCCAGCCGCGGCGTCACCCACGTGGCGGCGGAAGGCACGTCGTCAAACACGCTGACCGGGTAGCGGGGGCTGCTCATCAACTGCACGCTGCTGATGACGGTGCGCACGGTGGCGGCCCAGAACCCCGTCCCCATGATCACGTGCGCCTGGCACAGCATGGACGCATCCATGTCCTTGGCAATCCGCGCCGCCAGGGCGCGCTCCTCGGCGGGCAACGTGAGCATCTTGGCCGCCTTGCGGCTGATGGACACCACCGCCACCGGGCCCGCGCGCTGAACCCATTCCTTCTCCCGGTCCCACACCCGCTGCAGGCGCGAGACCGTGACCGCGTCGGCGAAGAAGATGACGAACATGTTCCGCCATGCCGCCACCGCGAACCCCGGCTCACGCTCCAGCACTTCCATGTCACGCCTCCCGGCCACGTCGACCGACGCGCTTGCGTGCCACACGTTTGCGCGCCGGTGACGCCGGGGCGGTACCCTCCAGCTCCTTGAGCAGCTTCGTCGGTGCGTAGAGCTTCCACGCCACCACCAGCCGCTCGCGCAGCGCGGGACGGCTCACCTTCTTCAGTCGGATCAACATGGCGGGCCAGCCCACGTAGTGGTCCGTCTGGAAGAACACGTCGGGCCGGGCGGCCAGGAGGATGTCCTTCTCCACCTCGGGCACCATCACCACCAACGTCTCACCGTCCTCCTTGAGGCGCGTGAACGACTTCCCTTTCACCTTCATGGCCGGCGTCCGGAACCAGATCCCCTCCTCCACGCCCGGCAGCTCCCGGCACAGTTCCTTCACCGTTTCCCACGTCAGCATCGCAAATCACCTCGAGCCCCGGCGCAGTCTCTCCTCCGACCACCGGGATGTCGAGGACCTGGTGGCGCCTTCGTACGGGTGTGTCCTTCATCACGCCACCGCAGCGGCCGGACCTTGACGTCGGATGATATATCGTACGATATATCGGGCGCCTGGATGCGGAGGCTGCCGGTGCACCATCTCCGACGAAAGCTCGCCAAGCTCACCGACGCGCCCCTGGGACCGCGCGGCCGTTTCTTCGGTCCGGGGGAGATCCGCCTCGCGGTGCTGGCGCTGCTCCAGGAGCGGCCGAGCCACGGCTATGACCTGATGGTCCAGCTGGAGACGCGCTGCGGTGGCGCGTACCAGGCCAGCGCCGGCGCCATCTATCCCACGCTGCAGCAGCTGGAGGATGAAGGGCTGGTGAGGAGCAAGCCAACCGGCGGCAAGAAGGTCTACACGCTGAGCGCGGCGGGCCGGGCCCTGGTGACGTCGGAACGTGAGGTGGTGCAGGCCATCTGGCGGCGCGCGGAAACCTGGAGTGACTGGGGCATCCTGCGGGACCCGGACGCCGCGGAGATCATGGGCCCGGCGCTGCGGCTGGCGAAGGTGGCACTGAAGACGGTGGTGAAGTCGCGCGGGGATGGGGTGGTCATCCAGCACGTCCGCAACATCCTGGAGCGCGCCACCAACGAGCTGGAGCTCCTGCAGCGTGGGAGGCGGAAATGAGCGGGAAGAAGGAGTGCAAGGGAGCGGACATCGTGGTGCCGCGCGTGGACCTCAACCGCTGCGAGGGCAAGCATGACTGCGTGGATGTCTGTCCCCACAACGTCTTCCAGGTGCGCGTCCTGCCGGAAGCGGAGCGCGACCAGCTCACGCGACTGGGAAGGGTCAAGTCGTTCTTCCACGGGCACCGCAAGGCCTTCGTGGTGCATCCCGACCAATGTCACGCGTGCGGCAGCTGCGTGACGGCGTGTCCGGAGCACGCCATCACCCTGGTCTCGGCGAAGTCCGGAACGGAGGGCACGGCATGAACTCCACATTGGAGGATCCCCGCGTGTCGGCGACGCTGGACCGGCTGCACGGGAGAGCGCGCGGAGACTGGAAGCACTTCGTGGCGACGACGCCGCGGATCCTGTGGAGCGTGCTCAAGGGCCAGGGGCTTCTGAGGGGCATCACCCCCGCGCATCTCAAGAGCGCGTACATCCCGGTGTCCCGCGAGGGCGGACGGTTTCTCTACAGCGCCACGCGCGCGGCCGGCGCCCGGACCGTGGTGGAGTTCGGCACCTCGTTCGGCATCTCGACGATCTACCTGGCGGCCGCGGTGCGCGACAACGGCGGCGGCACGGTGTTCACCTGCGAGGTCGAGCCGAGCAAGTGCCAGGCGGCGCGGGAAAACTTCAAGGCCGCGGGCGTGGATGACGTGGTCACGCTGCTGGAAGGAGACGCGCTCACCACGCTGGAACAGGTGCCCGCCCCCGTGGACTTCGTGTTTCTCGACGGGTGGAAGCACCTGTACGTGCCAGTGCTGGAGCTGTTGAAAGCCCGGTTGCGCGCCGGCGCGGTGGTGCTGGCGGACAACACCAACCTCCCCGACCTGCGCCCCTACGTGTCCAAGGTGAATGCCGCCACCGAGCCCTTCGTGACCACCCGCCTCTTCGGCCGGAGCATGGCGTACTCCGTCTACACTGGTGTCACGGCGCGGTGACGTCGCGGAGGCGCGAGCTTGGCGCCGCGTCGTGCGTCGCGATAATCAAGCACCGGAACGTGGGTGTGCCATGAACGACGAAGAGCTGCGGCAGCGCGTCCCCCGCCTCGCGGGGCTGGCGCTCAAGAACAAGGGTTTCGTGTCGTCCCTGGACGTCATGATGGCGCTGGGTTGGTTGTCGGAGGAAGACCACCAGGCCTGGCGCAGGGGGCAGGTTCCCTACCTCGAGCGCGTGGTGAAGACGAACCTCGCCAAGATCACCACCGCCATGCGCGCCTTCCACGCGTGGGCCCAGCAATCGCAGCTCACGCCCAGCCCCACCGTCTATCAACACAAGAGCCATCACCTGCGCTTCAGCAAGTCCGGTGACGAGGGCATCGAACAGCGCTACCGCACGCACTACCTGAAGCGCGGCGCCGTGGCGGACACCCCCAGACCCAGCGCGGGTACGTTTGAGCTGACCATCCACCTCGCCAACGGCAAGAACCCATGCAGCGAGTGCTCCCAGCCGCTGCTGCCGGGAAGCTTCATCCTCGTGGAGGACCGCAAGCCCGTCTGCCTTGACTGCGGCGACCTGGACCACCTCGTCTTCCTCGAGGCGGGCGACGCAGCCATGACCCGGCGCTCGCAGAAGTACAGCAAGCTGGCGGCGGTGGTGGTGAAATGGAGCCACGCGCGGAAACGCTACGAACGCCAGGGGATCCTCGTCGAGGAAGCGGCGGTGAAGCGCGCCCGCATCGAGTGCGCGATGGATGCGGACGAGCGCGCGGCCCGCCGTGAGAAGGACGCCGAGCGTCGGGAGCGGGAGGATGAGCAGCTGGTCCAGCGGATGGCCGAAGCGATCCGGCAGCGCATGCCCGGCTGTCCCCGGGAGGAAGTGCTCCGCATTGCGCAACACACCGCCGTGCGCGGCAGCGGACGGGTGGGACGCTCCGAGGCGGGGCGCGCGTTGGATGAGCAGGCGCTGAAGCTGGCGGTCTACGCCCACATCCGCCACGCGCACACCAACTACGACGAGCTGTTGATGCAGGGTGTTCCCCGCGCGGAGGCAAGGGAGTCGGTCCAAGGCAGGGTTGACGACGTCATGCAGCGTTGGCGCACCGGCCGCGCGGAGAATGGCTAACCCGGCAGCCGGCGCGTCGCTGCGGCGCACCGGTCCACGCCGGAGGGCGGTGAAGCTCAGGCTAACCGGGCGAAGCCCCTCAGCTGCACTGGCAGGAATCCTTGGCGCCGCCGGCGGTGCTGTTGAACGTCTGCGCGTTGCCCTTGCCAATGGAGCTGCACATGTCGGCGCAGTGCGCGTCGGTCATGGTCCCCGAGCCGCCCGAGCAGAAGCAATTGGTTTCGTTGGACTGCACGTCCACGCTGGAGGAGGAGAAACCCTCCTGGGTGCACAGGTCGCTGCACGCGGTGGCGGGATCCTTGCTCTCTTCCTCCTCCTGCATGGGGTTGCAGGCCTGCAGCGACAACGCCAGGGCCGCGCCGGTGAAGAGGGAGCTGATGGTCTTCCGGGAACGGGAGATGAAGGTCGTGTTCATGGGCGCAGTACCTGCCACGGATTGCCCGGGCGCATCAACGGGTGATCCCGACAGCGTCGTCCCTTGGGTTGCCAAGCGTGACGGAGGACACGCTCCGCGTGCGCTGCGGCGCCAGATAATCCCGTGGGGAGGGACCATGCCCGATGGGTCCGCGCTGCGGGGTGCGTTCCACGCGAGCGCCATGCTTGTCGACGAGGGAGGCCCCGATGGCCCGCGGTGCGCTGGTTCCCATCCTGCTTGCAGCGTTTCCGCTCGGATTGGCCGTGACGCCCGTGGGGAAGTCTTTTGGTCGCGGAATCGCGGGCATCGCTGCACCACAGGAATCGAGCCGTCCATATCGCGCCCCCACGGGACACGGTTTGTCGAAGCGCGTTCAACGGACCGTGGCGCAGCCATTCTTGTCTGCGATTCCGCGGCCAGGGCCATCACTTCGCAGGCGTCACGGTCAGCCTCACGGGGAACCGCGGTACACGCAAGACTTGCCGCGGACCCCCTGGACTGGAATTTCCGGTAGTGGACGTTAGTGCGCGTTCGCGCAAACGATCGTTGACAGACCCAGGCAGGGCGGTTTAGGACGCGCCCAGTCATTCCTAAACGTTGCGATCCAGGCGTGACTGGCTCGCAACCCGCCCACCGGTGACACGGGTTTCCCCGTGGACGCGTGGTCTTGCGTCTTCCGGGCATGGGTGTGCCCTGGAAGCGCCCGAGGATCCACATGAAGCATCATCTTGTTGTTGTGCTGGCTCTCACCATCTGTACCGCGGCGACCTCCGCACGCGCCGACGCCCCCGCTGCGGCGCCGCCCACCACGGCCGCCCCGGCCGACGTCGAGGAAGAAGAAACCGTCCCGGAAACGCCGGCAAAGACGCAGCAGAAGCCCGCGGGTCGTTCCTGGGCCAGGAGCGTGCTGGACATCGGCCCGCCGGTGCTCCCGGCGCCCCGGACCGCCCTGGCCGCCGGCGCGTGGGGCCTGTTTGGCGCGGCGCTGTTCGGGGTGGTGGGCCTGGTGTTCGTCGGGTTGCCCACCATTGTCATCGTCTCGCTGGCTTATGGGACCTTCGTTGGCGGCATAAGCTTTCTCTACGGCCTGCTGCTGGGCGGCGGCAACGCCAATGGCCTGGCCGCGGGGGTGGCCGCCGGGATGTTCGGCTTTGGCGCGGGTGGTCTCTATGGGCTCGTGGTTTCCGTGCCCATGGCGTTCATCAGCGTCTACTCCGCCGTCCTCAACGGCGCCGCCACGATGACGAGCATCGGCGTGTTCCTGGACACGCTGGACCGGCTGGGACTCCACGCGCCGCGGGAATAGCGCCCCCGCCCCACCCCTTCGCCACCGCGCTAATCCCTTGCCTGCTGGGCCGCCAGCCCTTCCGCCCAGGTCTTGAGCTGCGCGAGCTGCTGCTGCGAGAGGGCGGCCTCCGGGTGCATCAGGACATAGATTCCCGGCGGCATGTGACCCTCCTGGGTCTCCTCCACGATCTCCTCCAGCTTGTGCGCGAGGCGCTGCGGCGAATACTCGCCGAACTCCGAGAAGTTCAGCTCGGTCTTGCCCTCGCGCACGTCGTGGTCAATGAGCCACGCAATGGGCTGGATGCTCGCGTACCAGGGATATCTCGTCGTGTCGGAGTGGCAGTCGTAGCAGGCCGTCTCCAGGATGGTGCGCACCGCGGCGGGAACCTCGTGGGTGGCCATGAGATCCTCGGGGGAAGGCGCGGTGGCCACGTTGCGCTCGGGTTGGATGAGCTGCAGCAGCACCAGTCCCACCACCACCACCGCCGCCAACACCTGCCAGGGTTGTTTCATCTCACCTGACCGCCGCTCCCGCCCGGGTCCGGGCCCATCTTCCCGCGCGCGCCGCCGCCCGTCCACGGCGTGACGCGCTTATCCCGCGCTTAGCCGCCAACCGTGGGGCAGAGCTTCAGCAGGGGGCAGAGGTTGCACTGCGGCGCGCTGCGTCGACACACCTCCTGCCCATGTTGGCGCAACACCGCGTGGGCCCGGAGCTGCCAGGCGGCGTCGTCGGGAATCTCCGCGGCGGTGGCGCGGAGCGCGGACTGGTAGGTGGCCGCGTAGCTCTTGTGTTCCCTGCCAAATCCCAGCCGCACCAGCACCCGCAGCGCGTTGCTGTCCGGCGCCAGCCCCACCGCGCGGCCCGCGTGCAGGAGCACCTTGTCCACGCCGGGGTCCCCCATGCCGGGAAAGCGCTTCAGGATCTTTCGCGCCCGGGCAGGCTCCTCGGTGTGCAGGCGCTCCAGCACGCGCGGCCCCACCTCCAGGGCCAGGCGCGCGCACTCCCGCAGCTTCTCGGCGCGCTGTCCGGGACGCATGCCGCCCTCGGCAATCACCTTGGCCAGCTTGTCCGGCGGGCAGGCCAGGATGCGCTCCGGGGTGATCCCCACCTGGTCCCGCAGCGCCCGGAAGGTGGCCGCGCGGCGCTCGTCGTCGACCAGGTAGGCCACGTTCTCGAGCACCAGCTGCTCGAACACGCCGCGCGCCGTCGGCCGCGCCACCTTGCGCCCCTCCAGCAGGGTCTCCACCATCTTCCGCAGCGTCATGCGCTCCTCCCGCGTGCCAGCGGGTCCTTGATAGCCGCGCGGCGGGAGGATGTCTCATGGAGCGCCGTGACGCTGGAAAAGGAAGTCAGGAGTCAGAAGTCAGAAGTCAGAAGGTGCTCACCGGTCGTCGTCGCGGAGTCGCCTTCTTGCTTCCGGCCTGGTCGTCACGACGTGAATCAGCCAGAGCGTTGCTTGCTCAGGCCGCCCGCCTACTCCACCCACGCAGAGCCCCGCCGACGGCCGGGTGGTGCAGCCGGGATGGCCCTGGCCGCGGAATCGCAGACAGGAATGGCTGCGCCACGGGAACTGCGCCGTCGATATCGCGACCCCACGGGCATGGGTTGTCGAAGCGGGTTCAATGAACCGTGGCGCAGCCATTCTTGTCTGCGGTTCCCCGGCCAAGGGCCATCACTTCGCAGGTGTCGGGTTCACCCGTGCCACGGGCAACCCGAACGGGATCCGCGGTACTTTCGGAGCTCCCGACGAGCCCCGACGTCCTCCCCGGGACCCTCCCACAGACCTTCAGGAAGCCCAGCGCGGCAGCGTCACCGTGAACGTGGCACCCTGCCCCTGACCGCTCACCACCTCGATGGCGCCGCCATGCGCTTCCACGATGTTGCGCGTGATGTACAGCCCCAACCCCAGCCCCCCGTAGGACGAGGGCGGCACCGCGCGCTCGAACCGCTCGAAGATGCGCGCCTGGTCCCGGCTGGGCACACCAATGCCCTCGTCGTGCACGCTGAGGATGGCGTTGGGCCCCTCCTCCCGGACCTCCACGCGCACCGGCCGGCCCGCCCCGTACTTCAACGCGTTGTCCAGCAGGTTGGCCACCACCTGGTCCACCCGCAGGTGATCCCAGTTGCCCACCACCGGCGCGGGCGCCACCACCTCCATCCGGCAACCCGCGGCGCGCGCCGCCCCCGCCATGCGCGCCACCACGTCGCGGACCACCTCCCCCAGGTCCGTGGGCTCGCGGATGAGCTCCAGGTTTCCCGACGAGATGCGGGACACGTCCAGCAGCGCTCCCACCAGCTTCTCCAGCCGGACCACCTGGCGGTCCGCGCCGTCCAACAGCTCCAGCAGCTGCGGGAGGTCCTTGGCCCCGGGGCGACGCAGCAGGGTCCGGATGAGCTGCACCTGCAGGCGGATGGGCGTTAGCGGTGTCCTAAGCTCGTGCGAAGCAATGGCCATGAACTCCTCGCGGAGGCGCGTGGCCAGCTGCGCCTTGCGGTACAGCCGCGCGTTCTCCGTGGCCAGCGCGGTGTTGATGGCCATGTCCTTGAACAACGCCTCGTCGGTGGGCCGCAGCGTGAGGTCCTTCCCCGCGCGGGCCCAGACCAGCACCCCCACGGGATGGCCGTGGGCAACCAGGGGCACCATCCACAGCGTGGCGTCGTGGTTGAGCTTGCGGCCCACGCGGAGCGTGGCCAGCGTGCCGGCATGCATCACCTTCCGCAGCGCCTGTTGGCCCTCCGTCTCCCGGCTCCACCGCATCAGCTCCCGCGCCAGCGCGCTCTCCTCCGCGTTGGGACTGATGCTGGTCAGCCCCGGGGTGGGTTCGTCCTCCTCGGCCAGGAACACGGCACAGCAGTCGGCAACCCGGCCCGCGCACAGGCGCACCAGCCCCTGCAGCACCGTGCTGAGGTCCAGGGAGTGGCTGAGGATGGCACTGGCCTCCAGCAGCAGCGCGGCGGAGCGGACGTTCTCCTCCGCGGCGGCGCGGGCCCGCCGTTCCTCCTCCAGCGCCCGTTGCTCCGCGGCGCGCTGATCGGTGACGTCCAGGCCGCCGCCCAACACCGCCACCACCTCGCCGTCGTCATCCAGGATGGCGGTCTTGGACCACAGCAGGGTGCGCAGGCCACCGTCGCGGGTGCGCCACCGGCTCTCGTGCGGGCTGGTGACCCAGATGTGCTCGTCGCCGGTGCGTTGCCACGGCCCGGCCTGCGACGTGTTTCCCCCCAGGCTCCGCGCCCGCTCCAGCAGGTGGCGGCACCGCGCGGCCTCCTGCGGCGGCTCCAGGTAGCGCCACACCGGCGTGCCCACGACCTCGCTCGCGTTGTGACCGCAGGTGCGCTCCGCGCTGCGGTTCATGCGCAGGATGCGGCCGTCACGGTCCAGCACCACCAGGAAGCAGCCGGCGTGGGCGAACACGGCGTCGGGGAGACTGCTGACCTCCGCGGGGCTCGGGGGGAACAGCGGAGCGGGATGGCCGTTCCGCCACGCGGGCCCGCGCGCCTCTGCGCCTGCTGGAATCATGCTCCCTCCTCCTCACGGGTGCGCGCAGCCGTGACGTCGCCGGGGCGGAAGCCCGGCCTTGCCCCGCGACGCTGCAAACGCGTCCTCCCGCGAGCCCCCGGGGCGTGGCGGAGAGGAGCCCACGTTGCCCGGACTTCAGCCGTTGCCCTGGAGATACCCCGGCCTGCCCGGGTGTCAACGACGACGGCACGTGCCCAAGCCCAACCCGTGGCCAGCCCTGCGGCGCAGCCCCGGCTGGCGGCGCGCTCTCTCGTGGCGGCGGGCGGCGGGGCCGTGGCAGGGTGGCCCGCGGAGGTGACCAAGGTGGCCGTGGCACATGCGCCCCAACTGACCGAGGTGGCACCGGGCATCCACGCCTGGGTGCAGCCCGACGGGTCCTGGGGCTGGTCCAACGCGGGCGTGGTGGTGCAGGGCGGGGAGAGCCTGCTGGTGGACACGCTGTTCGACCGCGCCCTCACCGCGCGCATGCTGGAGACCATGCGGGAGCGCATCCCGGAGACGCGACGCATTGGCACCGTGGTCAACACCCACGCCAACGGCGACCACTGCTGGGGCAATGAGCTGGTGACGGACTCGCGCATCATCGCCTCGCGCGCCGCCGCCGACGAGATGACGCACCTGCCGCCCTCCCGCGTGGCGCTCCTGGTGAAGCTGGCGCGCCTGGCCACGGCCACCGGTCCGCTGCCCCACCTTGCCGCCGCGGCGTTGCGCACGCTGGGTCTGACGCGGCTGGGGGACCTGCTGCACGCCGCGCCGCTGGTGGAGCGGATCTTCGCGCCGTTCCACTTCGGGGGCATCACGTTGCGCGTTCCCGACGAGACCTTCAGCGGGCGGCTGGAGCTGCAGGTGGGCGGTCGCGCGGTGGAGCTGATGGAGGTGGGCCCGGCGCACACGCAGGGGGATGTGATGGTGCACGTGCCGGACGCGCGCACCGTCTTCACCGGGGACATCCTGTTCATCGAGTCGCATCCCATTGTGTGGGAAGGGCCCATCAGCAACTGGATTGCCGCGCTGGACCGCGTGCTGGCGTTGCAGCCGCGCGTGGTGGTGCCGGGGCACGGACCGCTCACCGACGTAGCGGGCGTGCAACGGGTCCGCGACTACCTGCGGCACGTGCACACCGAGGCGGTGCGTCGCTTCCACGCCGGGATGGACGCCGAGACCGCGGCCAAGGACATCTCGCTCTCCGACTACCGCGGCTGGCGCGACGCGGAGCGCATTGCCGTCAACGTGGAGACCGTCTACCGCGAGCTGCAACCCGGACGCCGGGTGCCGCACGTGGTGGAGATGTTCGCCCGCATGGCGCGCGTGGCCCGGGCGGTGCAGTAGCGACGTTGTCCATGGCACGCTCACGCGGCGCGGGAAGAATCGCGTGCTCGGAGCGCGGACATGACCAGGACACTCAACGACGACACCGTTGCCTCCGACCCTGTTGGCATTTCGGTGTCCCATCGCCTGCTCGCAATGCTGGAACCCGAGCTGTTGGACCCGCCGCTACTTGACCGGCTCATCCCCTCGCGCATTCAAAGGCGACAATTCTGGATGACACGAATCCCCGAACAACTGATGCACGGAGACAGCCGCGCCGCCCTGGTTGTTCAGAGGCAGCCCCTGCTCGTGGCGGCGTACACGGATGAGCTGGATTGTGTCGTGCAGCTCCGGTTTCCCGAGTCTTTTCAGCCACCCATGGCCTTGGAAGTTGGGACGCGACTGCTGACGGTGAACGTCTACGCAGACATCAACAACGGCGTTGCCCCTGACCTGACGCTGGGAGAACGCCACTTCCGACGCTACGGAAACTTCACGCCCTACATCGCAGATTTCCTATCCGCGAGCACCAGCGCCATTGCCCGGAGAATCGCCTCCATCAGCGAGGATGAATGGGAGCGGTGCTCGACACTGGCCGACGCGTGGCGACGGAAGTCGGGGGGGCGAGCACGGGATGGGCGACCCACAAGGTCCTTCATCCCCGCTTGAGACCGGCGTTTTCAGCCATTCGCCACGGTCTTCGTCATAGATAAGCGCCACCTCCCCGCACGTCTTCCTGCAGGTCGTCGCGGACAAACGCGGGACGCGGGCTGCGGCGCGCGTGGGTCACGAATGGCGCGCTGCACTGCTCCCGGCGCGGTGAGGACCGGCCCTCCGGTCAACGCAGCGTCTCAAGGGGCGTTCCCGCTCAAGTTGACTCTGGCGCCCGGCGAAACACGACGATGACGACTTGAACCATGTAGGGGCCTCGTTGCGTCGCCGTGTCAACAGGAGCGCGAGTCGGCGGCGGGCGCGGAAACGCTGGCGCGGTGCGCACTCGGCGGGCACGGCATGGTTGGTGCACTCCCGCGTTCCATGAGCACCGTGAAGCAGAAGCTGCTGACCATCGTCACCGAGCAACCCCTGGAGCCCCTGCTGACCGACGAGCTGCTGCAACTCGGGGCCCGGGGACTTTCCGTGGTGGAGGCGCGCGGGCGTGGCCGACACGGGGTGCGTCCCAGCACCTGGGGCAGCGGCAACATCCAGCTGGAGCTCATTGGCGACGAGGCCCTGATCCAACGCGCCCTGGCCATGCTGGACCGCTACCGCACCGACACCGCGCTCACCGCCTGGGTGGTCGACGTGGAGGCCTGGCCGTCGGAAAAATTCGTCGGCTGACGTCGGGGGCACGCGCAATTCCTGCCGGGGTCGCGCGTCATTCCCTGCTGCGCTTCCCCTTGAGCTCGGGCAGCGGCACGGCCCAGGAAGCCGAGAGCGCCGCGCGCACGCGTGACGCCAGCTCGACGCTGCGGTTGTGGATCTCCTTGTCGTCGCAGTCGTCGCGGTTCTCCACGCACTGGCCCAGCTTCACCATGGCCGCCTGGATGTACTCGTCCTCCACGGTGATCATCGGCCCGTAGTAGAGGCGCCAGAAGGTGTGCTCCGCCTCACGACGTGCTTCTCCGTCGGGCAGCGTGGCCAGCGCGGCGGCCGCGGCGGTGACGTCCTGGTAGAGCCGGAGCTGCGCCTCCCAGAACGGCCGCTGCGCGACGAAGAGGTCCAGCGAGTTGTCCTCGGGGGGCGGCGTGGGTTGGGCCGCCGCGGGTTGGGCGGGCGCCTCCGCGGGACGGCTGACAAGGTGGCCCGGCTGCTCCCACAACGCCCGCACGCCCAACCACGGCGCCCCCGCCGCCACCACCACCGCCACCAGCAACACCACGCGGTCCACCCAGCCCCGACGGAGCCGCTGCTGCACCTCCGCCATCTCCAGCCGCAGCTTCTCCAGTTGCGCCTGCGTCACCGCGTCGGGGGCTCCCTCCGCCATGTGCTCCTCCGTTCTCGTCGCGCCCCACACGCTGGAGGAGGTCCGGGGCCACGTCAAAAACCGTGACACACCGGACGCAGCGCCCTCCGCGCTTGGCAGCGGTGTGGCAGGACGGCCAACGCCAACGCTCGTTGCAACACGGTGCTGGAGTGTGAGCGCAAGCACGGTCGACCTTGCCGGGGATCTGTCCCACAGGGCAGGATCCGGACCTCCAGGCGCTCTTCGCGCGGGGTCCGCTCGACCCTCCCTTTCCCGCCCGCGGGGCCGCAGAACCGCGACATGTCCCAAGACCCCCAATTGGTGTTTGGCCGTTTCGAGATTGTGCGCCGCCTGGCCATGGGCGGCATGGGGGAGATCTTCCTGGCGCGACAGCGGGGCACGGCCGGCTTTGACCGCCTGGCCACCCTGAAGACCATGTTCCAGGAGCTGAGCGAGGACGACGCGCTGCTCAACCAGTTCCTGGACGAGGGCCGGCTGGCCGCGCAGCTCAACCATCCCAACGTCATTGCGGTCTACGAGCTGGGCGAGTGGGAGGGCGCCTACTTCATCGCCATGGAGTACGTGCAGGGCGCGGACCTCTCCACGCTGCTGCGCAAGGCCGAGAAGAAGGGTGAGCCGCTGACCATGCGCCAGGCGGCCTCCATTGCGCAGGGCGTGGCGCTGGGCCTGGACCACGCGCACCACGCGCTGGACCCGCAGGGCAACGCGCTCAACGTGGTGCACCGCGACATCAGCCCGCAGAACGTCATGGTGCGCCTGGACGGCGTGGTGAAGGTGGTGGACTTTGGTCTGGCCAAGGCCACCGCGCGCCTGACCCACACCGCGCCCGGCCAGGTGAAGGGCAAGCTGCGCTACCTCTCCCCGGAGCAGCTCAGCGCCCACCAGAGCGACACGCGCAGCGACCAGTTCTCCTTGGGCGTGGTGCTGTGGGAGATGCTCACGCAGCAGTCGCTGTTCGACGCCGAGGGGCCGGCGGAGATCGTGGCGGCGGTGCTGCAGAAGGAGATTGAGCGGCCCTCCCGCCTCAACCCCGCCGTGCCCCCGGAGCTGGACGAGATCACGCTGCGCATGCTCAGCCGCGACCCGAGCCAGCGCTTTGGACGGTGCGCGCAGGTGGCGGATGCGCTGGGCGCGTACCTGGGAGCCTCGGGCGGACCGGCGGACCGCGAGGTGGCCGAGTGGGTGCGGGTGCTGGCCGGCGACGCGATCCTGGAGCGCACCCGCGACCTCACCCCGCAGGCCACCGCGCTGCCCATGCGCGCCCGGAGCGAGCCGCGCAACTGCCCCAGCTGCGGCCACGCCAACGCGGGACCGGGGAAGTTCTGCGCGGAGTGCGGCGCGCGCCTGGACGGCGGAGGCGCCCCCGCGGCGGGCAAGCGCGCGGCGGCCCCGGCCATCTTCCTGCCCGGCGGGGAGCCCCACGACGACCCCGTGACCTTCCTCCCCGCCGGCAGCGGGAGCGCGCAGCTGGTGACCATGGTGGGCTGCGGGCTGGCCGGCCTGGACTCCTTGCCGCAGTACCTGGAGCCCGCGCAGGTGCCCTTTGTGCTGGGCAGCACCGTGGAGGCGCTGGAGGGCGCGGCCGTTGACAGCGGCGGGGCGGTGGTGTGGCGGGGACGGCGCGCCATGGTGGTGGCCTTTGGCTGGCACAGCGCCCGCCCCGACGACGCCACGCGCGCGCTGCAATGCGCCATGGCCATGCTGGGCGCGGTGCAGATGATCAACAACGCCTTCGGCCTCAACGTCGAGGCGCGGCTGGGCGTGGACCGCGGCCTGGCCCACGTGGCGGAGGAAGGCGGGGTGCTGCGGTTTGACGGCGGGCTGCTTGGTCGCGTGCACCAGCTGCAGAAGCGCGCCGGCACCGGGAAGGTGCTGGTGGGCCCGCGGGTGCGCGAGGAGAGCGCGCGCGAGGCGGATTTCAGCCCGCAGCCCATGCCCATCACCATGCCCGACGGGCGCAAGCTGGACTGCACCGAGGTGCTGGCCGTCAAGCCGGCGCCGGTGCGCCCCGTGGGTCGCGCGCGGGAGCTGGACGAGGTGCGGGACCTGCGCAACGCCGCGGCGCAGGGCGCGGTGGCCGGCGTGTTGTTCGTGGGGGAGACCGGGAGCGGGAAGTCGGAGCTCCTGGCGGAGTCCGCGCGCCTGGCCACCGAGGCCGACTTCCTGGTGCTGCGCCCGCGCGTGGGACGGAACGGTCCGGCGGTGGGCCTGGAGCTGTTGCTGGCCATCCTCTCCGAGCTGGGCGCGCTGCTCGGCCGCGTGCTGCCCCCGCCCACCGACGAGGCCAACTCCTCCAAGCTGCTGGAGGTGCTGGGCTGGTCGGGGCTGCCCCCGGAGGTGCGCCAGGGCCTCTTGGCGGTGCTGGAACCCGCGCCGCCGCCGCCGGGGATGGACGCCGCGGAGTGTCGCGCCCGGGTGGAGTTTGCGCTGGTGCAGCTGCTGCGCGTGGTCTCCCAGCTCAAGCCGCTGTGCCTGGTCCTGGATGACCTCCAGCGCGCCGACCCCGACTCGCTGCGCATCCTCGAGGACGTGCTGGGCCGCGCCGCCGGGGCGCGGGTGCTGGTGGTGGGCGCGGCCGCGGTGGACTCCACATCCGGACGCTCCCTGCACATTGCCCAGGACGAGCCCCTACAAAAACGCCTCCGCCGCCAGCAGAGCACCCGCCTGGGCCGTGCCTCGCTGCGCAAGCGTGTGGTGGTGGAGCACCGCCA
>JBFMGU010000400.1:0-6724 GCA_040752415.1 Myxococcota bacterium
AGAAGCTGAAGGTGGCGGGCATCCTGCCCGAGAGTGGCGCCACGCGCGCACTGGGCGGCGCGGTGGCACTCATGAGCGTGGACGCGGCCCAGCTGCTGCTCAACAAGCCCGACCGTGTCGACGTCATCAACGTCAAGGTGAAGAAGGGCGAGTCCGTGGACGCCGTGCGCAAGCGCGTGGTGGCGCAGCTGGGCCCCGCCTACTCCGTGGAAGCCCCGGAACGACGTGGCAAGCGCCTGGCGCGGATGATGCTCACGCTCACCACCGTCATGCGGCTGGTCTCGGTGGTGTCCATCCTCGTCGGCATCTTCATCGTCTACAACACGTTGGCCATTGCGGTGGTGCAGCGACGTCGGGAGATTGCCATCCAGCGCGCGCTGGGCGTCACGCGACGTCTGTGCTGGCTGCTGGTGGTGCTGGAAGCGCTGGTGCTGGGAGTGCTGGGCGCGCTCGTCGGGGTGCCGGTGGGCGTGATGCTCGCGCGCAGCGCCATGAACATCGTCACCGTGAGCATCTCCACGCTGTACACGGAGATCCGCCCGGTGGATCCCAACATCTCGCCCAAGACCATGCTGCTCGTCGCCATTGGCGCCATCATTGCCTCCGCGGTGGCCGCGCTCCGACCCGCGCACCGCGCAGCGTCGACGGCACCGGCGATGGTCCTGGCCGCACGCGGCACCACCGGCGGGCTCACCACGATGATCCTTCCCGCGCGCGGCCTGATGCTCTCCGCGGTCTCGCTCGCCGTGGCGTGGGCCGCCGCGCAGCTTCCCAGCGTCGGGAATGAGCCCTGGTGGGGTTATCTCTCGTGCCTGCTGGTGCTGGCCGCGGGTGCCATGAGCGCGCCTGCCGCGTTGCACCTGGTGCAGAAGGTGGCGGGTCCCATTGCGTCACGACTCTCCATCACCATGCGCCTGGGCGCCGAGGGGCTCACGCGGGACGGACCTCGCGCCGCCACGACGGCAAGCGCGCTCATGCTGGGCCTTGCGCTCTACATCGGCATCAGCGGCGTGGTGAACAGCTTCAAGGTCACGTTGCTCAACTGGGTCGATCTCGCCGTGCCCGCGGACTTGTCGGTGCTCTCGGGATCGTCGCTGCCGGATGCGCGCACCGTGCCCATGGAGCCGTCCCTTGGCGAGGACCTGGCGCAGGATCCCGGCGTGGAAGTCATGTTCCACCAGCGCTTCCGCAACATCGACCTGGGCGACAACGTCACCAAGATCCAGGCCATGGACGCGCGTGCATATCTCTCACGGGCCCGCCTTCCCGTGGTGGAGCAGGTTGGCCCGGTGGACGGAGAAGCGCTGGAGCAGGGTGAAGTCCTCATCAGTGAGAACCTGGCGCGCACGCTCAACCTGCATGCCGGCGGCACGGTCACGCTTCCCACCTTGGAAGGGCCGCGGCCCATGCGCATCCGCGCTGTCGTCGAGGATTACAGCTCCGAGATTGGCGCCATCTTCATGGACTGGCCCATCTACGCGCGGCTGTTCCAGGACCCGCTGGTGGACTCCTTCAACCTCTACCTGCGCCCCGGCGCCGACCCGAACGCGGTCCGCACGCGCATCCTGGCGCGCCACGGTGAGGGTCGCGGGCTGAACGTGGTGACGCATCACGCGTTCCGCACGTTCGTCGAGAACGTCGTCGACGACGCCTTTGCCGCCACGCGCGCGCTTCAGCTGGTGGCCGTGCTCATTGCGCTCATGGGCATCATCAACACGCTGCTGGCCGCCGTGCTGGATCGCATCCGGGAGATCGGCGTGCTGCGCGCGGTGGGCGCCACCAAAGGCCAGGTGGTGACCATCCTGACCAGCGAGGCCGTCCTCCTCGGCGTCACCTCGGCCGTGCTGGCCACGTTGGCGGGCGTGGGATTCGGCTTCGTCTTCACCGAGGTGGTGGCGGACACGGCGACGGGATGGCGGTTGCCGTACCACGTCCCCATGCGAGCGGTGGGAGAGTCCGCCGTCCTGGCGTTGGTGGTCTCCGCGGTGGCCGCGGCCATCCCCGCACGTCGTGGTGCCAGCGTCGACATCGTGCGCGCCACGCAGGTGGAGTGAGCCAAGGCCGGGGCCTGGGCGGACGGGTTGCGCAGACCCGTCCCGACGTCATGAGGCCCAATCCTGCGCAGGTGTTCAGGATCCGTTGCATCCCGGGCCAATCATGGCGAGGCTACGGCCCCACGACGCCACAGTTGGGAAACGGACGTGACCACCTCCTCCTCGCTGGACCCCATCCGACTGCCGCTGGAGTTCGCGCTCAAGCCCGGCGTGGTGGGGAAGATGCGTGGGTTGCACCAGACGCTGAAGGTGGCGGCGGCGCGCGTGCAGGCGCAGCTGGGTGAGATTGACCGCGCAAGGCTGGCCGCCGTCGTGGAGGCGCTGGACGGGTTTGACGCGCTGGACGAGGCCGGGCGCCTGGCCGCGGTGCAGAGGGCCCACCGCGCGCTGACCAGCGTCACCACGCCGCCTGCGCCCGTCGTCGACACCCCTCCCCCGCCCCGTGCGCAAACGTCCCGCCCGCCGCAGCCTGTCGTCGAGAAACCGGCTCCGCGCCCGCGCCCGGCGAAGAAGGCCGCGCCCGAGGTTCCCGTCGTCAAGGACCCGCTTGCCGAGCCCGTGCTGCACCTGAGCGGCGTGGGACCCAAGCTCGCCGAGACACTGGGTGAGCGCGGCATCCACTCCATTGCGGACCTCCTGCGCACCATGCCGCGCGCGTACGAGGACCGCACCACCATCCGCCCCATCGCCTCCCTCGACGTGGGAGAGCGCGCATTGGTGCGTGGCGAGGTGCTCTCGGTCAGTCCGTCGGGGTGGGGCGGTCAAAGACGGCTGGAAGTCCGCATCTCCGACGGAACCGGCGCGTTGCGCCTGACGTACTTCAAGTTCAACGCAAACCTGATGACCAAGCGGTTCCCCATCGGGCAGCAGGTGCTGGCGGCGGGATTGCTCAGCCGCTTTGGCACGCAGATGCAGATGGTGCACCCGGAGGTGCAAGCCGGCGTCGACGTGGAGGACTGGAAGTCCCGTCTGATGCCCATCTACCCGGACCTGGACGGAGTGCCCCGGCCGCGGCTGCGTCGACTCATCGAACAAGCGCTGGAGCGCGTGCAGGGGCGCATCCCGGAGCTGCTTCCGTCGGAAGTGCGCGCATCCATGGGCCTGCCTTCCATGGAGGACGCGCTCCGCTACATCCACGAGCCCCCCGCCGACGCGGACCTGGAGAAGCTGCAGTTCCGCGACACCGCCGCGCACCGTCGTCTGGCGTTCGAGGAGTTCTTCATCATGCAGGTCGCGCTGGGGCAGCGTCGACGGGGGCAGGCGCGCGCCGCGGCGTTGGACATCTCAGGCACCGTGGACCCGGACGCGCTCACTGCGGACCTGTTCCCGTTCCCTCCCACGGGCGCGCAGCGACGGGTGGTGGCGGAGATCGCGCGCGACATGATGCGCGGTGAGCCCATGGCCCGGCTCCTCCAGGGCGACGTGGGCAGCGGCAAGACCGCGGTGGCGGCGGCAGCGTGTCTCATGGCGGTGCGCGCGGGCTGCCAGGCCGCCGTGGTGGCACCGACGGAGATCCTGGCCGAGCAGCACTACCGCAACCTCACGCGCATGCTCTCCCGGCTGGGCGTGGTGACGGACATGGTCACCGGCAGCCTCACCAACCGCGAGCGTGTCAGCGCCAACGCACGCCTGGCCCAGGGCGTCACGCAGGTGGTGGTGGGCACGCACGCGCTGTTGCAGGAAGGCGTGACATTCAAGCGCCTGGCGGTCTCCGTCATCGACGAGCAGCACCGTTTTGGCGTGGAGCAGCGTGCGGCATTGCGTGCGCGAGGCCCGGTTGTCGACGGAGTCCCCCAGGTCCCGCACCTGCTGGTCATGACCGCCACGCCCATCCCGCGGACGCTGGCGTTGACGCTGTACGGGGACCTGGACCTCAGCGTGCTGGACGAGATGCCGCCGGGCCGCAAGCCGGTGGTGACGCACCTGGTGACGTCGAGGACGCGGGACCGTGCGCTGTCCGCGGTGCGTGCCGCGCTGGCGCAGGGACGACAGGCGTTCGTGGTGTTCCCGCTGGTGGAGGAGAGCGAGAAGAGCGACCTCCTCGACGCCACGCAGGGCGCGCAGGAGATGCAGGCGCTGTTCCCGGAGACCAGGGTGGAGCTGCTGCACGGCCGCATGGCGTCGTTGGACAAGGAGCGGGCCATGGCGCGTTTCCTCCGCAAGGAGGTGGGCATCCTGGTCAGCACCACCGTGATCGAGGTCGGTGTCGACGTGCCGAATGCCACCATCATGTGGATTGAGCACGCGGAGCGCTTTGGTCTTTCCCAGCTCCACCAGCTCCGTGGGCGCGTGGGACGAGGACAACACAGCGCGGAGTGCTACCTGGTGGCGCGTGGCAAGGCGGGTGAGGACGGGCTGCGTCGCATGCAGATCATGGTGGAGACCCAGGATGGATTCCGGATTGCCGAGGAGGACCTGGCCATCCGCGGCCCCGGCGACTTCTTTGGCACGCGTCAGGCCGGCGCCCCGCCGTTCCTCTACGCCAACCTGCTGCGCCATGGCTCATTGCTGGAGGCCGCACGTCGGGAGGCCACCACGCTGCTGCAACGCGACCCCGAGCTGTCGCAGCCCGCGCACCAGGCGCTGCGCTACGCGCTGGAGGAGCGGTACCACCACCGCCTTTCGCTGGCGGCTAGTGGTTGATGCGTTGCGGAGAGGAGGAGGGAGGACGAGGGAGCGCGAGGAAGGGCGCTCCCGTCGTAGGAGTCACTTGCCTTGCGGGTTGACCGTCACGGTCACCGCCAGCTCAACGCTGAGCTTCACCAGACCATCCGGCTTCGGGAACCCCTCGCAGGGAGAGGCGCCGGTGGGCAGGTGCGCCGGGTCGCGACAGTTGTCGGCGTCGGCGGCAACCGTCTCCGGCGGAACCTCAAAATTGGCCTGCGCCGCCACGGTGGCCTTCAGGGAACGGAGCGCGTCGGAGAGTTTGGCCTTGCCCTCGGCGTTGAGGCTCATGTCCTTCTCGCCGGTGAACTTGGCCGCCGTCTCGCTCAGCGTGCCGAACAGTGTCACCTTGCTGTCGGCGATGAGGGCCTTGGCGTCCTTCACCTCCTCCTCACCCACCGGCGGTCCCACGAACGCGTCCATGGCCGGGATGGCGTAGGTGAACGAGTTCTCCTTGAAGTGGAAGATCACGCGGTTGATGGTGACCTTCTTCACCTGCTTCACGTTCTTGAGGCTGCCGTGCTCGCTGAGGTCCGCCTTGGCGGCCTGCGCCACCTGCGTGATCTCGTCGAGACCCTCGATCTGTGAGAGCCAGTCGCTGATGTCCACGCAGCCGTTGCCCGCGGGAGGATTCTGCGGGTCAATGCCGTTGGTCAGCGCGGTCAGGTCGGTCTTCTCGCACGTGAGCGGCATGGTGCACTCCTCCGGGTCGGAGATGTACGTGAAGCCCGCGGGGCCCGCGTCCACGCCATCATTCCCGTCGACGATGCAGCCATACGGCCACAGGTAGCGCGGAATCAGCTTGGGGAAGCGCGCCTGCGGCTCACACACCTTGCCGGGCTCCGTCTTGCAGAGCGCCACCAGGATTTCATAGTTCTGGCGCGCCTCGTCGGACTCATTGCGCTTGTCGAAGATCTCGTCTTCCAGCTTGGTGACCTGCTCCCCGACGTCCACCGTCATGTCGGGGCCTTCCTGTTGGAGCGGAATGTCGTAGTCCGCGCCCAGTGCCCGTTGAATTTCCGACTGCAGGATCTCGCAACCGCTGCCGGCCAACGCCAGTCCAGCCACCAAACATGCCCGTCGCAGTGTCATGCCTTCTCTCCTTGGAGATGGACGCCTCGACCCGGCACTGTACCCCAAGCGGGCGCGCGCGCATCCACTTCGTCATGGGTGAGCGGTGTCACACCTTCAGCACCTTGGTCATCCAGCGGGTGACCTCGGCGTGCGGGTCGGACTGGCGCGAGGCCACGCGCTGCACCAGCGGCTCCAACCCGCCTTCCTTCTGGAGGACCTCCAACGCGGAGGCCAGCAGGCGCTGCTGCGCCATGGCCAACAGGCTCCGACGTGCGCGCTCCGCCTTCTTCTGCGTGAGCCCTCCGCTCTGCTTGAGGAACGCCTGGTGCTTGTGCACCGCCTCCATCAGCTCCTGGACGCCCTGCCCGCGGATGGCCACGGTCCGCACCACCGGGGGATCCCACGTCCCCGGCGCGCTCTCACCCCGGACATGCGCGTCTGCGTGTACCCGCGCGGCGGCGTTCTCCCGCAGGTGCAGCATCATCTCCAGCTCACGCACGGTGCGGTCCGCGCCCTCCCGGTCCGCCTTGTTCACCACGAAGACGTCGGCAATCTCCAGGATGCCCGCCTTGATGGCCTGCACGTCGTCACCCAGGCCCGGGACGGTGACCACCAGCGTGGTGTCCGCCAGCTTGACGATGTCCACCTCGTCCTGGCCCACGCCCACGGTCTCCACGAGGATGATCTGCTTGCCCATGGCCTCCATGACGTTGATGACGTCGGCGGTGGAGGCGCTGAGGCCGCCCATGGCGCCGCGCGTGGCCAGGCTGCGGATGAACACGCCCGGGTCATTGAAGTGGTCCTGCATGCGGATGCGGTCACCCAGGATGGCGCCGCCGGTGAACGGGCTGGAGGGATCCACCGCCACCACGCCCACGGTCAGCCCCTGCGCGCGGTGGTAGCGGATGAGCTCACTGGTGAGTGTGCTCTTG
>JBFMGU010000401.1:0-6712 GCA_040752415.1 Myxococcota bacterium
GGTCGCGCATCAGGCGCGCCGCCGCGCGAATCTCCCCCGCCAGAACCCGTTCCGCCAGACCCATCTGCTGCCTCCACACCTCGACTGCGCAAGGGTCGGCGGGAATAGTGAATGCCGGGCCGCCGCACAATGCGTGGGATGCATCACGCGAGGGTTTCGCCGCGTGGTGCCGGCATCAGCCAACGGGTTATTGACCCGCCCCGCGCCTGCTCCATAGCGTGCCACCCCTCGTGCACCTGCTCCTGCTGGCCACCCTCCTGGGCGCTCCCGCCGACGAGAAACGGCTCTTCACGGAGCTGGACGTGGGCGTGACTTCTCGACCAGCCACGGCGGTGGCGGTGGCGCCCGGCGCGGACCGGGTGATCCTGGCCGGCGTGGAAGGCCTGTTGTTCCGCTCCAGCGACGGCGGCGAGAGCTGGGAGGTGGTGCTCCGCACGCGCGCGCAGACGCTGCTGCCGGTGGAGGAGCAGATTGCCGTCGAGGATGCCGCGGAGGAAGCGGTGGAGGCCGAGCTTCCCGACGACGTGGAAGCCAGCGACTTTGCCGCGGACCTGGACTCCGACGAGATGGAGGAGGCCATTGACAACCTGCAGGCCGACCTCGAGGAGACCTTGTCCGCGGACCGTGAGACCGGCGCGGACACCAGCCTCCCCGAGGGCGACCTCTCCGTCGCCACCGACGTCAGCGTTCCCCTGGTGCGGGAGCTGCCGGGCGTGCGTCGCATCCGGTTTGTGACGGCGCAGGTGGTCTACGTGGCCACGGACCAGGGGTTGTTCCGCTCCATCGACGGGGGACGGGACTTCGAGCGGCTGGCGCTGCCGCGCACGGAGAAGGCGCGTGACGTGCGTGACGTGGCCGTCTCCCGCGACATCCCCACGACGCTCTTCGCCACCACCGCCGCGGGCACCCTGCGCTCCCTGGACGGCGGGCTCACCTGGGATCCGGTGACGGGCCCCGCCGGCGGCGCACCCGGTCTCTCGGTGGCGGTGGGGCCGGGGACCACGCCGCTGGTGGTGGTTGGGACGCGGTGGGGCGTGGCGCGCAGCGTCGACGGGGGAAACACGTTCGAGGTGTTGGCCCTGCCCGGCGAGGGCGTGGGGCAGCCGGTCATCTCCGTGGCGGTGGACCCCTCCGGGAGCCGGTTCTACGCCGTCACTCCGCGCGTGCTGTATGCGGGCGGGACACAGCAGGGTCGTGTGCTGACGCCGGTGGGCGGGGCGTGGCGTGACGCGCTGCTGGTGGTCCACACCGAGCCCGGTCGTCCCTCGCGACTGTGGGCCGGTGGTCGTCGTGGTCTGTTTGCCTCCTCCGACGCGGGACGCACCGCGGTGGAGCTGGGGGAGGAGGCCATGGTGCGTGACGTCGTCGACGTGGCGGTGGGCACGCAGGACCCGGAGCTGGTGGTGGTGGCCACGGCCGCCGGTGTGTTCGCGCTCAAGCCCGTGGGGCGTGACCTCAAAGGTGTTCCGCCCATGGCGCGCTTCCAGGCGCTGGTGGAGCGGGAGCCCACGGCGTCGGAGGTGGCGGAATGGGCCGTGGACAGCCACCGCGTGGACCCGGCCGTCACCGTGCAGATGCGCAAACGTTCCCGCATGTCCGCGTTGGCGCCGCGCCTTACCCTCGAGGCGAACGCGGGGCCGCTGCAGCCCGACGTGCCGTACCTGTACTACTACCGCGAGCAGCGCACCGAATATCGCGTGGAGGCCATGGCCATCTGGGGGGTGGAGAAGCTGATTGCCAACCCCACGGAAGCCAGCGTCCAACGCGAACATCGCCGTCTGCTCGCCGAGCGGGAACGTGTCTACGCGCGCGTGCTCAAACAATACGAGGCCCGTCGTCGCCTGCAGGTGGACCTCATGATGCGCGGCAGCAAGGGCACCCTCACCCACGCGCGCAAGCTCTTGCGACTGCGTGAGCTGACGGCGCGGCTGGATGCGGAAACCGGCGGACGTTTCTCCAAGGAAGCCCAACGGCGCGGCGCGCCGGAGGATGGCATTGGCCAGGAGGCCCGCTAGAGTGGCGGGCAGAAGGAAGAACACATGCGCTTCATCCGGATTGTCACCACGGCGCTCTGTTTCATGCTTGCCAGCGCGTTGGCGTGGGCGCAGGCCATTGACCTCAACACCGCTCCCGCCTCCGACCTGGCAACACTGGACGGCGTCAACGAGGAGCTCGCGCGCAACATCGTGCGGGAGCGTGAGGAGAACGGGCCCTACTCGTCGGTGGATGACCTCTCCCGCGTCCCCGGCATGACGCCCTCCATCATTGCCAAGCTGCGCTCCCGCGTGGTGGCCGGCGGCGCCGCCACGACGCCTGGCGGCAAGCAGAACCACGAGGCGGAAGTCCGGCGCGTGCTCAAGAAGTTCGCCAATGAGCCCAGCATCCAACAGGTGCAATCCGCCGCCATTGACTACGCGCGCGCCAATCCCGGCCTCATTGATTCGTGGCGCATCCGCTCGCGCACCCGTGGTCTGGGGCCGCGTGTCACGATGGAAGGACAGTACGACGCGGAGCGGAACTACCGCTGGTTGAACACCACGCCCGGAGGCGGATTCCTGCCCCCGTCCCCCAGCACCACCCAGCCCCGCACCGACGAGCTGAAGAACAAGCCCGGCGTCCAGGCGCAGCTCCGTTGGGACCTGGACCGTCTCATCTTCGACACCGAGGAGCCCAAGGTGAACCGCGAGGCCGTGCGTCTCTCCAAGCACCGAGACCAGGTGGTCGACGAGGTCACGCGCCGGTACTTCGAGCGTCGTCGTCTCCAGGTGGAGATGGAGATCAACCCGCCGCAGGACGTGGGCGACCGCATCCGCAAGGAGATCCGCCTGCAGGAGCTCACCGCGGACATTGACGGGCTCACCGGCGGCTGGTTCTCCGAGGAACTCAAGAAGAAGGGAGCGCGCTGATGGTGCGTGCGCGGTTGTGCCTGGCGCTGGCGGGATTGTCGCTGGGAGCATGTGAGTGTCCGGGTCCCGTGGGTGGCGCCACGGGGACCGACCCGTTCCGCGTGCTGAGCGTGCAACCGGTGTCACGCAAGGTTGCCACCAGTGCCCGCTTCACCCTCAGTTTCACCCTCGAGGTCGACCCCGCCGGCGTCACCACCGACACCATCATCCTCATCCCCACCGAGCGCGTGAGCGAGTCACTCATCAGCGACCTCAACAGCCCTCCGCTCTCGGAGTCTCGTCGGGACGACGTGGTGGCGGCGGACCTGGACGTCAGCGGCACCACCGTCACCATCACGCCGCTGGCGGACATGCCCGCCGGCACGGACATCTCCCTGCTCATCTCCGACGAGGTGCGCGCCGTCTCCGGCGAGAAGCTCACCGCCACCAACGGGCAGCCCGGGCATCACCAGGTGGACTTCACCACGCAGGGACCGGCGCCCCGGATTGTAGAGACCTCGCTCCCGTCGGGAAATCCGTCCCAGGTGCCCCCCAACCTCGGCTCGCTCACGCTGACCGCGGACCAGCCCGTGACCGGCGCCGCGGTGGAAGCCGTGCGCGTCCGCGGCCTGGAAGGCGCCACCGACGTGCAGGTGGGCAGCGTGGAGGTCCTGGCCGACGGCATCACCATCCGCGTGAGCCTGGTGTCATCGGGGACGTGCCAGCCGCTGTGTCCGCAGGCCGGGTACATGCTGGAGGCGGGGCCGCCGCTGAGGAACCTGGAGGGCACGGAGCTGAACGCGTTTGCGCTGGAGCTGCGCGCGCTCCCCACGGCGGACCTGCAGGGCCCCACGCTGGTGTTCCTCCCGTTCATCCGCCCGAGCGAGACGCAGGCCACCGTCAACGTCGTCACCAATGAGCCCGCCACCGGCCGCGTGCTGCTTGGCCCGCCGGGTGGACCCTACCCGGACAGCTACCCGCTGGTGGCCTCCGGTTTCTGCACCGGCATCCAGGCCGCAAGGCAGTGCCCCTTCCAGGCCGTCGTCACCGGCCTCGACCTCGGCACCAGTGGGCTCGGTCGCGCGTATGGCGCCCAGATCGAGGTGGTGGACGGGTTTGGCAACGTGGCGCTCTACGGTGAGTTCGCCATCAACACCGTGCGCCTGCCGCTGCTCCTGGTCACGGAGGTCTACAACAACCCGCCCGGCGACGAGGACACGCAGGAGTTCATCGAGATTGAGAACATCTCCACCGACGTCACCTACGACATGGCGGGCATGTGGGTGGGCAAGCTCTCACTGGACAGCGGCGAGGTGACGTCGGACATGGAGCTGCTTCCCTACGGCAATGGCGGCACAACGCTGCCGCCGGGGCGGCGCATGGTGATTGGCGGCGGAGACTTTGACCCGCGCGCGGTGGGCACGCCGGAGGACGCCATGGTGATGGTGGGCGACACCAGCACGTTGATGGGTGGGTTGGAGTCCGGGCAGGACACCCGCAAGCGCGTGGCGTTGTTCATGGGCCCGCCGGACCAGGGCGCGGCCATCATCAGCATCTTCCGCGCGCCGGAGGAGCTCTATGAGCCTTCCGACCGCTTCCCGGAGGGGGCCAGCGCCGAGCGCGCCACCACCACCGGCCCCGACGACGAGGCGCTGTGGTGCCATTCCGCCTCCGGTCCCACGCCGGCGCAACCCAACTCCGTCGCGGGCTTGACCGCCTGTCCGTGAGCCCGGCCGGGGGCGCTTGTTCTGACCAGCCCACCTGTGCGATTGCCCACGCCCCACGTCTGACGGGCCCGCGCGAGGCCCATGGGAGCGCGTGATGGCGGAGCTCACTCCGGAGGAAGTCCAGAAGCTGGATTTCAACATGGACATCCACGCCATCATGAAGGTGCTGCCCCACCGGGCGCCCTTCCTGATGATTGACCGGGTCACCGGCACGCAGAACAACGAGACCATCCACGGCTACAAGCTGGTAACGCACACGGAGCCGCACTTTGCGGGCCACTTTCCCGGCTACCCGGTGTTCCCGGGCGTGCTGCAGATTGAAGCGCTGGCGCAGCTGGGCGGCCTGTTCGCGGTGCGCGTGATGGGCATCCCGTTCGAGGACACGGCCATCTACCTGCTGGGCGTGGACAACGTGCGCTTCCGAAAGATGGTCATCCCCGGTGACAAGCTGGACCTCAAGGCGTGGCTCATCAAACGTCGCGGCAACATCTGGCGCATGGGCGGTGAGGCCAGCGTCAACGGCGAGGTGAGCTGCGAGCTGGAGCTGATGGCGTTCGTGGGCACGCGTGAGCAGGCGGCCAAGCGCAGCTGAGAGAGCAAGGACAAGCCATGACCAACATCCATCCCACCGCGTTGGTGGACAGCAAGGCGGAAATCCATCCCAGTGTCACCGTGGGGCCGTACAGCATCGTCGGGCCGCACGTGAAGCTGGAAGAGGGCGTGAACATCGGGCCGCACGTCGTGGTGACCGGGCACACCACGCTGGGGAAGAACGTGCGGGTCTTCCAGTTCGCCTCCGTGGGCGAGAATCCGCAGGACCTCAAGTTCAAGGGTGAGCCCACCAGGCTCTTTGTGGGTGAGGGCACCGTGGTGCGCGAGTACGTCTCGCTCCACGTGGGCACCGCCAGCGGCCGCTCGGAGACGCGCGTGGGCGCCCGGTGTCTCCTCATGAGCAGCGTGCACGTGGCGCATGACTGCATCGTGGGCGACGAGGTCATCATCGCCTCCGGCACGGCGCTGGCGGGTCACGTCACGGTGGGCAACCAGGCGATCATCAGTGGGCTCGTCGGGGTGCACCAGTTCACGCGCATTGGCCGCAACGCGTTCATTGCCGGCGGCGCGGTGGTGGTGGAGGACGTGATCCCGTTTGCCTACGCCCAGGGCGACCGTGCGCGACTGCGCGGCCTGAACCTGGAGGGCCTGAAGCGTCGTGGCTACAGCCCGGAGCGCTTGGCCTCCATCAAGGCTGCCTACAAGACCATGTTCCGCGAGAAGCGCACGCTGGAGGACGCGCTGGTGCAGCTGGAGAAGAGCGCCAGCACGCAGGACGCGCGGGACATCCTGGAGTTCTGCAAGGTCCACAAGCGCGCCATCATGCGTCCCTGACGCGCAACCTCCTCCGACGACAATCCACCCCGCGCAACCCCTGCGCATTCCCACGCGCGCCACGTTCCCCTCCGCGGCACGTGCGTTGCTCGTCATGGGCGTGTGTCCTGGATGTCCCACCCTCGCGGCAGTGGGGACGCCAAGCATGTGCTGGCGCATCTGGTCACCGTCGCCACGTCCGAGCATGCGCAACCGCTGTCCGTGGTGCAGGACAGGAAGCTGCGCCTGACGTCGTGGGGCGAGATTGTGGCGGAGTGCTGGTTTGCGTGCGCCAACCGGTGTGCGGTGGCGTGCGACGCATTGCTGGTGGCGCCGTGGGAGTTGCGCGGGGTGGTGTTGTGGGATGACCGGGTGGGTCGGGCGCGCAGCCGCGTCTCCGGGCTGGTGGCGATTGTGCAGCAGTTCAAGGTGCGCTCCACGAGACGAATCCAGCGTCGGGAGGATGCCGCGGTGGTGGTGTGGCGGCCGGGGTACACGCTGGTTCCCGTCGAGGATCTGCTGGACCTGGCGCTGACGCGGGAGGAGCTGTTGCGCCCGCGCGTGGAGCCGTGGTGGCCGGTGTGGCCGTCGTCGGGGCGGGCGAACACCTAACCCCCCGCCGTTCAGACCCTTCCGCTCATTCGCCCCCCTTCCCCAGTACCATTTTTCCGTCGTCACCGAGCCGGGGAAGGGGGGCTATCGACGGGCCCTTCATCCGGTTCCCGTCGAGAAATC
>JBFMGU010000402.1:0-6667 GCA_040752415.1 Myxococcota bacterium
CGAGGGGGGTGGCGCGGCTCGCACGCTGGGCGAAGGCGGAGGGGAGGGCGGCGGTGAAGGTGGCCTCGAGGGGGGCCTCGGAGGTGGTCGTGGCGGTGGGCGTGGGACGGGCGGTGGTCGGGGCGCGGTTGCGGGACGTTCCACCGGCTCGTCGAGCGGAGGCACTCCGGGCAACGCGGGGCCGCGCATGAGTGTGGAGGAGGCGTTGCAGAATCCGGAGCTGTTCTACGGCGAGCCCAAGCAGCGCGTGTATCTCTCCGGCGACCTGCTCTTCGAGTTCGACGAGACGACGCTGCGTCCTTCGGCGGTGCCCAAGCTGCGCCAGGTGGCGCGCCTGTTGCGGATGCGTCCGGAGTCACGCGTGATTCTCGAGGGCCACGCCGACACCATCGGGGGCGAGTCGTACAACCAGGCGCTGAGCGAGCGTCGTGCGGGGGCGGTGCGTGCGTGGTTGGTGCAGCAGGGACACATCAATCCCGCGCAGGTGGAGACGGTGGGTTACGGTGCCACGCGTCCATTGGTCCCGGATTCGCTCAGTCCCAGCGCGCAGCAGCCGAACCGTCGAGTGGAGGTGCGTGTGCTCGGTCCCGAAGAGCGCCGTCCCCGTCGGTAGGCGCGGGCGCCAGCCCTTTCGGACTGCGGTATGAAGTACCGCTTTGGCTCGGACTTCTACTCCAACGCCGGCAACCTAGTGGCCTCGTACTCCCGACGGAACAGCGTGCGCATGGTGGTCCCCAGCTCATCCCGCGCCCACGGCTCGGCCAGCATGAGTCCCTCGAGCTCCACGCGCAGGTCGTCGGCATCCTGGAACCGGCTGCGCGGTTTCTTCTCGAGCGCCTTGAGCACCACCTTCTCGAGCTCACGCGGATAGTCCGGCGCCATCTTGCTGGGCCGCAGGAACCGCGCCTCCCTCACGCGCTCCATCACCTGCTCCTCGCTCTCCCCGGGGTCCGGAGAGAACGGAGAGACACCCACGGTGAGCTCGTACAGGATGCACCCCGCCGCAAACACGTCGGCGCGATGGTCCAGCGGTGCGCCCGCCGCCTGCTCCGGCGCCAGGTACGCGAGCTTTCCCGCCACGCGCGGCTCGTCGGGCGGCGCCTCGATTCCGTCCAACAGCGCAATCCCGAAGTCGGTGAGCGCCACGGTTCCGTCGTAGCCGATGAGCACGTTGTCCGGTGTCACGTCGCGGTGGACGATCCTGAGGTCCCGCCCGCCCGGGCTCTTGAGCGTGTGCACGTAGTGCAGCCCGCGCAGCAGCTCGGTGACGACGAAGATCGCGGTGGACAGGTCCAGCCCGCTGCCCGCCGCGCACGAGGCGGAAATGAGCGCGGCCAGATCGCGCCCGTCGACATAATCCAGCACCACGTGTGGAACGCCGCCGTGGTTGCCCACCTCCAGCCCGCCCACCACGTTGGGGTGGCGCAGCATCTGGACCACGTCGGCCTCGGCCAGGAAGCGCTCGGAGAAGAACGGGTCGGCGGCGGTCTCCTTGCGCATACGCTTGAGGATCACCACCGTGGGCGCCTGCCCCGCCTTGCGACGCACCGCGCGGTACACCTCCGCCACGCCACCCACCCCCACGCGGTCGACGATCTCGTAGTCCCCCACGCGCAGGCGTGTGGCCACCGACGTCCGAGCGGTCAGCGGCGGTGTGGCAGGCGGCATGGTGTGGCAGTGGACCACGCCGCGTGGCTGGGCGGCAATGCGGACGGGGCGGGGATTTGCGGCGCGCGCGCGGTGGGCCGTAGCATGGGCCCATGGATCTCCTGCGTGGTCTTGCCCTCCCGGTGCTGCTGGCGCTCATGGCGCTCTCCCTGGGCTACCTGGGCACCGTCAGCGACGGGGACGCGCGCATCCTCGCCGAGCGCGCCGCCACGTTGTCCGCGCCGGATCCCAACAGCGTGGCGCCGCGGGCGGAGGCGGAGGCTCGTCGGAGGGCTCTGCTCAAGCGCGCGCATGAGGCCCGCATCCAGGGCACCGCGCTCTACGGCGGAGCCGGGCTGCTGGCGGCCATTGCCGGTCTGCTGGTGGTGAGTCACCTGCGCATGTTCCGCGGCCTCAGTACCCAGGTGCGCATGGTGGAGGTCCGGCCCATCTCCCCGGACGGCCCGCGCAAGTCTTGACCACGCTCACCGTCCCCCCGCCCATCTTCCCCGACGCCGCAGCCATGGAACGCATCACCGTCGCGGCGCACGCGGTGGCGCGGCAGCAGCTGGAGCGACGCATGAAGTCCCCGGTGGGACCGCGGCTTGCCACCGCGCGCCTCGCCGAGGGCCTGCGGGAGCTCAACGCGCTGCTCACCACGCGCAAGGCCGACCGCCCCGGCGACTACCTCGCCGACCCGCGCCTGCAGCTCGCCTACCTGGCCCACCACTTGCCCATCCACGCGGCCAAGGTGGCGGCGCTGGTGCAGGAGAACCTGCCGCAACCCATTCCGCGACCCTTCACCATCCTGGACCTCGGCGCCGGCCCGCTCTCCGCCAGCATCGGCGCGCTGCTCGCGCTGGGGCCGCCAGCGCGCGTTCACGCCGTGGATCTCGCCTCCGGCATGATGCGGCTGGGCGCGGACGTGCTCCGCCAGCTCTGGCCCGACGTGGAGGTCCAGCTCCAGACCGCCAGCGTCACGACCGCGCCCGCCGTGGCGCGCACGGTGCGGCCGGACCTGGTGCTGCTCGCCAACGTGGTGGGGGAGCTGGGGGAGGGCGCGCGCGCCATTTCCCAGCGGGCCGCCCTGCTCACCGCGCTCTTGAAGGCCGTTCCCGAGCATGCCCACGTGCTGGTGCTGGAGCCGGGCACGCGGATCCACGCCCAGGGGCTCTCCCGCGTGCGTGAGGCGCTCCTGCGTGAGCCCGGGATCCACGTCTGGGCGCCGTGCGTGGGCACGCCCGCCTGCCCGCTCCTCGGCGGCACCGACTGGTGCCACGCCGACCGACCGGTGCTCTGGCCGGAGGCCTACCTGGCGTTGGCCCACGCCGCCGGGCTGCAGCCGGAGCGGCTGAAGTTCTCCTACCTCTGGCTGGCCGCCCGGCCGCCGCCCACGCCCTCGCCCGGGTTGCTGCGCGTGATCGGCGGCAGCATGCGTCCCGGCGACGGGCGGCTGTTGCGCTACGCGTGTGGTCCGTCGGGGCGCGTGACGCTGGCGGCGGAGGAGGAGACGGCCTCGGCGCGTGCGCTGGCCCAGCCCAGCCGGGGCGGGACCCTGGTGCCCGCCGGGGACATCCGCGTTGTCCGGGATGCCGGGCCACCTCCCGGGCCAAGGCGCGGGCCGGGACCGCGTCGCGGCGGGCGGGGGAAACCTTTTCACCGCCGTCGGGGTCGTTCTTGATGCGCCATATGGCCATGGCTAGCATCCCCTGTCAGCTCTGCCTGGTCCGGGGCTGAGGCACACGTCCCGCCCTGGTTCCGCGCGCAAGAGAGAGGCCGCTTGTCCACCTTCGCTCCCAACCCGTCCGAGAAGTCTCCTCGCCACCACCGGTGGCTGAACCTGTTGGCCCGCCTGTGCACGGTGGCCATGCTCCTGCTCGCCGCCGCCACGGTGCGCACCAGTGAGCCCACCCTCCACACCTCCGCCGACGGGCAGGTGTGGCCGGAGCTGGGCGCCGCCGGCGACGCCGAGGAGGACGACGGCGAGTACAAGCTCAGCAGCCTCCGCGTGCTCAACCGCGCCGTGCTCCACATCAAGGAGCAGTACGTGGACCCCAAGCGCGTGGTCCCCAAGGACATGCTGCTGGCCGGGCTGGAGGCGGTGGAGAAGCAGGTGGCGGAGGTGGTGGTCGACGACAGCGCCGGCCCCGACACCGTCACCATCAGCGTGGGGAAGGACACCAAGGCCTTTGACGTCAAGAGCGTGGACAGCCTCTGGGAGATGAGCTTCAAGCTGCGCGACGTCTTCCGCTTCATCGAGCCGCGCCTGCCGCCCGACCAGGACCGCAAGGAGGTGGAGTACGCCACCATCAACGGCATGCTCTCCACGCTGGACCCGCACAGCGTGCTGCTCCCGCCCCAGACCTTCGAGGAGATGAAGATGACCACCTCCGGTGAGTTCGGCGGGCTGGGCATCGTCATCGGCCTGCGCGAGGGCGCGCTCACCATCATCAGCCCCATGGACGGCACGCCCGCCGCGGAGGTGGGGCTGGAGGCCAAGGACACCATCGTCAAGATTGGCGACGAGTCCACCGTCAACATGGCGCTGGACGACGCGGTCAAGCGCCTGCGCGGCAAGCCTGGCACGCAGGTCACCATCTGGGTGCTGCGCAAGGGCTGGAGCGAGCCGCGCCGCTACAGCATCACGCGCGCCATCATCAAGATCATCAACGTCACCCACAAGCTGCTGGAGGGCAACGTGGGCTACGTGAAGGTCAAGAACTTCCAGCAGGACACCGCCACCGACGTGCAGGACGCGCTGCGCAAGATGGCCAGCGAGGCGGGTCAGAGCCTCTCCGGCATGATCCTGGACCTGCGCAACAACCCCGGCGGCCTGCTGGAGCAGGCGGTGGACCTCAGCGACCTGTTCCTGGACAGCGGCGTCATCGTCACCACGGTGGGTGAGGGCAACAAGGTGCGGGAGGAGAAGACCGCGCGCTGGGCCGGCACCGAACGCGACCTGCCCGTGGTGGTGCTGGTCAACGGCGGCTCCGCCTCGGCCAGTGAGATCGTGGCCGGCGCGCTGAAGAACCAGGAGCGTGGTCTCGTCGTGGGGACCACCACGTTTGGCAAGGGGAGCGTGCAGACGCTGCTCAACTTCAAGGACCAGAGCGCGCTGAAGCTGACCATTGCCCAGTACCTCACGCCGGGCGACATCAGCATCCAGTCCATCGGCATCGTCCCCGACGTGGAGCTGGCCCCCACCACGGTGGGCAAGGACTACGTGGACCTCTTCCCCGACACCAGCGGCGGCCGGGAGAAGGACCTGGAGAAGCACCTCGACGACACGCGCGCCCTCGGCGGCAAGCCGGAGCTGGTGTTGCGCCACCTGGAGGAGCCGCCGCCGGAGGATGACGAGCCGGACGCGCGCGAGCTCAGCGACAAGTTCAAGGTCGACTTCGAGATCGACTTCGCCCGCAAGGTGCTGCAGCAGGCCGGCCCCGCCGGGAAGACGCGCAAGGGGCTGCTGGGCGCGGCGCAGAAGGTCAGCGCCACCATCACCGCGGAGGAGGAGGAGAAGGTCCTCAAGCAGCTCCAGCCGCTCGGCGTGGACTGGACGCAGGCTCCGCCCATGGACCAGGCCACCGGCGCGCCCCGCGTGTCCGCGCGCGTGATCGGCACCGCCGCGGGGGAGGCGGGCAGCACCATGGAGATCAAGCTGGAGGTCCAGAATGAGGGCCCCGGCACGCTCCACCGCCTGCGCGGCACCAGCGAGAGCGACAACCACCTCTTCGACGACCGCGAGTTCCTCTTCGGCAAGCTCGCCCCCGGCGAGAAGCGGGAGTGGTCGGTCAAGGTGAAGGTGCCCAAGGACGCGCCCAGCCGCAGTGACGACGTCACCGTGACCTTCGGTGAGGCGCGGGACCGCGTGCCCCCGCCGCTGACGGTGCGCACGTCCGTCAAGGAGCTGCCGCGGCCAAGCTTCACCTACACCGCGTTCCTCGACGACACCAAGGGCAACGGCGACGGCCAGCTCAACCCTGGGGAGAGCGTGGACCTGGTGGTCACGGTGACCAACCAGGGGCCCGGCCTGGCGGAGGAGCCGCTGGTGCTGCTCAAGAACCTGGGCGGCCGGGAGCTGTTCATCCGCGAGGGTCGCGCCAAGCTGGAGAAGCTGGCCCCCGGGCAGTCCGTCACCACCAAGGTCAGCTTTGACGCGCAGGCCGACGTCAAGCGCATGGTGGAGATGCGGCTCACCGTGCTGGACGGCGCCATGGCGGAGTACGTGGCGGAGAAGCTGACCTTCCCGGTGATGGACCCCGTGGGCGCGCCGGTGAAGATGCAGAAGGGCACCGCCACGTTGGGTCAGGACCTGGCGCTGCTGGCGGAGGCCAGTGCGCAGAGCCCGGCGGTGGCGCGCGTGAAGAAGGGCAGCAAGCTGGGCGTGGAGCGCCTGGTGGGCGAGTTCGCCCGCGTGGACCTGGGGGAGGGCCGCTTCGCGTTTGCCCCGCTCAGCGCGCTGAAGGTGGCGCCGGGCAAGGACGCGCCCAAGCCCGCCGCGGGCAGCATCAGCTACACGCTTCTGCACCGGGCCCCGGAGATGTCGGTCACCGCGCCGGCGCCGGGCATGGCCACCAAGGAGGGCACCCTCACGCTCACCGCCACCGTCACCGACGCGCGCGGCCTGCGGGACGCCTTCATCTTCGTGAACGACCAGAAGGTCTTCTTCCGCCCGCTGGGCGGTCCGGCCGGGGCGGGCAAGCCCAGCACCTTCGAGGCCACCCTGCCGCTGAAGAAGGGCACCAACGTGGTCAACGTGGTGGCGCGCGTGGACAACGAGACCAGCGCGCGTCGCACCCTGGTGATCCACCGCGAGGGCCCGCCGGAGACCGTGGCCCGCCAGGTGGAGCCGGGCGCCACGCGGCGTCGCTGAGTCGGGCCCTCGCCGCGGTTCCCGTCCGTGCTATGGATGCGCCCTGAAAGGGGCCACCCATGTCCACCGCGGTTGTCCTCTCCCTGCTGCTCCAGATCCAGGCGCAATCCGGCACCACGGTGATCACCGCGCAGCCGGACGTGCAGC
>JBFMGU010000403.1:0-6494 GCA_040752415.1 Myxococcota bacterium
TCGACAACCGCCCACCCGCCGTCATCGAGGAGCCCGACGATGAAGCGGAGGTGGAGGCGCCCAGGAAGGAGAAGTTCGGGCCGGGCTTCGGGTTCATCCCGTTCGTCATCTACAACAGCGACTGGGGCGTGGGCGGCGGCGCCAAGGGCGCGGTCTACTGGTACGCCGGGGGCATCAAGCCGTACGCGCTGCGCGTCGACTTCCAGCTCTTCATCACCACCAAGCTCGTGCAGTTCCACTACGTGGGCTTCGACATCCCGCGCGTGTTGGGCACCCCGCTCCGGCTCGACGGCAGCGTCTGGTACACGTCGTCGCTGACGGAGAACTATTGCGGGCTGGGCGGCGGGGCCACCTGCAGTCCCGGCGTGGGGCGTGCCGCGGGTCGCGAATACCTGGCCGCGCACGGACTCAACGAGAAGAACACGGCGACGATGGCGGCGTCGGAGGAGCTGGGGCGGAAGTACTACCAGTTCCGTCAGCTGGCTCCGTACGGCGTCGTCAACGCACGCTACGGCGTCACGGACCAGGTGGACCTCTTTGCCAGCTACAAGCTGCAATACTACCGGATTGACCCCTACCCGCTCTCGCAGCTTGCCGAGGAGAAACCGCTGGGCATGCGCGGCGGCACCACCAGCATGCCGCAGCTGGGCGTGGTGTTTGACACCCGCGACCACGAGCCGGCCCCCACCTTCGGCATCTTCTCCGAGGTCAGCGCGCGCGTGAGCTCCCGGGCGTGGGGCAGCGGCTATGACTGGTTCGGCGTCAACGCCACCTTCCGCGGGTATGCGCCGCTGACGCCGTCACGGAACATCGTGCTGGCCATGCGGTTCATCGCGGACATGATGTTCGGCAACGTGCCGTTCTACGAGCAGAACAGCATTGGTGGCTCCGACCAGATCACCGGCCTGGGTGGCGAGCGCAGCATCCGCGGCATCCGGGCCAGCCGGTTCCGTGGCAAGGGGAAGTTCATCTTCACGCCGGAGTTCCGCGCCACCTGGGTCACGTTCAACCTGCCGCTCGGGAAGCTCGGGTCGCCGGAGATCGACATCGGGAACACCGCCTACATCGACGTGGGGAAGGTGATTTCCGAGTGGCCGACCGCGGCCGTGTCCGCAACTGGCGTGGTGGTCACCGAGCACGATCACCGGCCGTTCAATGAGCTGGTGTACGGCGCGGGCGCGGGGCTGCGCATCGGCATCAATCGCGTGTTCATCCTCAAGGGAGACGTGGCGGTGAGCCCGCTGGAGCCGGGGTCGCCGGGCATCTACCTGAACGTGGGTCACGTGTTCTGACGACGAGCTTCCCGCGGCCCCGTCCACGCCCACGCCCACGTTGATGCGCATTCGACGACGGGAAGTGGCATCCACTGCTAGAGAGAACCCATGAGCAACTCCGCAACCGCACTCATCTCCTGTCCCGACCAGAAGGGCATCGTGGCCGAGGTGGCCCTCTTCATCCGGGACCACGGTGGAAACATCCTCGACGCGGACCAGCACTCCGACGCCGAGGCCCGCACCTTCTTCATGCGCGTCAACTTCGAGACGCGGGACTTCGACATCCCCGCCGACGCCATGGAGCCGGCCATGACCAAGGCGCTCTCCCACTTTGGCGCGCGCGTGGAGTTCCGCTTCCCACACAAGCCCAAGCGCATGGGCATCCTGGTCTCCAAGCAGGACCACTGCTTCTACGACCTGCTCCTCCGCCACCGCGCCGGTGAGCTGCGCTGCGAAGTCCCCGTCATCATCTCCAACCACCCCGACCTGGCCGACCCCGCCGCGCACTTCGGCATCCCCTACGTGCACATCCCCGTCAGCAAGGAGACCAAGGCCGCTTCCGAAGCGCGCATGCTCGAGGAGCTCAAGAAGCACAACGTGGACCTGGTCATCATGGCTCGCTACATGCAGATCCTCAGCGACACCGTGATCCGCGCGTACCCCTCGCGCATCATCAACATCCACCACTCCTTCCTCCCCGCCTTCGTGGGGGCCAATCCGTACCGGCAGGCCTTTGACCGCGGCGTGAAGCTCATTGGCGCCACCAGCCACTACGCCACGGAAGTCCTCGACGACGGCCCCATCATCGAGCAGCAGGTGGAGCGCGTCAGTCACCGCGACACCGTGGAGGACCTGGTGCGTCGTGGTCGCGACCTGGAGCGCGTGGTGCTGGCCCGCGCCGTGCGCCTGCACCTGGAGGACCGCGTGCTCGTCAGCGGGCGCAAGACCATTGTGTTCGAGTGATCCCCGAGCGGGGCGCATTGACCCGTGTCTCCACGCTCCGACCCACGGGTCACGCAGCCACACTTCGCGGCGTCGCGCCTCACAACGACCCGGCCCTCAACATTTGTTGGCCGCATCCACATCCTTTTTGGGACGGATGTGACGTTCACGACGGTTGAAGGCTCACGACGCGCCTGAAAGAACCCAGGCAGCGCGTGAGAGGTGCGGATGCAGCGGGACGGATGGGAGGGTGTGACCGGGGTCCTGGTGGTGGATGACCAGGAGGATATCCGCGAGGTGGTGCGGATGAGCCTGGAGTCGCTCCGGGAGGTGCGCGTGTTCACCGCGTGCAACGGCGTGGAGGGTGTGCAACTGGCGCGCACCGTCAGACCGGTGGCCATCCTGCTGGACTGGTCCATGCCGGAGATGGACGGGCCCACCGCGCTGCGCACGCTCCGCCAGCAGGGTGAGACGCGCGACATCCCCGTGGTGGCCCTCACCGCGCGCCCCGACGAGATGAAGAGCGTGGATGGCCTGCGTGGCGTCATTGCCAAGCCGTTTGATGCCGCGCTCCTGCCGGCGCAGATGGAGGAGATCCTCGGCTGGCCCTTGGGGTCGGAGCCCCGAGCATGACGCGCGTGGTGCTGGCCGGCGTTCCCGATCCATGCGCGGCGCGGCTGCAGGCCCGCGTGGGTGTTCCCATGCTGTGCGCCCCGTCGGGAAAGGCCGCGTTGCTGGCGTTGCGACACTTCGGCGGCGGCGCGCTGGTCATCCACGACGATCTCACCGGCCCCAGCGCCGCCGAGGTGCTGGAGCTGGCGAGCTGGCAACCGCGCCTGGTGGACCTGGACGTCATCTGCTGCCTGCGCCCGGGGCTGGGGAGTGAGCTGGTGGGCTCCTTGGCGGCGCGGCTGGGACGGGGACAGATCCTGTTCCACCCGGTGGATCCCGAAGAGCTGGCGCGGGAGCTGGCCGAGGCGCTGGGCGTGGTGCTGCCTCCCGTCGAGGAGACGGTGGACGACGACACGAACCTGCACACCGGCGGCCTGTGGCAACGTTTCTGCTCCGCCACCCTGGCGCGACTGAGCGTGGTGGAACAGGCCGCGCAGGCCGTCCGCGACGGCGTCCTGACCACCGAGCTGCAACGCACCGCCGAGCGCGAGGCGCACAAGCTGGCCGGCTCGCTGGGAACGTACGGGCTCCATCACGGCTCACGCATGGCCATGCAGGCGGAGGATCTGCTCCGTCTCGACGTCATGCAGCCCCACCACGCCGCGGAGCTGCTGGAGCTGACCGACGCGATGACGCAGTGCCTGTACCGCGCTCCGACGGGCTCGGGCCTTCCCGCCGTGCCACCGCGCACCGCGCAGGCCCCACGCCCCAGCTCCTCCCAGAACGCCGACGTGGTCCTGGTGGAGGACGACGACGCCCTGGGCGCCACGTTCCAGCGCGCGCTGGAGCTGCGCGGACACCGGGTGCATTGGCTGAAGGATGGTCGTCGGGCGGCGGTGGCGCTGGGCGGGCCGTCTCCGACGCTGAGCGCGCGGGTTCTCGTCGTGGATGCGGACCTGCCGGGGTTGGACGGCCTGGCATTGCTGCGCGGGCTTGCGCATGACGGGGTGTTGCAGCGGAGTCGGGCGCTGGTGATGTCGTCGAGCCGGGATGCCGCGCTGCCGGTGGAGGCCCGCGCGCTGGGCGCCACCGAGTACCTGCCCAAGCCGCTGGCCGTGCCTGCCTTCACGCAACGCGTGGAGCAGGAGCTGGCGGGATGAGGGGCGATGTTGGGGTAGACTCCGTCGCATGTTTTCGCCGAAGTGCATGTTGAGACCGCGCCACGTTGCGGCGGGTCTGCTGCTCGCCCTCACCTTCGTCCTGGCTCCCAACCTGCGCGCGCATGGGCAGTTCCCGCTTCCCCTCGGAACCCTGCCACGCGTCGACGGCTCCGATCCGCTGGCGGTGGCCACCTTCGGCATCCTGATCCCTGCTGGCGACGAGCCCGGATACACCTGGGTGTGCGAGGAGATTGCCGGCGGCGGCGCGAGCAGCCCGGTGGAGTGGGCGCGCACGTCGGAGGGGACGTTGATGGCAACATCCATTGAGGGCGTGTTCCGCTTCAGCCCGTCCTTGTGCGGCATCCAGCGTCCCGTCGGGGAGGTGGCGTTTGCCCAGGCCCGCTCCCTGGCCACGCATCCCACGCGGCCTTTGGTCGCCGTGGGGCTGACCTCCGGCGCGGTCCACCTCAGTGATGACGACGGACGCACTTTTGTTCCCACGCTCGCCCGTGACGGCTACTCCCCGGTCAGCATCCTCCTCGACGACGACGCCGGCATGCCGCGCGTGGTGGTCCTGTGGCGCAAGCTGCTGGACGGAAGCGTGGAGCTGGAGCTCTTCCGCAACAACGTGCCCACGTTGGTTCCCATCACGGAGCCCGGCTCCACGGTGTGGCGTCTCATCGCCCACGACGTGGCCCACCCCGGCGAAGTGTACGTGCGTGAGAACGGTGAGGCGCAGGATCGCCTGCTGCGCGTGCGCCTGTCCGACGGGACGGCCACCAAGGTGCTGCGGGAGGCCGGTGATGAGCTCACGCTTGCCGTCAGTGACGACGGACAACGCGTGGCCCTGGGCGGGCTCAACACCCCGCTCTCGGTCAGCCACGACGCGGGCGAGACGTTCGAGACCCGCAACACGCTCAAGCAGGTGCGGGGTCTGCGTTTTGCTCCGGGCACCCGCCTCTACGCCGCGGCGAACAACTGGGGCGACGGGTTCGCCTTTGGGGTCAGCGACGACGACGGACAGACGTGGCGCGGCATGGGCGTGTTCGCGGACATCCGCGGCGTGCACGAGTGTCCCGGTGAGGGACCGGGATGCGCGCTGGGCGCCGACGGGTGCGTCTCCGGCGGCGGCAATGACGTGCTCGCCACGTGCGCCCCGTACTGGCCGGCGCTGAAGGAGCTCTTCGGCATCGGTCGCGACGCGGGCACGCCTCCCGCGACGACGGACGCCGGCCCTGGCGACGAGATGGAGAAGCCGGGCGGGTGTCCCGCGCTCCCGCTGCCCTCGCTGGCGGTGATGGGGGTGATGGGCGTGATGTTGCGTCGGGTGAGGCGGGGGGCGTGACCAGCGCGGTATGCTGGCGCGCGCATGCTTCCCGACCTGGAGAACCTCCGCTGCTTCGTCGAGGCGGCGCGGCTGCTGAACTTCCGCGCGGCGGCGCGCTCCGTGGCGTTGACGCCCGCGGCGCTGGGACAACGCATCAAGCAGCTGGAAGACCAGGTGGGCACGCCGCTCTTCCACCGCACCACGCGCAAGGTGATGTTGACGCAGGCGGGCCTGGCACTGCTGCCGCACGCGCAGAAGACGCTGGACACCGCACGGGAATGCCTGCGCGCGGGTCGTGGCGAGGTGGGGCCGGCGCCCATGGAGCTCGTCGTGGGAACGCGACACGAGCTGGGCATGAGCTGGATCCTTCCCATGCTCCCGTCGCTGCGTCAGGCCTTCCCCAACATCACCGTGCACCTGTACTTCGGCTCGGGGAATGACCTGCTCATCCGGGTGCGCACGCTGGAGATCGACTGCGCCATCGGCTCCATGCGCGTTTCCGATCCCAAGCTGGACACCGTGCGCTTGCACCGCGAGGACTACGTGCTGGTGGCCTCACCACGCCTTTTGAAACGCCTTCCCCTGCGCACCCCCGACGACGCGGCGAAACACACGCTCATTGACATCCACGCCGACCTGCCGCTGTTCAGCTACTGGCGTGGCGCGCCCGGCGGCGGCGACCGACTGCAGTTCGGCAACATCCTGCGCATGGGAGCCGGCGCGGCCATCCGTGAGCTGGTGCTGCGCGGAGAAGGCGTGGCGGTGCTGCCGCTGTACATGGTGGCGCCCGACCTCGACGCTGGGAAGCTCACGCGCATCTTCCCCAAGGTGGAGCTGCTGCACGACTACTTCCGCATCTTCTTCCGCGCGGATGATCCCCGTCGTCCCGTGTACCAGGCGCTGGCGGAGAAGATGGCGGGGTTCCCGCTGCAGTGATCACGAACGCGCACGGATGGGGTCTCGAGGAATTCCCGGAAGGGACGCACACGGAGCTGAGCGCGGTCCTGCTCCGCCCCTGGAAGTCAGCGGCGCCGAACGCGTCACGATTGGGCGCCAAGCGCGTCACGAAGCGGGTGAGCGGAAGCAGCGGCGCCCTGGAGAGGGTGTCTCAGTTTGATGTGACGTCGTGGCGGGTACCTGCGTATGAGGGGGCATGCCCCGAGTCATCGAGCCGGACCG
>JBFMGU010000404.1:0-6441 GCA_040752415.1 Myxococcota bacterium
CCGCCCAATGGGATGGGCGCGGCCGGCACCTTGGGAGTGCGGTCTGAAATACCGCTTTGGCCGGAGCTGTTCGGGCTCAACCGGAGTCTTCCAGATGTGAAGGAACTTCTGGCCAGCTACTTAGCCCCTACGGCTGCGGCGTCAGCTCACGCCCTGGATACCGGCGGCGCGAGCGCCTGCCGGACCACTGCCGTGACGACGTCAGATGACCAAGTAGTATTAGGAGCAGTTGAGCTACAGGCCGACGCCTGCGGCGAGGGAGGTCCAATTCTGGGAGAGGCCGTGGATTCGCAGGGACTCCCGCTCCCGCGCGCGGCGCATCTCCTTGGCGCACGGTCGTGACGACGAGGGGTCGCATCCGAGCGACACCACCGCGAGCACGAGCGCCAATCTCCTGAGAGCCATGGACTTCTCCGCACGCAAACCGCAGGCGCAGGGTGCTGCCGAGAGAGCACACGCTCAAGCTCCGAGCGACGCATCTTCCCATCACGCGTTGCAGGCGTGGGGGCTGGCTGGCAACCTGGCCGCGGGCATGCAGACCGAGATGTTCTCCGCCGAGGAACCGCTTCCGCGCGGCGTCACGCTGTTCCGGCAGCGGCTGGATGAACCGGCGCAGTGCCAGGTCCTGGACGCCATCCTCGACGTGATTCACGCCGCGCCGCCGCTCCGTCTCACCATGAAGAACGGGGCGCAGCTCATCAACCGCATGACCAACTGCGGGGCACTGGGCTGGCACTCGGATGCGCGGGGTTACCGTTACCTGGAGCACCACCCGGAGACCGGGGCGCCCTGGCCGGCCATCCCGCCCGACGTCATGGCGGTGGCGGTGGAGCTGGCCGCGCGCTGCGGGGTGGCGGGGTATGCGCCCGACGCGTGCCTGGTGAACCTCTACGCCGCGGACGGCCGGCTCTCACTGCACCGCGACCACGACGAGTGCGACTTCTCCTGGCCCATCGTGTCGTTCAGCTTTGGCGCGGAGGCGGTGTTCGTGCTGGGCGGTTTCACCCGTCGGGAACCGGTGCGGGAGGTGTTGCTGCGGTCCGGCGACGTGCTGGTGCTGCATGGACCTTCGCGCACGCGCTATCACGGCGTGAAGAAGATCCTCTCCGGCACCGCGCCGTTCGAACATCCCGCCATCCCCGCGCGCGGGCGACTCAACCTCACGTGTCGTCGTGCGCGGTGAGGCGCGGGTTCAGAACTGCAGGCTCACGGTGTCGGCCTCACCGGGGGAGGAGCCCAGGACGATGCTGGCGTGCTGGTAGCTGGGGTCGGCGGCGGAGCAGCGCGAGGGGACGAACGTCTCCAACACCCAGTACTCGCCGAGGGGAACGTCCAGGAACATGCACTGGCCCAGCTTGTCGGTGACGCAGGTGAGGTGCGTGGAGCCCGCGGTGTCGTCGGAGTCGGGTGCGCCGCCCAGCACGGGATTGTCCGGGTACAGCGTGTACTCCACGCCACCGCACGCGCGCCCGGTGCTGTCGCGCTTCTGGACGAAGATGGCGCCCACCACGCGACGGTTGACGAACTCCAGGTACACCGTCTGGTCCTCACCCGCGGCGCCCTGCCCGATGACGACGTGCTGGTAGGGTGTCTCTCCCGTGGCGTATCCCGACGGCGCCGCGGTCTCCACCACCCAGTACTGGGCCATGGGCACACCCAGGAACACGCACTGGCCGAGCTTGTCGGTGACGCAGGTGGGGTGCCCAGTGCCCGCGGTGTCGCCGGAGTCGGGCGCGCCGCCGGTCTGCGGGTTGTCCGGGTAGAGCGTGAACACCGCGCCGCCCAGCGCATTGCCCTCGGTGTCCCACTTCTGGATGACAATGGCGCTGGTGACGAACTCGTTGACAAAGTCCAGGTCGACCACCTGTCCCTGTTCCGGCGCCGAGCCCAGCCCGATGACGACGTGCTGGTAGGGAACCTCACCGGCCGCGTAGCCCGGCGGGGGACTGGTCTCCACCACCCAGTATTCACCCACCGGCACGTTCAGGAAGACGCACTGGCCCAGCTTGTCGGTGATGCAGGTGGGCTGGCCGGTACCCGCGGTGTCGCCGGAGTCGGGCGCGCCGCCGGTCTGCGGGTTGTCCGGGTAGAGCGTGAACACCGCGCCCGCCAGCGGTTTTCCGTCGGGATCATGCTTGAAGATGTTGATGTCCCCCGCGGAGGGCGTGTCCGTGATGGTGACGACGACCGTCTGCGGATTCGCACTGAGCGTGATGTCGACCTTGGTGTCCGGTGCCACGTCATATCCGTTGGGGGGCGTCAGCTCATGCGCGAAATAGGTGCCGTCGCTGTTCACCGTGTAGGTGCACGTGCCGTCGGTGCTGGTGATGCAGTTGCCGCCCACCTGGATGTCGGCCTTGTCGTGGGTGCCGTTGCCGTCGTCCTGGAAGAGTTGCAGCTCCGCGCCAGGGAGGGGATTGCCCTGGGGATCCACCTTCTGCAGGATGACCGTGGTGGGTGCGCAGTTGTTGATGTCCACGGGGACGGGCGCAATGAAGTCCTTCACCTCCGCCGTGAAGGACGCGGAGGAGCGGCTGGTGAGATGCACGCTACCGAAGCGGATGCACACGCCGTCCCGCATGATCCCGGAGTCCGAGAGGTTGATGGCCGCCTCGCCGAAGCGGGGACCCTTGCTCCCGTCCTTGGTCAGCGTGGTGTCGGGGTCGGGAATGGGGTCCACCACCGTGGTGGTGTTGACGGAGCCATCCGCGTAGCCCGTGGCGCTGAGTGCCTGCATGTGGCCCCAGCAGGGCAGCGAGTTGCTGGCGTAGCACTCCGCCGCCGTTCCATTGGCGATGGTCAGCCACTTGAGAAGGCTCAGGACCGGCGTGCTGCCGCCGTTGACGAGGTCAAAGGTGATGAGGATGTCGCCCGGGGTCCTGGTCACCATGCCCGTGCTGCCGCGCGCGGAGGACTGGTTGAACTCAAAGTCCATGTTCGCCGAGCCGAGCACGTTGGCGCGCTGCCAGGCCAGGTAGAGCATGTCCCTGGTGCCCACCCTCTCCGTGGCGACGTAGAAGCGGGTCAGGTCGCTCTTGTTGCGCGGGATGGAGCCGAACACGCGGGTGGGCGTGGGGTCGTCCTCCTTGGTGCCTTGGCCCAAGGCGTCGTCGGTGCTGCCGGCCGGGAGGTCGATGCCGACGGTGAGGTTGGGCGCGTTGGCCCAGTCCTTGGTGCCGTCCACCACGAGATTTCCGTCCGTGCTCTCGAAGTCGGTCCCTGCCAGCGCGGCGTGCGCGGTGCCGCCCACGTGCAGCGAGATGCCATCCTTGTCGTCGCCACAAGCCAGCGCCAGCAGCACCGCCGCTGCCGTGCACCAGGACCAGCACGCTGTTCCCCGTGTGATTCTCATGGTTGCCAGACCCTCCCTGGAGGCATGCCGACGCAAGCGCACCGCACCGGTGGGCTGCGCCGGGGTGGGGCGGCCCGGAAAGCGCGCCCGTTGTTTCGGTGGAATGATGGGGTCCCGGTCCGCGTGATGGGGACGACGTGGCGCAAGTCGGCCAGCGACTGCTCTCACGTCAGGCCCGGGAGAGACCCGGGCGCGCCACGGCGGCGCCGGGTCGAGGTCTATGTACAGGTGGGATGCGGGGACGGCAGAGTGATCGCATCCTCGCCGCGTTTGTCGTCGGAGAAGGTGGGCGCTGGTGCGCGAAACGACCGAGGGGAGACCAATCCACGCCCGGCGGTGGGCCGCGTCCTCAGACGGGACGGATCCGGCGCAGCTTGCTGGGCGCCACCACGTTGTAGATGCGCGTGATGCGGCCCTCGTCGTCAACGTCCAGCTGCAGGACGGAGCGCAGCGGGAAGCGCGGCACCACGGGATTCAATGCCATCACCACGGCGGGAAGCCCGTTGAGGGTGCGCAGCTCCGCGCGCACGTCGGTCCCATACTTGCGGGCCAGCGTGGCGAGGAAACGCACCACCGGGCCGGCGCCCACCACCACCTTGCGCGCCGCGAACACCTCGCCGCCACCGTCGCTGTACGCCCGCACGTCGTGGGCCAGCATGGCCTGCGCTTGCGCCACGTCGCCGGCGGCCAGACACATCAGGAACCGCTCCAGGGCCGCACCCACGCGCTCGCGGTGACCGGGGGTGGGGAGGACGCGCTGACGGTCATAGCCCTGCATGGCCTTGCGGGCGCGATGGAGCGTGACCTTGACGTTGCTCTCCGTCATCTCCAGCGCGGTGGCGGTTTCCTTCACGGTGTAGTCCAGCACGTCCTGCAGGATGAGCACCGCGCGCTGGCGGGGCGACAACGCCTCCACCGCGACGAGGAACCCCAGGGTGGCGCTCTCCCGCAGGTCGTAGCGTGCGTCCGCCAGCGGCTGCGCGTCCGCCGGCTCCGCGGTGTCCTCCAGGTCCCCCTCGACGGGCGCGGGCAGCCAGGGGCCTTCATAACGTCGTCGCTTGCGCTGGCGGAGGCGGTCCCGCGCCAGGTTGATGGCCACCTTCACCAGCCACGGACGCAGCGGGTCCTCCAGGCGCGGAGGGGGCCGCTCCAGCGCGCGCAGGAAGGTCTGCTGCAGCACGTCGTCGGCATCCGCGGTGGTGCCCAGCATCCGGTAGCAGATGCCCCAGAGATGCCGACGGTGCTGCTCGAAGGCGCTGCGCAGGACATCCCCGGCCATGACGTGGCTGCCTATCACGCCGCCGCGCTCCATGCTTGTGAGGCCGTCAGACGCTGCACCGCGCGCCGCGCGCTGGTCGCGGCGGTGTCCGCGAGCATGCCCTCCGGCCCCACCCAGTCGCCGACGAGGAACACCCCGGGCACTCCGCAGGCGTCGACGTCCGGTCGCGGTTGCGTGACGGTGGGCATGGACTGCACCACGGTCATGCGCGGCAGGAACTCCTCGGCGAGGAGCAGGTTGCGCCACCCCGGTTGCGCCAGGTCCATCAGCTGTCGCAGCTCCTCCCGGTCATCCTGCGCGCTACGTGCGTGGTCCGGCGGCAGGTAGAGGGCGGCGTGAATGACCGTCCCTTCGCCCAGGCGCGCCACGCGGGAGTGCACCGAGAAGTAGAGCGGCCGGTCCGTGCCCAGCACGAAGTTGACGTCGGGACGGGGGAGGTTGCGCAGGGAGACCGTGAGGCACGCGGCCACCACCGGCGTGAGCGGGAACCGCGCCTGTGGCAACCACGACGCGATGGCCTCCGGAGGCGCGGCAAGGATGACGTTGCGCGCAGGATGGGTTCTCTCGTCGGTGTGCACCGCATGCGGGCTGCCGGTCTCCAGCGCGCGCACCGGCGTGTCGACGAGGATCTCCACGCCCAGCGCGCGCGCCTGGTGCGCCAGCCCCGCGACAAGCGACTGCCAGCCGCCGTCCAGGTAGAGCACGCCGCTGCGCAGGGCCATCTGCAGCTGTGCCAGCGCCAGGCCCGCCGGGAGGAGGTGGGGCGCGTTGGCGTACGTCGACACCCGGATGAACGCTTCCACGGCGTGACGCAGGGAGGTCGAGACGTTGAGCCCGTCGAGCCAGTCGCGCACGGTGACGGTGTTGAGGCCCGCGGTGCTCATCACGCCCAGCTGTCCCAGCACGCGCGCGCCCTTGAGCTTGGCGCCCAGATCCAGGAGCCCCGTCGTCATCAGGGACAACGCGCCGGTGGGCAGCACGTGCATTGCGCCGCTTGCCAGCGCCCACCCCGACGCAGGCGGAACCCCTCCGCTCACGCGCACCCCCAGCTCGCGCAGGACGCCCATCAACGCGCCACGACGGTAGAGCGCGTGGGGACCCAGGTTGAACAGCGCACGTTCGCGCTCGTGCGTGCGGGCCCGGCCACCCAGTTGCGCCGAGCGCTCCAGCAGCGTCACCGACCGCCCCTCACGCGCCGCCAGGCAGGCCGCCACCAACCCCGCCACGCCCCCGCCCACAATGACGACGTCGCGGATTTCCTCGTGCTTTCGCATGGTTCATCTCCTTTTGGAGGTTCCACGCGCGAGGGCGGCAAAAGGTTACAGGGCCCGGTTGATGGGCCTCCGCGTGAGGCGCCAAGGTGGGCGGCGCGCGAAAGCGTGGCTGGGGCCCTCGGAGTCCATGGGAGTGTTACACCTTGGAGGCTACGTCTAGACAAGCTGCCCATTCCGTCGTGGCCGGCGAACACCCAACCCCCCACGTCTGTCCCGCTGCGCCCACTCGCCCCCCTTCCCCAGCCCCAGGTTTCCGTCGTCACCGAGCCGGGGAAGGGGGGCAACCGATGGGCGCAGCTGCCCTCTTTCCGACGAGAAAAAGTCCCGATGCCAATGCGTGCCCCCCTTCCCCGCAATGGTTGACGACGGTGCTCACGTGATGCGGATCAGGCGACCGTCGGTATCGCCGGCAGCCGAGGCTGCACCTGGAAATTCACCAAGCCCTGCCGACGATGACGTCGTGAAAGTGGTCTGCGAGGGCAGGGCTTGGTGTTTTTCCAGCTGCGGCCTTGGCCGCCGGTGACACCAACGGGTGC
>JBFMGU010000405.1:0-6426 GCA_040752415.1 Myxococcota bacterium
TCCGTCGCGGGGAACGACGGAACCACGGTCAACCCGAACGGGAACCGCTGTATCTTGACGCAGCCCCTTACCGACAACGGGCAGCCCCTACATTGCTGTCCGGTCCTCCGTCGCGTTGAACCGGTCGGGCCGGTCGCATCGCGTGCCGTTTTCCGTCGTCATGACGGCGCGGCCCCGGGGCTGACCATTGCCGGCCACCTTCACCGTTCACGCGTTACCGGCAACGGGCAGCCCCTACATTGCAGGCCATTCTCCGTCGTCATGAACGCTGGGCCGACGTTGCACGCCAGTTTCCGTACACGCCCCACGCGAGGTCCAGTTCCCTCGACGTGGACGCCGCGTTCGCCAAGCCGCTGGTGCTCAAGGACCTCTTGCAGGCCATCCTGCGCCTGACCGCGCGCCAACAGCGTGAGCCCGCGGTCGAGGGCGCGTGAGGATCAGGCCGCCTCGCCCGCCTGACCGTCGATGGCGGTGAGCTGCGCGAGCACGGCGCCGGCGCCCTCCCCCACGGTCTCGTCGTGCTGGCTGCGGTCCAGGCCCATCTCCTCCTGCTCCTCGGTCACGCGCAGCGGGATGATGGCGTCGGTGAGCTTGTAGAGCAGCCAGCTCCCCACGAAGGTGAACACCCCCACGATGACCAGCGCGAGCAGGTGGAACAGGAAGGTGCGCGTCTGCCCGTGGATGAGCCCCACGTCCTTGGCCAGCACCGCGGTCAGGAGCATGCCCACCACGCCGCCCATGCCGTGACAGGGGAAGACGTCCAGCGTGTCGTCGATGGTGCTGCGCTGCTTCCAGTGCACCGCCACGTTGCTGACAATGCTGGCAATCACGCCCACGCTGATGCTCTGCCCCACGGTGACAAAGCCCGCCGCCGGGGTGATGGCCACCAGGCCCACCACCGCGCCAATGCACGCGCCGAGCGCGCTGGGCTTGCGGCCCTTGATGAGGTCAAAGCCCATCCAGGCGAGCATGGCGGAGGCGGAAGCGGTGTTGGTGGTGGCAAAGGCCAGCGCGGCCTGCTCACTGGCGCCCAGCGCGCTGCCCGCGTTGAAGCCGAACCAGCCGAACCACAACATGCCCGTGCCCAGCATGACGAAGGGGATGTTGGCCGGGACGTGCTGCTCACTCTGCACGTGGGCCTTGCGTCGGCCCAGCACCAGCGCCCCGGCCAGCGCCGCGAAGCCCGCGCTCATGTGCACCACCGAGCCACCGGCGAAGTCCAGCACGCCCCACTGGCGCAGGAAGCCCTGGGGATGCCAGGTCCAGTGCGCGAGCGGCGCGTAGATCACCACCGAGAACATGCACATGAACAGCAGGTACGCGCTGAAACGCACGCGCTCCGCGAACGAGCCGGTGATGAGCGCGGGCGTGATGATGGCGAACTTCAGCTGGAAGAGCGCGAACAACATGAGCGGAATGGTGGGGGAGAGGTCGGGGTGCGTGGCGCCGCCGACGCCGCGGAACATCAGGAACGTGCGCGGGTCACCGATGACGCCGCCAAGGCTGTCCCCGAAGCTCAGCGAGAACCCGACGACGACCCAGATGATGCTCACCACGCCGAGGGCGATGAAGCTCTGCAGCATGGTGGACAGCACGTTCTTGAGCCGCACCATCCCGCCGTAGAAGAAGCTGAGCCCGGGCGTCATCAGGAGCACCAGCCCGGTGGCGGTGAGCATCCAGGCCACGTCACCGCTGTTGATGGGACCACCCTTCACCGCGGGCTCGCCGGCGGGAACCGCAAGGCCCAACGCTCCGACGACAAACAGGACCACCAACGGAATCCACGCTGCAAGCTGCTTCATGCCCCGACGCTCCCCAGACCCCCGTTTTCGGACCGGCGTGACTTATGACGCAGCGCGGCAAAGCGTCAAGCGTCACCTGCCGTCCGTGGTCCGCCAGCGCGCACACAGCCGCACATTGTCGGCGGGCTCGGCGAGCGTGGGCAGGGAGAGGGAGTAGGCGACCACGGCCTCGTCGTCGGTGGGGAAGAGGTAGATGATGGCGAAGCAGGCGACGCGCGTGGTGGTGTCGACGAGCAGTGCGTGGACCTCCTGCCAGCCGGGCGGGCCGCACTCGCGGGTGCAGTCGACGTGGTTGTAGGGCAGGACCAGCAGCTCGCGCCCGTCCAGGCGGATGGCGCCGACGCGCGGACCGTCGAGGGTGAGGTTGCGGCCCGCGACGCGGAAGCGGCCCTGCAAGGGGGACACCGCGAGGTCCACCGCGGGGAAGTCCACGGTGACGTCGTGGGTGGTGACCTCGTCGGTACAGGAGCCGCTGGCGGTCTCGTGGGTGGTGGAGAGCCCGTCGGTGGTGTGCAGGTACACGTCGGAGAGCGTGCCGCCGCGACAGTAGAGCCACAGGATCACCCAGCGCTCCCGCGCCACCGCCAGCGTCTGGAACAACGTGTACCCGGGGAAGTTGCTGCGCGAGTACGCCACGGCGGGGAGCGCCACGCCGTCGACCTCGACGGTGCCCACGTTGCCCGTGAGCGCCACGCTGCCCACGTGATGGGTCCCGTTGCCGGTGACGTCGGTGCGGAAGTCCGGGCGGAGCGTCCCGTGTGTTTCATCCAGCACGACGCGCGGCGCCGCCTCCGACGCGGCGGTCCCGTGCACGCACTGCCCCTGCTCACACCGCTGACCACCCACGCAGTCGTGGTCGGCGGAGCAGCCGTCGGCGCAGCGGGGCGGGGGCACCCACGCGTTGCCGTCCCCACACGCGGCGACGGCGAGGAGACACGCGTAGCCAGGGAGGACGCGGTGGAACACGCGCGGCAGTCTTCCCGGGTCTCGTGGCGCTGGCAAGGTGGTTGCTGCGTCTCCTGGCACGGTGGGCTACTGCGCCGCCGTCAACTCCACGACGACGTTGGCCTCCGCGGCGAGCTGCGGGTCTCCGTTGTCGAACACGTGCAGGGTCAACGCGAAGCTGGCCTGCGCCTGCCGGTCCAGCGCGGAGGGCTCCGCCACCGTGAGCACGCCCTCGTCGTCGACCGCGAAGGCGCCGCCGGTGTTGCCCGCGACGATGACGAAGGTGTGCTCCTGGCCCGCGTCCGGGTCGGTGACGGAGATGGTCCCCACCACGGTGCCCGCGGCGCTGTGCTCCACGACGGAGAACGTGCTCTCCTGGGCCACGGGCGGCTCGTTGGCGTCGGTGATGCGGATGGTGACCTCACGCGTGGCGCTGAGCGAAGGGGAGCCGTTGTCGGCGACGGTGATCTCCAGGACCATCTCGGCGGCGCTCTCGAAGTCCAGCGCGTTGCGGTTGGCCACGCGGATGGTGCCCTGGCGGTCCATGCTGAACGCGTTGCCGGTGTTGCCGCCGGTGATGGTGAACGCGTGGGATTGGCCCTCATCCTGGTCACGCGCGGAGACGCTGCCCACCAGGGTGCCCACCACGCTGCCCTCCCGCACCTCGAACGGACCGCCGACGACGCTGGGCGGATCATTCGCATTGGTCACCGTGAGATTGACGCTGAGCAGCGCGGTGCGGGCGGGACTGCCGCTGTCGGTGACCCGCACCACGACGGTGAAATAGGGCCAGCCCTCGAAGTCCAGGGGATTGCTGTGCGCCACGGTGATGACGCCGGTGGCCGCGTCGATGGCGAAGGCCTGGCCGCGGTTTCCCTCCGCGAACGTGAAGAAGTGGGTCTGGCCCTCGTCGGGATCCTGCACGGTGATGGTGCCTACCACGGTGCCCACCGCGCTGTTCTCAAGCACGGTGAACGGTCCCCCCGACGCCACCGGTGGCTGGTTCTCCACCTCCTCGACGCGCAACGTGCCCGCGTCCGTCGGTGCCGGGTCGTCGGGGGCGGAGGATGACGACGAACCGCACGCGAGCAGCCACGCACCGACGACGAGAGAAGGAACCAAGCGCTTCATGACGAGCCCACCGGGACAGGAGCCGCGCGCTCTATATCCCATCCGTGAAATCCTCGCGGGCCCGCGCCGCGCCATGGCACCATGCGGGCATGCCCACCGCCCTGCGCACCACGCTGCCGCTTGCGCTCCTGCTCGCCGCCTGTCCCCAGCCCGAGCCCGCCACTCCCGACGCCAGCACGACGGCACCCGACGCGGGCGCGCCCAATCCGTACCAGGACCACGTGACGCCGGATCCCTCACTGGACGCGGTGACGCCGGTGCGACGCGGTCCCTACTTGCAGGCGCCGGGCGTGGGCACGGTGACGGTGAGCTGGCACACCGACGATCCCTCGAGCAGCCGCGTCTCGGTGGGGCGCGAGGGCGAGGCGGCGCAGGAGGTGACCGGCGTGGTGTTCACGCAGCGGCCCACCACCGCGGAAACGGCACTGGCGGGGAGCCTGCCCGAGGGGTTCCAGCACGAGGTGGTGCTGACCGGGCTCCAGCCGGGAGCGCGTTACGTCTTCAAGGTGACAAGCGCCAAGGAGCCGCATCCGGGCGGGACCTTCGTGGCGCCGCCGCAGCCAGGCGACGCGTTCAGCTTCCTGGTCATGGGAGACACGCGCACGCGCGCCAGCGAGCACGCACGGGTGGTGCAGGCCATGTCCGGCGCGCTCGACGGCGCGGGGGACGTGCGCTTCCTGGTCAACACCGGCGACCTGGTGGCGGTGGGCGGCGACGAGGAGAACTGGGACGTGTTCTTCACGACGGAGGCGCCGGTGCTCTCACGCGTGCCGCTGCTGCCGGTGTTCGGAAACCATGAGCTCATCCTGGGCCGGACAATCTTCGACTCGTTCTTCAAAGCGCCACCCACGTCGTCGTCGACCTCGGACACCTGGTACTCCGCGGTGGTGGGCGACGTGCACCTGGCCACCGTGGATCCCTACGCGCTTCCCACCGAGCCGCACCTGGAGTGGCTGCTGCAGCAGTTCCAGGCCTCCCACGCGCCCTTCAAGCTGGTGGCGCTGCACGCGCCGCTGTACACGCGCTCCAACCATGAGCCCGACGTGGAGCTGCGCGAGGAGCTGCTGCCGGTGCTGCGCGCGGCGGGAGTGCAGGTGGTGCTGTCCGGGCACAACCACTGCTACGAGCGCTGGTTCGGCGAGGGAATCCAGTTCGTGGTGACCGGGGGTGGCGGCGCGCCGCTCTACGGCGTCGACGATCATCCCGACGCGGACAACGCGGGAGCCGAGCGCAAGGCGGCACAGAGCACGCTGCACTTCCTCCGCGCGGAGGTGAACGGGACGCGGCTGCGCGTGGAGTCCATCAGCGTTCCCGACGGAGCGACGGTGGATTGCTTCATGGTGGACACCGCGCAGCCGGGTGTGGACCTGGCGTGTCCGTGAAGCACGACGTCAGCGCGTCATCCAGGGCGCGGTCTTCCCCTTGGGCTGGGACTCGGTGGCGGCGCGGTCGGTCCGCTTCTTCTTCCACCCTCCGCCCTTGCCCTTCTCCAGCCGGGCCCGCGCCACCTCCAGCGTCTCGGCGAAGATCTTCCGACGATCCTCCTCCGTGATCACGCCCTGGTAGAGCTTGCGTGCCCGCGTCACCAGCGGGGGATCCTGGGTGCCGAGCTCGTCGAGGAGCGCCACCGGTTCCGTTCCGCCGAGGTGGCTGAGGGCGTGCAGGCAACCGTCCAGCGCCCAGAACGTCTCATCCGACGTCACGGTGAGCGCGCGGATCTTCTGCACCAGGTACGGCGCCGCCATGCCCGCCTTGTGACCAAAGGCCGCCAGCGTCTTGGCCAGCTGCGCCAGCGCGTGCGCGTTGTTGGTATCAACCAGGCAACACACGAGGACGGGGATGGCCTCGTCGGGGATGTCCCCGGCGCGGGCCTTGTCACGCAGCGCGCGGGCCAACACCGGCGTGGCGTCGGGCGCGTCGCGGATCATCTCGGCGTAGAGCTGCAGGCACGCCTGCCACGGCAATCCCGCGCACCGTTCCTGCACCGTTGGCTTGGGGCTCCCCATGACGCGCAAGGTTACCCCGGCAGGCCCTCCGTGCCGACCCCCCAAACGCTTTACAAGCCGTGTCGACGGAACTACACGCGACTGCGTCCAATTACCCGACGGTCTGCCGTGGGGGCCGTCACGAGGAGCAGACATGAAGATCGTGGGCAGCGGAACCAAGACGATTGACGCGGACCTGCTGGCGAAGCTGGCGCTGGACCGCGCGTCCGGTGGCTCCATCAGCAAGGCCGAGGTCGACAAGACGCTCAAGAGCGTGCGCAAGGAGCTGAAGGACGAGTTCGAGAGCTCGACCCGCGGCCTGGACCGCGCGTCCACCGCCGTGGCGAACACGCTGGAGCTTGCCGTCAAGAGCGGTTGGATCAAGGGCGGCGCCTCGCAGGACGCGGTGAAGGAGTTCCTCAAGGGCGACGACGCCGGCAGCCTCAAGGCCACGGTGGCGGACATCCGCGCCGACGTGAAGTCCACGCGCTCCGGTGGCTCGTCGTACGGCGGCTACTCCGGCCGCACCTCCGGTTACAGCGGTACCTGATCCACCGCGCCCC
>JBFMGU010000406.1:0-6370 GCA_040752415.1 Myxococcota bacterium
CCCAAGCCAGGCCAACGACGACAAGGGACCCGGGACCCGCCTCGGCCGACAGCCAGGACGGTTTTTGGAGCACTTGTCCAAAGCGGCGAGGGCCCGCCGCACTCCAGGTCGTGGTCCGCTCACGACGTCTGCAACCCCACTGGGCATCTTGTTCTGACGCAGCCCCTTGCCGGCAACGGGCAGCCCCTACATTGCTGTCCGGTCCTCCGTCGCGTTGAATCGGTCGGTCCGGTCGCATCGCGCCCCGTTTTCCGTCGTCATGGACCGCTGGGCCCGGGGCTGACCATTGCCGGCCACCTTCACCGTTCACGCGTTACCGGCAACGGGCAGCCCCTCCATTGCAGGCCATTCTCCGTCGTCATGAACCGGTCGGTCCGGTCGCACCGCGTGCCGTTTGATGTCGTCAAGACGGCGCCGCCCGGGCCGAGCATTGCCGGCCTGCGGATGTGCTTGCGCCTGCGGCCAAGCGTCGTTTCAAAAGAGCCGCACCCAAAGAAAATGGGGGGCGGCTCTCGTCGAACCGCCCCCCATTCAAGCTCCGAAGGAGGGACTCGAACCCCCGGCCCGGTGATTAACAGTCACCTGCTCTACCAGCTGAGCTACTTCGGACCATGCAGCTTCAGGGGGCCGGCAACTCACCACGACCCCTGAGGCCCTGTCAATGCCCTTCTGCGCCGGCCCCACCGACCGGACCGTCCCTGCTCCCGCCGCCGTTTGATCCCGCCACGGCCCGGACTGATCCCTGGTCGGGGGTGCCGGTGCGGGCAAATTTCTATTCAAAATCATGGTGATGCGCAGGCTTTGATAGGTGATTGTTGCGATTTTCTTGGTAGCTGGAGCTGCAGGTCGTACGGTGGTGGCAGATCAGCCCACCGGGGCGGCAACTGGAGGGCCTGGGAGACGCCTGGAGCCCGCCGCCCCTGACCGGAGGTCGTATGAAGAATGCCGAAAAGCGCAAGCAGAGCCTGTACTTCCCGGTGGAGATGCTGGAGGAGATGCAGCGGGAGGCGGAGCGGTTGGAGCGCCCGGTTTCCTGGATCATCCAGCAGGCCTGGAAGCTCTCCAAGGAGGCCATCGGCCACTTCCCCAGCACGGACCAGATGGCCAAGGGCTGACCCCACCAAAGGGTTGCGCCGGTGCCGTGCGGGGCCGCACCCTGCGCCGCCAAATGAGGGTGGCGGGAGCGGAGGCGGACGGTGGCCGGCGCGGTCTTGGGCGGGGAGGTGGTGATGGTGTCGCGGGCGGGGGCCAACCGCCTGCGGCACGGCCACCCCTGGGTGTTCCGGACGGACGTGCGGCAGGCGCCAGAGGGTGAGCCCGCCAGTCCGTTCGTGAACGTGGTGGATGAGCGCCGCAACCCGGTGGCCATCTGCCTGTACAGCGCGGCCGGGCCCCTGGCGTTGCGACGTTGGGGTCCCCCGCGCACTCCCACCGACGAGAAAGAGCTGCGCCGACGTCTCACCGACGCGCTCGGGCTGCGTGGCATCATGGCGCCGGGCGCGGACGCGGTGCGCCTGGTCCACGGTGAGGCCGACGATCTGCCCGGTCTGTTCGTCGACCAGTACGCGCACGCGCTGGTGATCCAGACGGCGTGTCGTCCCATGGAGCGGCTGTTGCCGCAGGTGCTGGCGCTGCTCACGGAGCTGGTGCGCCCGGGCCTGGTGGTGCGCCGTGACGACGGGAGCGCGCGCGATCTCGAGTCGCTTCCGCGCATCAAGGAGATCATGCACGGCGGCCCGGAGACGCGGGTGCGCTACCACGAGGGCGAGACGCTGCTGGACGCGGATCTGCTCGCGGGGCACAAGACCGGCTCGTACCTGGATCAGCGGGAGAACCACGCACACGCGGGCTCACTCGCGCGCGGCCGCTGCCTGGACCTGTTCAGCAATGAAGGCGGCTTCGGCGTGGCCATGGCGCGCAACGCCGAGCACGTGATCTGCGTGGAGCAGGACCCGGTGAGCGTGGAGCGGCTGGTGGCCAACGCGCGGCTCAACGGCGTGGAGGGCCGGCTGGAGGGCCGGTGCGCCAACGCGTTCGACGAGCTGCGCACCCTGGACGAGTCCGGCGCGCGCTTCGACTGCATCGTGGTGGACCCTCCGGCGCTGGCCAAACGGGCCGGCCCGCTGGAGGGCGCGCTGCGCGGCTATTTCGAGCTGAACCGTCGGGCGTTCCGGTTGTGCACGGCGGGGGCGTGGCTCATCACCTACTCGTGCAGCGGGCGGGTGACGGCGGAGATGCTGGAGGACGTGGTGCGCGACGCGGCCAGCCACGCCCGTCGACGCGCGCAGGTGGTGGGCCGCCGCTTCGCGCCACCGGATCACCCCGGCCTGCTGGGCCTGCCGGAGACCGAGTACCTGAAGGGCCTGGTGCTGCGCGTGTTCTGAAGGGCGTTGTCGGGCATTCCCAGAAGGAAGTCAGAAGGTGGTCCCGTGACGACGAAGGGACGACGACCTTCTGACTTCTGCATTCTGACTTCTGACTTCCTTCCCTGGGATGCCCCGACCACCTTCACGTCGTGGCCCGGTCCAGTGCCTTCTCCAGCCAGCGCTTCACCCCATCCAGCTCGCCGCCGTTCTGGCGATGGCCGATGTATCCGTCGGGGCGCACCACCCACGTCGCCGGTCCGTCGCCCAGGTGATAGCGCTCCAGCAGCTCGTCGCCTTCATCCGCCACCACCACGTCACCCACGCCGTCCATCAGCGCGGTCAGGGCGCGGAGCTGGTCGGTGCGCACGTGGTGGGCAAACAACACGTGGCCCTTGCCGCGCAGGTGGGCGAACACGCTGTGCTCCTTTCCGTCGACACCCACGAACTTCGCGTCCGGCGCGCGGTCACCGGCGTGCGGGCCGCTGGGGAAGAAGCGCGCGTCCTCGACAATGGGGCTCTTGCGCACGTTCACTTCCAGCTGCGAAACCATGCGCGCCGCCCGCGACGTCACGAACTTGCTCCCCAGCACCATGGGCAACACGTGGCTGCGCAGCGTCCGCACCACGCTGTTGGTCCCCGCCAGCGCGTTGCGGAACAGGAAGTCCGTGGCGCGGAGCACGTCGGCGGCCACCGGGTGGCGCTCCAGGTGGTAGCTGTCCAGCAGCGCGTCGCCGGCCTTGTCCGCCAGGACCAGCTCCAGCTTCCAGGCCAGGTTGAAGACGTCCTGGATGCCGGTGTTCATCCCCTGCCCGCCCGCGGGCGTGTGGATGTGCGCCGCGTCGCCCGCCACGAAGGCGCGACCCACGCGGTAACGGTCCACCATGCGCTCGTGGAGGCGGAAGCGGATGATCCACTCCACGTCAAACAGCTCGGCCACGCCCTGGCCCAGCTCCTCGTCCAGCACCTCCTGGAACTCGGAGAGCCGGGGCTCATCCGGTGCGTCCGCCGGCCGCTGCTGTCGGATGCGGATGAAGCGGTAGACGCCCTGGCCCAGCGGCAGGCACGCCATGACGCCGTCCTGGCGCAAAAATCCCACGCCCGTGGCCTCCTCCAACGGCCAGCGCACCTTGCAGTCCACCTGGATGAAGTCGTTCTCGTAGGTGGAGCCCTCGAACGTCAGCCCCAGCGCCTGGCGCACCCGGCTGTGGGAGCCGTCGCAGCCCACCAGGTAGCGCGCCCGCACCTGCTCGCCCGTCGCCATGATGGCGGTGACGCCTTGCGCATCCTGCTCCAGGCCCACCAGCTCCGTCCGGCGCTGCACCGTGACTCCCCGGCCCGCCAGGTGCTCCAGCAGCACGGCCTCGGTATGCGCCTGCCGCAGCATCACCGGGCGCGAGAAGGGGCCATCCAGCGTGTCGTCGGCAAAGGAGATCCGCCCCAATGACTTGCCGTGCTCCCGCGGCTCCACCGCGAACACCGGCTGGGAACGTCGCAGGATCTCGTCCACCACGCCCATGGTGGAGAACACCTCCAGGGTCCGCGGCTGGATGACCAGCGCCTTGGAGTGCACGCTCGGGCCCGGACCCGCATCCACCACCCGGAACGCCACCCCACGTCGTGCCAGCTCCACCGCGAGCGAAAGGCCCGTGGGCCCCGCCCCCACCACCAACACGTCCACCGCGTCCATTCGAGGCTCCTTGGGTTGTGAGTGAGTGACCACTCACGCTTGCATGCTCAAGCCCAGGCTGCAAGTGAGTGCCCGCTCACCGCGTGCTAAGGCATTGATTTCCATGAAGTCACGAGACTTGGAGACCGAGGCCCGGAGCCGGGAGGAACGCTCGGAGGCAACCCGCCGCCAGCGCATCGAGGAGGCGGCGCTGGAGCTGTTTGCGGAGCGCGGGTTTGCCGCCACCTCGACCAGCGAGATTGCCAAACGGGCCGGCGTTGCGGAGGGCACCATCTTCCGCCACTTCCCCACCAAGAAGGCGCTGCTGTTGGCGGTGGCGGGGCCGGTGGTGGAGCACGTGGTGGCGCCGTTGGCCACGCGCAACTTCCGGGTCTTCCTGGAGCAGGAGCATCCCAGCCTGGAGGCGTTCCTGACCGGCCTCTACGACGACCGCTTCGGCCTGGCGCTGGAGCGCCCGAAGCTGTTCCGCGTCATTGTTCGCGAGGCCACGCTGCACGCGGAGGTGCGGGAGCTGATGGCGGGAACGTTCCTGCGGGAGGTCCATCCCTCCATGGTGGGGGCGTTGGACCGGCTCAAGGCCAGGGGCCACCTCGCGCCTGACCTGGAGAACGACGCCATCATCCGCGTCATCATGACCACGCTGGGGGGCTACCTGTTCCTGACCCGCCTGCTCTTCCCGGAGCGCGTCTGGGACGACGCCAAGGGGCGCGAGGAGAGCCTGAGGTTCCTGGTGCGCGGGCTAAGTCCACTGGGGCATGGCTAATTCTCACGAAGGTCATCAGCGCGTGCCGCCGCGCCGGATGGCGTCGTAGCCGTACTTGGCGCGGACCACGTCCACCGTGTGACAGACCGCCTCGTGGGCGGTGAGGGGCAGGGAGAGCTGTGGCCCGGGATGGACCAGGTTGGAGAGTCCCACGCCGAGAAGCCGGATGGGGAGCGGGCGGGTGCGCGCGGCGTGGAACAGTTCCAGCGCAACCTCCGCCACGGTGGCGTCGACGCAGGTGGCGGGAATGGTCCGGGAGCGCGTGAGCGTGTCGAAGTCGGCATAGCGCATCTTGAGATGGACGGTGCGCGCCAGGATCCCGCGCTTGCGCGCGCGCCAGCACACGCGCTCCGCCAGCGCCCGCAGCTGGTCCTCGACCACGCGGGGATCCGAGACGTCGTCGCGGAAGGTGCGCTCATTGGACATGGAGCCCTGCGATTCCCCCTCCGGGTCATGCTCCTGGAACGCGGGCCGGTCCCGACCCAGCCGCGGCACCTGCTCCGGGAACACCGCGGCGCGCACCGCTTCGACCTCGTGGGGGAACCGCTCCAGGATGTCGTCGGTGGGCTGGAGGAGCTGACCCAGGTGCGTGACGCCGCCGTGGACCAGTCGCGCCTCGGCCACCGCTCCAAAACCCGGCAGCTTCCGCACGGGCAGCGCACTGGCGAACTCCGCCTCCTTGCCCGCCGGAACGAACAGCACGCCTGCCGGCTTGGCCCGCCCGCTCGCCATCTTCGCAATCGCGCGGGTGGCTCCCACGCCCACGCTCGCCGGGAGGCCCGTCTCCACGCCCACCGCGGCCCGCATCTCGGCCACAACCCGCGCCACCGTGGCATCCGCGTCGACGTCACCGGGACGCGCCCAGTAGGCCTCGCAGCCTCGGAAATCGAGGAAGAACTCGTCAATGCTCGCGGTCTGCACCGCCGGCGTGTAACGGAGCAGCACCTCGCGCACGCGCGCGGCGTAGGGGCCGTACACGCCGTGTCGCACCGGAAGGTAGATGGCGTGCGGCGCCAGGCGCTGCGCCTCGCCAATGGGCATCCCGGACCGGACGCCCAGGGCCCGCACCTCGTAGCTGGCCGACGTCACCACGCCCCGCCCACCCAATCCGCCCACCACCACCGGCTGGCCGATCAACCGCGGATCCTCAAGCCGCTCCACGGACACGAAGAACGTGTCGAGGTCGAGGCAGGCTAGAACACCGAACGGGTTGATTTCATTGGTTTGACGCGGAGACTTCGGCGAGGTGAAGCGTCTCGAGGTTGAGCACCGCGGCGTGGCGCCGTGTGTCGAACAGGTTCTTGCGGACGCCTATGTAGCGCGCGCGGTCGCCCTGCTTGGCAACGAGGTGAGCTTGGCGGTGCTCCACCACCACACGCTTGCGCAGCGAGGCACGGCCCAGGCGGGTGCTCTGCTGGCGGCGGAGGCGTTTTTGTAGGGGCTCGTCCTGGGCAATGTGCAGGGAGCGTCCGGATGTGGAGTTCGTGCATTGCTTGCGGAGTTGGCAGTCCCCACAGCCCTGGAACTTGGTCGTCTTTCCCAGCGTGAACGGCC
>JBFMGU010000407.1:0-6306 GCA_040752415.1 Myxococcota bacterium
GGTGGCCGTACGTCAGCCCCGGCACGGGGCAGGGCGCTTCTCCGTGGCACCCGAGGTCGAACGTGAGGACGTCGAGGCTCCGCGCCAGGAAGAATCGGACGAACCTGGTCCCTTCGCGTCGATCCGCGCCGCCACCGTGAACCAGCATGATGGCGCCCTGGGCCGGGCCCATCCCATTCGCGGCCGTCCCGACGAGCCAACCGGGCAAGTCATAGCCGTTCATCGAGGGGATGCGGACCTCGGTGAATTGGAACGCGCGTGTTTCGCGGAGGTTTCCGCAGCTCTCACCCCAGTACTTCGCCGTCTCCGGCTCACACCTGGACAGGTCCTTGCTGACTCCCCTCCAGACGGGGAACAGCAGCTGATTGCTGGCGGCCCAGGCACCTCCGCCAAACAAGACGATCACCAGCACAGGCAGCGTGATGACGGACCACAACACCTTGTGGCCCAGGTTCCGTTTTCGTTCCTCTCCAGGCATTTCCAGACCACTCCTCGGGATGCGGGCATCGCATCGCTCTCCCTGTGGTCAATCGAGGGCCCGTGAAATCGACAGCGGATCCGTACTTTCTTCAGGGAGCACGGATCAGGCATCCAGGAGCCGGTCCAGCCGGCCTTGCAGGAACCGTTTCTCGACGTCGTTGCTGGCCAGCGCCAAGGCCCGCCGGTAGGCCGCAATGCTGTCCTGGGTCCGACCCAGTTTGGCCAGCAATGCCGCGCGCGCGGAGTGGAACAGGTGGTGGTCCTCCAGGGAGCTGAGGTGCTGCATGTGCGCCAGACCCGCTTCCGGACCCTGAAACATGGCCACGGCCACCGCGCGATTCAGCGACACCAGCGGTGAATCCGTGACCTCCTCCATGCGCCCGTAGAGCGCCGCGATCTGTGGCCAGTCCGTCTCCGCCGCGTTGGGAGCGCGTGCATGCAGCGCCGCAATGGCCGCCTGCAGCGCGTAGGGCGTTGGCCCGCCACGCAGACCCTCCTCGACGAGCGGCAGGGCCCGCTCAATCTGCGCGTGGTTCCAGCGTGAACGATCCTGGTCTTCAAGCAGCACCACGTCTCCGCTGTCGGTGGTGCGTGCGTCGCGGCGTGCGTCATGGAGGAGCATCAGGGCCAGCAGGCTGGAGAGCTCCGCGGGCGCATGGTGTCCCATCAGCCGTCGCACCAGGGCGCAGAGCCTGATGGCCTCGGCACACAAGTCCGCGCGGATCAGCCCGGCGCCTGCCGTGGCGGCGTAGCCTTCGTTGAAGAGCAGATAGAGAACCGTCATCACGCCATCCAGGCGTCCTGGCCGCTCCTTCGGCGAAGGGACCTCGAATGGAATTCCCGCCGCCGCCACCTTGTGCTTCGCGCGCACGAGTCGCTGCGCCATGGTGGGGAGCGGAACCAGGAACGCGCGGGCAATCTCCTCCGTTGTCAGTCCGCACAGCGTTCGCAGCGTCAACGCCACCTGCGCTTCCTGCGCCAGTGCGGGGTGGCAGCACGTGAAGATGAGCCGCAGTCGATCGTCGTCGATGTCGCTGCCGTCGCGCTCGATGGGATCCGCGGTGAGGCGCGCCTCGAGGTCCTGGCTGGCACCTTCCCAGCGACTCTGGCGCTTGAGGATGTTGATGGCCTTGCGCTTGGCCACGGTGATGAGCCACGCGCGTGGTTGATCAGGTGTGCCTTCCCGCGGCCACTGCGCCAGCGCGGCGGCAAAGGCATCCTGTGCCACGTCCTCCGCGAGATGGATGTCACCGGTCAAGCGGATCAGCGTGGCGACGACGATTCCCCACGCATCCCGGTAGGTCTGGGTCAGCTGCGTTGGAAGGGCGTCCATGCGGCCCACGCCGCTACCAGCCCTGATCGGGTGCTGCAATGCTTGCGGAGGAGGGCGCGCCGGCGTCACAAGGACTCGCTTGTCCTCGTCCCCCGACTTCGTTGGAATACGTCATGACTGCGAACCTCCGCATCAAGCTCAAGGCCGACCTCTACCAGGCGCTGTGGCGTGACCTGGCACCTCACGCGCAACGCAACGCGGTGTTTGTGGTGACCGGGGACGTCCTCCTGGACGTGGGCGAGGCCGTGGCCCTGAACCGCACCGCCGACGTCGAGAAGTTCCTGGCGGGCGGCCAGATTGCGCGGCCCAGCGCAGAGCAGATGGAGGGCTGGGCCCTGCACCCGGGGAAGGTGTTCCAGTGCCTGATCGTGCAGCCGTACGTGTTCATCCGGGAGTCTGACGCGCCCGAGGTGAACGACGCGGGAACCAGCGACGTGACGATTGAGGACCTGGCGGCGTTCGTGCGTTCACGGAAACCTTCGGACCAGCAGTGAGCGCTCACCCCGGCGCTTCCACCTCGCCCTCCACCGACTGCAGGATGAACCGCAGCGATTGCTCCTCCACGCCGGCGGCACGCGCGAGCTTCTCCATCGTCGCCAGCTCCCGCGCGTCCAGGCCGCCCGAGCAGTACGCAATGGCCGCCGCCAGCTTCAATCCCGGCTGGGCCAGGTTTCCCGTGGCCAGCACCCGGCCCACCGCGGCGCAGCGCGCGTCCGCTCCGTCCGCGTGCAGGCGGTCGCGGAAGGAGGCCAGCAGGTGGGTGACGTCGTCCTCGGAAGGCTCCGACTCCATCAGCGTGTGCACCGCGCGGCGCAGCACGGCGTGCTCGTAGACGTCGACCGTGCCGTCGGCGGCGGCCACCAGGAAACCACCCTCCAGCGCGGCCTGGAACGCGGACACGCTGTCACGACGGAGCAGACGGGCCACCGGAACCCATTGGCCCAACCAGGCAGGAAGCTTCATAAGCGCGCGACCTCCTCAACCCAGGTCGTCGCCCGGCATGCGCGGCATGTCAAATGCGTCGCGAACCGCGAGCAGCTCCCGCGTGCGTCTTCCCTCCGCATCCCGCGCAAGCAGGCGCTGCACGGTGGGCTCCGGGTGCTCTCCGCGCTCCAGCGTGACGACGTGGAACAGCGGTCCCTTGGAGGGCAGCGGGATGAGGTCCAGCCAGCCGGTGATGGTAAGGCCCGCCTCCCGCGCCGCCGCACGGGTGCGCTCGGGTCGTCGCCCGTCGCTGCACAGCACCACCGCGCCGCCGTCCATGAGATGGTCCGCCGCCACCCGACAGTAATCCTCGACGCCACCACGCAGCTCGATGCGACACGCGGCGCGCTGCGGGTCGGCAGGCATGGTGGCGGTGCCCACGGGCAGGTAGGGCGGGGTGCCGGTGATGAGATCGAATTTCTCGTCGGGGCGGAGCGCGGCGGGGTCGCGGAAGTCGAAGTTGCGCAGCTCCACGCGGTCGGTGAGCCCGTTGAGCCGCAGGGAAGCCCGACACAGCGCCGCGCTCACCTCTTGCGCCTCCACCCCGACGAGCGACGCCTCCCGCAGCCGGTACGCGCACAACATGAGCACGCTGCCAATGCCGCAGCCCAGGTCCAACGCGCGCCGGGCGTGGGGTCGGGCGAGGCAGGCCACGTGCGCGGTGAGCAGGTCATCAATGGACCAGCGGTGTCCCCGGCGACGCTGGTGGATGCGCCACGGCCCGCTCAGCGCGTCCACGGTGACGTCGGGCGGGAGTGCAGCGTTCATGCGCGGGCCTCCTGTTGCGCGCGCAGCTGACGGATGGACAGCAGGTGCCAGAGGAACGCGCTGGGCACCAGGAAGCCGGGCAGGAGGATGTACGGGAAGTAGCCCATGAAGTTGTTGGGCGGGTCGCTGGCGAGGACACGGAAGGGGGTGGGCGCGCTCAGGATGCCGGAGCCCACCGTGTGCGCCAGCACCAGCATGCCGAACACGTTCCACTTCACCGCGAAGCGCGGCGAGAGGAGATGGCCCTGGAAACAGAAGTAGACCACCAGCGGCGCGGTCAGCCCGACGATGATGTCCAGGTTGCGCCCATGGAACGTCATCAGCGTGGGCACACGACCCTCCCGGTACAAGAGCCACAACACCATCTCCACACCCACGCGGAACGTCTGGAATCCGACGAGCCACGCAGCAGGAACACGCTGCAGGGCCACCGGCGTGCGCGGCAGCAGGAGCACCACCGCCATCACCACGTACGGCGGCACCACCGCGACGAGGAAGCGCGGCGGGACGCTGGAGAAGTCCTCGAAGAAGCCGAGCTGGCCGAGCATGGTGACGAACGTGAGCCACGCCAGCAGGGGACCCAACACCATGGCCATCACGCGCGGCCCCAGGCGACGCGCCAGCGCCACGTGCAGCGAGATCACGACCATCACCAGGGCGAGGAAGAGCGCGTTGATGTGGACGGGAAAGTCGGCCGAGCCCTGTTGGATCATGACGGGATGAGTGCGGCCGGGTGGCGCGGCCTGTCAATGCGGAGGCTCACCGGTGGTCGGCCAGGGTCCGCGCCAGGATGCCCGCGCCCAGCACGCTCTCCGGCACCGCCAGCGCGCCGCGCTGCTTCACGCCGTGCAACAACATCGCGGTGGCGGCGAGCCCCATGCCAAAGCGCGTGGCGGGTGACCAGTGGTTCTGCAGCAGCTCGAACCGCTCACCGGTGCGGTGGTGCCCGCCCTGCAGCGAGGGGATGTCCGCGCGGTTGTGCAGCCGCAGGCGGTTGTCGATGGTGCAGATGCCCTGCACGCCTTCCACCGCGCGCAGCGCGTTCTTCAGCTCGCTGCCCAGGATGTCACCGCGCAGCTCCACGCAGCCGTCCCGCGCCGTGACCTGCACCGCGTGGGGATGGGAGCACGCGCGACCCAGCTTGGAGCGGACGCGCGCTTCCAGGACGTCGTCGGGAACGGGTTGGGGATGCAGCGCGGCGCGCGACTCCGCGAACACGCCGCGGGTGCGGTTGACCGCGTCCTTGCCCGCAATGCGCGCCGCGTTGGCGGTGGAGCGCGCGGCGTGGAACAGCCTGTCGCGGGTGATGGCGCGTCGTCGACGACCGAGGCGCGGGTCCAGCATGTACATGAAGTACGCGCCGGCAATCACGCCACCGGCAAACCACAGCGGCGTCAGGCTCTGGGACTTGTGGAACATGGCACGCTCCCAAGGCTGCGGGTCCACAGGGACGGAAACCCCGCGCGGGACGCCCCGGGAGCACCGCGGCAAACGTTCAGCACCAGCAGGGAGTTACCGACGGACGCGACGCCAGCAAGCGTCAGCGCCGGGCCACGTCCAGGGTGGGCCGGTAGGGCTTGTGCCCCTTGACCAGCGCGGTCTTGAGCACTTCCCGTCCCACGTAGGACGCGCGGATGCGCCACTGCGCGTGATTCATCACGAAGACCGAGACGGCCACGGTGGGCTTGTCCGCGGGCGCGTAACCCACGAACCAGCTGTAGTCGCGGAAGGGCCCCTGCTCGGCCAGCGAGCCGGTCTTGCCCGCCGCCGCAATGTCCCCCAGCGCGTAGCGACGACGCTCCCGGAACGCGCGCTTGGCGGTCCCCTCCGTCACGGTCATCTCCAGCATGTCCTGCAGCGCGGCGGCGGCGCGGGCGTCCATGACGCGGTGGCCGGGCTTGGGCGCATCCCCTTCCCACAACACCGGCACCGGCATCACGCCGTCGTTGGCCACCGCGGACACCAGCATGGCGCCATGCAGCGCGCTCATGCGCACGTCGCCAAAGCCGGCGCCGGTGGCGGCCAGCTCAATGCCCGGATTGGCAGGGATGCGCGCCGGGGAGGCCGGGACGTCCAGCGGCAGGTTGGTGTTGAACAGGAAGCGGCTGGCCCAGCGCGTGAGGTCGGAGCTGCTCAGGAACTCGTCGGTCATGCGCGCAAAGGGGATGTTGGCGCTCTTGGCCATGGCCTGCGCGAACGTGGCGCAGTGGCGGTCGCGGTTGGCGTTGGCCTTGAGGTCGCGGCTGCGGACGCGGCGCTTTCCGCCGGAGAAACACACCTGGTGCTCGGCGGAGACGCCCTTCTCCAGCAGCGCCGCGCCGGTGACGATCTTGAACACGCTCGCCGCGGGCGCCACCGGCAACAGCGCCAGCTCACGACCGTGCTGTCCGTCCTCGCTGAAACCGGTGGCGGCGAGGATGCGCCCGGTCCGCGGCTCCATCACCACCACCGCGCCGGCGGGCACGTCATAGTCCTTGAGGATGTTCTCCGCGGCTTCCTGCACGTCCGCGCGCATGGTGGTGGTGGCGCGACGATCCACGCGACTGGCCAGCACCGCGCCGCGGCTGGTCTGCAGGCTGCTCAGCGCCCGACGCCACTCCGGGCTCACCTTGGCGCCGGTCTGCGGGGTCAGCGGCACGGTGGCCATGGGGTGCGCGTCGTCACCGTCGTCCTCCGCGGCGGCGGGGGTGTTGGGAGCGAGGGGCGCCTGGGGCGCGGCGGCGGTGGGTCCCTCGGGCGCG
>JBFMGU010000408.1:0-6262 GCA_040752415.1 Myxococcota bacterium
TGGGCTCCACCTCCGGGTACTTCAGCGGCGTCGCGGGGGCGGGCGGGCAGTAGTCGGGGAGGGCCACCTTCCGCGGGGCGGGCGCCGGCGTGGGATCGGCCTTCTGCTGCGACCCCGTGCTGCACGCCACCAGCATCAGTCCCAGGCCAAGCGCCACCCGCTTCATGCGCCCTCATCTAGACCGACGCCGGGGTGGATGACCAGAAAGCGACCGGAGGGGGTTGAGCACCCGCATCCCCCCGCGTTAGGCCTCCCGCACCATGTCCGTCATCGAGACCAGTGAATTCAAGCGTGGCGTCCACATCGAGCTCGACGGGGAGCCGTACACCATCGTGGACATCGAGAAACAGGCACCCACCGCGCGCGGCGGCAAGACGCTGGTGCGGGTCAAGGTGCGCAACATGAAAAGCGGCCAGCTGCTGGACAAGGCGTTCAAGGCCGGCGACGTCTTCAAGGAGCCCGACCTGGCCCGCGAGGACACCACCTACAGCTACGAGACGCCGGAGGCCTTCGTGTTCATGAACACGGAGACCTATGAGCAGGTGGAGGTGCCGCGGGAGATCCTCGGCGACGAGGGCCGCTTCCTCCAGGAAGGCATGGTCGTGCGGCTGCGCCGGTTCAACGGCGTGGTCATCAGCGCGGAGCTGCCGCAGTACGTGGACTGCACGGTGTCGTCGGTGGTGCCGGGCGCGCGCGGGGATACCGCCAGCCGCAGTGTGACCACGGAGGCCACCCTGGAGAACGGCGTCAAGCTGCAGGTGCCGCTGTACATCAAGGCCGGCGACCGCGTTCGCGTGGACCCCAAGACCGGGGAGTTCCGCGAGCGCGCCGGCTGATGGACGACGACCTCGGCAACTGTTGTCGGCGTCGGGGTTCGAAGGAGGAAGTCCGTCGTCATCCTGGCGTTCCAGGACGACGACCATCCGTCAGCGCCTTCTGACTTCTGACTTCTGACTTCCTTTCCTGGCTTCCGCCGTTCCCACCCGCTCAGTACGCCTGGGTTCCGCCCTCGGTGGCGGCCACCTGGCGACCCTCCGGCGTGCTGGCGAGTTTGTCCTTCTGTTCACGCGGGGCCTCACCCATGTCCGGCATGGAAGGCGTGCCACCGTCGTCGGTGCGGAGCGCTCCGGCCATCTGCGCGCCCACCAGCAGGCCCGCGCCGCTGCCCCAGAACACCGCCGCCGCGCCGCCAAAGATGGCCAGCGCCAGCAACGTGAGCACCAGTGCGTTCTCCAGGCCCTGACCCAGGCTGCCAATGAACAGCGTCAGCGCCGTCACCACGCCAATGCTGCAGATGGTCAAGCCCAGGCTCATGCACGCGCCGCCCACCAGGCGCATGCCCATCTGGCCGGCCATGATCACGCTGTTGCGGAAGCTGTCCGCCGCGACGGCGGCGCGGGAGCGCGGTGCGGGCGCCGGGCGGGCCACCGGTGGGGCCGCGGGAGCCTGCGGTTGCGCGGCTCCCACGCCGGGTGCGGCGGCGCGACTGCAGTCCTCCACCACCTCCTCGATCTGCTCGTCCGGAACGAGCGTGGTGCGACCACCCACATCCACCAGCACGCCGCGCTCGATCTCCCGGACCAGCTTCCCCTCGACGACACTCCCGTCGGTCTTCACCACCACCACCCACGGGTTGGGGCAATCCCCCGACTGCGCGTGCGCGGTGCCCGACAACGCACAGAGGGCCAGCGTGGAGACAACCAGGGTGGGGAGAAGGAATCTCATCGGCTTCCCGGGGAACGGTTCAGACGACAGCCTAACGCGCGCAAGGAGGTTTTGCCGCTACTGCAACAGCTGGTCCTCCGGGCCGGGGCGACTGACGTCGATCTCGCCGAAGCGGCTCTCGTACTTGGCCAGGTTGTCCTGCAGGGCCAGCCACAGGCGCTTGGTGTGCTTGGGGCTGGAGATCACGCGGGCACGGACGGTGGCCTTGGGCTGCTGCGGATGCACGAAGAGGAAGTCCAGGATGAACTCGGTCTCCGTGTGATTGACCATGGCCAGGTTGGTGTAGACGCCATTGGAGATGGCCGGGTCCAGCTCGACGGCGAGACGGACTTCACGGGGGTTGGCGGGGTTCTTGGGACCGCCACCGGCGGGATTGGACGGGTTGGTCATGGTTGGGAGCTCCGGGTGAGGGGAGGCGCCCTTGTAGCGGGTGGACGTGCCCACGTCCTGTTTCCACCGCCACCGACCGCCGCCCTGGCGTGGTACACGGAGGTCATGCCCTCTCCGCTGCCACCTTCCTCCGCGGAGCCCTTTGACCTGGTGCCGGCCGGCAACCCCGTGGGCACGGCGCTCCTGTTCCACGGCTTCACGGGCTCACCGTACGAGGTGCTTCCCCTGGGCGTGTTCCTGCAGTCGCAGGGGATCCACGCCGTGGGACCGTTGCTGCCCGGGCATGGGCGCACGCCGTTGCGTCTCGCCGAGGTGGCGGCCTCGCAGTGGATGGACACGGCGCGCGAGGCGCTGTTCCGACTCACCGGGAATGGGCGTCCCGTCGTCGTGGGCGGGCTGTCCATGGGCGGACTGGTGGCGGCTTCGCTCGCGGCGGCGTACCCGGAGCGCGTGCGTGCGGTGGTGCTGATGGCGTCGGCGTTGCGGCTGTATCCGCAGGGCCAGCTGGCCATACGCCTCTCCCGCGCGGGCGCGGCGCAGGTCTTCCCGGTGATTCCCAAGGGTGTCCCCGGCGGCGACTGCGGCGACCCGCAAGGTCGCGCGCTCAATCCCAGCTACCAGGTCATTCCCATGGGCGGATTGAAGTCGCTGGGCGACATGCAACGCGCCGCGGCCAGTGCCCTCCCGCTCATCCGCTGTCCCGCGCTGGTGGTGCATGGCGCGCTGGACCGCACGGTCCCGGTGACGACGAGCTACGGCGTGGCGCGCAAGCTGGGGCGCAGCCGGAGCGTGCAGCTGCAGGTCCTGATGCGCAGTCGTCATCTCCTCCCGCTGGATCATGAGCGCGACGAGCTGTTCCGCCTGGTGTGGCGCTTCATGGGTCGCGAAGGCGCGTTGGCCAAAGCCGCGTGAGCCCGAGGGAAAGCCATGTTCTTGCGTGCCGCGGTTGTTGTCATGCTGTTGTTGCTCCCGCTTCCCTCCCGCGCGGACGAGAACGACGACGTCATCACCGCGCTGGCGGAGCGCGTGGGCGCCTCGGTGGTGCGGCTGGGGATGTTCCAGGCTGATGACCAGCAGGGACACGGCACCGGCTTCTTCATCTCCGCCGACGGGCTGGTGGTGACCAACCATCACGTCGTGGATCACCCCGGCGGGGAGTTCTTTGCGGTGTTCCGGGACGGCTCCCGCAAGAAGGTCCTTGGCAGTCTGGCGCTGGATGAGGAGCATGACCTGGCCATCCTGCGCGTCGAGGGGAGTGGCTATCCCGCGCTGGAGCTGGCGCCGCCCGACGGGGTGAAGACCGGCCAGCGGGTGGTCCTGATTGGCAGCCCGTTCGGCTTTGACCAGAGTGTCGGCGTGGGCACGGTGTCGGCGGTGCGTCCCGACTACCCCGATGAGCTGAAGAAGCGCTGGGAAAAGGCCAACAAGAAAGTGGAGAAAGGCCCCATCGTTCAGCACAGCGCGGCTTCCGGGCCGGGAGCCAGCGGGTCGCCCATCGTCGACCTCGCGGGAAAGGTCGTGGCGGTGAACCACAGTGGCTACGACGGCAGCCAGACGTACTTTGGCGCCCACGTCGACGCGCTGCGCGCCCTCATTGCCGCCACGGACCTCAAGGCCGAGCCCCGTCCCCTCGGTCACGACGTGAACAAGAACCTGCTCATCTCCGGCGCGTTCTTCGCCGTGCTTGCCCTCGTGTTCGTGGTGGTGCCGGCCATCCAGAACATGCTGCGGCGCAACCGGCGACGTCACCTGGACGTGGCGTGAGCCCTCACCGCGGCATCACCACCAGCCGGCCCTCTTCTCCGCGCTGACGGTGGTCCGCCACGGGACAGTAGAAGACGTGCTCCCCCGCGGCGTCGGGCGCCTGGAAGCCCAGGTGGTCCACCCCACCCGGCGAAATCCCGTCGGCGAGCGTGAGCTGACGGTTGGGCAGCTCGACGGCGAACCCATGGAGCTGCTCGCTCTCATTGCGGAGGAGCACCAGGAGCCATTCCCCCGACGGGGCTTCGATCATTGCCGGGGAGAACGCGCCATCACGGATGGTGAGCTCCACCGCGCGCGCGCCCGGCGGGCTGGCCAGGTCCGGCGCTTCCTCCTCGGAGAAGTCATCTCCACAGCCCAATGCAAGCAACGCCACCACGGCCCATGCCCGGAGGTTCCGCACGGCAGCCATCGCCCTCTCCCGCGTCGGACATGTCCGAGATGACACCCGTGCTCATCGCGGAATCCCGACGTCACGGGTGGTCTATGCACATGCTGCGCCGCTGCAAGCTTGGACAGCAACCCCTGCTGGCCTTCACGCGCTCGTCGACACCGACGCCTTGGGCGCTCCGCCGGTCGCCTCTGCGCGCGCGTACGACTCCAACACCTCGTTCACGCGGTCCAGGCCCCTCCGCAGCATCTCCTGCGGCATGGCCGTGTAGCAGAGGCGCGCGTGACGCTCGTAGCTCTGGCCAAATCCGTCGCCGGGGGCCATCACCACGCCGCGGTCCACCGCGTAGAGCAACAGGTCCATCACCTCGCGACCCTTCAGCACGTTGCTGAGGTCGGGGAAGATGTACGCGCCTCCCTCCGGGCAGGGCGTGGCCAACGTCAACGTCTTGAGGCACAGGTCGCGCGCGGCGCGGGTGCGGGCGCGCATCTCGTCCACCGGCGCGTCGCCGAGCTCCAACGCCTTGAGGGCCATGCGCTGCGCAATGGCGTTGACGTGGTAGTTGGTGTGGTTGGCCACTTTGCGCATCTCCGCCATCACCGACTTGTGCGCCCCCAGCCATCCCACCCGCATGCCCGCCATGCCGAACGTCTTGGAGAACGTCCCCACCGTGACGGTCCGCTCCTCCATGCCCGGCAACGTGCTGATCAGCGGCATCTCTCCCACAAAGGAGAAGTCCATGTACGCGGCGTCGAAGAGCACCCACAGGTTGTGCCGGATGCTCACCTCCGCCAGCCCGTTCAGCGCCGCGCGATCCAGCACCTTGCCGTCGGGGTTGTTGGGAGAGGTGAAGTAGAGCGCGCGGGTGCGCGGGGTCATGCGTCGCGTCAGCAGGTCCACAACGTCGGCGCCGGGCCGACGGTACAGCTCCTGCGTGAGGTCCACCTCCACCGGGACGGCCGCGCTCTTCTGCACCACCCCGCGGATGAGCGGCCAGCACGGCGTGCACAGGAGGACCTCGTCGCCAGGGTGGAGCAGCGTCTCCGCCGCAATGGACAGGCCCGCGGTGGCGCCCGTGCAGATCAGGACCTCCTCCAGCCCCAGACCCAGCCCGTGCCGACGGTTGAGCCAACCCGTCAGCGCCTGCCGAAGCGAGGCCTCACCCAGCGGGTGCCCGTAGCGGTAGACCGAGGGATCGGCGGCGGCGCGCGCGGCCTCGGACTGCACTTCCAGCGGAGGCGGCTGGCTCGCGTCGCCGATGTGGAAGGTGAAAACCTCGCCCCGGTAGGTGGCCAGACGCTCCAGCATCCGCGCGAAGAAGCTCGGGCGCATGCTGCGGATGTGCGCGGGGAGCTCCGGTCTGGCGGGCAGGCTCATGGGCTCCCGGTGTGACACGATCCCGCGTGCCGGGCAAGAAGGTGCAAGGTCCAGCTTGACGAGAACGGGGAGTCAGCGCTACACGCACGGCCGCTTTGCCTCGGTGGTGGAACTGGTAGACACACCATCTTGAGGTGGTGGCGCCGCAAGGCATGGGAGTTCGAGTCTCCCCCGAGGCACTCAGAAAGGCGCAGGTCCGGCACGTCCGAGCTTGCGCCTTTCGTTTTTTCCGCGACGGCCGGAGAAGGTGCTCGACGGGCCGGCCGGAAGAGGCAGGATAACCGCGGAAGAGCGCAGGAAGCGTCGCGAGCGCCAGTCGCGTCGCTGGTACCCGTCTCGATGTGTCAGGAAACCGCGGAAGAGCGCGCCGGGGGATGCGTCGCGAGCGCGAGTCGCGTCGCTGGTGCCTGTCTCGATGTGTCAGAAATCGCGGAAGAGCGCGGGGGGAGCGTCGAGCGCGAGGTGCGTCGCTGATGCCTGTCTCCGGGTGTCAGGGAAATCGCGGAAAGCGCAGGGGTATGCGTTGCGAGCGCGAGTCGCGTCGCTGGTACCTGTCTCGAGTTTTCTCGTTTGGCGTGGCCTCGTCTGGTACCCGCTTCGTCTTTCTCATCTCTTCGG
>JBFMGU010000409.1:0-6134 GCA_040752415.1 Myxococcota bacterium
TTTCTGCGCCGGCTTGCGGGTGGCCTTGCTCCGGGCGGTGGGCTTGCGGGTGGTGGGCATCAATCACTCCCTGCTGCTAACCGGTGTGCTCGGCGCAACGGCGGGCACGAAGCGACGGATCTCCGTCATCAACTTGTCCGGATCACACGGCTTGGTGACAAACGCGTCGCACCCCGCGGCGCGGGCCTTCTCCGCGTGCTGCGTGAGCGCGTGGGCGGTGAGCGCAATGATGGGCACGTGCGCGGTGCGCTTGTCCGCCTTGAGTCGCCGGCTGGCCTCCCACCCGTCCAGCTCCGGCAAGGAGAGATCCATCAGGATCAGGTCCGGCACCTGCGCGTAGGCCTTGTCCAGCGCCTCCGCACCATTGCGCGCCACCACCGGCTCATAACCCTCGAACGTGAGCAGCTCGGTGATGATGTCCACGGCGTCCTCGTAGTCATCCACCACCAGGACCACGGGCTTGCCGCGGAGGGGCTTCTTGACGGCCTTGGAGCGGTTCATTTGCGCCTCAGCTGCCGTGGGAGATGCAGCGTGAACGTGGAGCCCACGCCCACCTGGCTCTCCAGTGAGATGTGTCCACCCAGCATGGCCGCCAGGCGACGACAGATGGACAACCCCAACCCGGTGCCCCCGTACTGCCGGGTATAGGAGTTATCCGCCTGCCTAAAATCCTCGAAGATGCGCTGCTGCTCCGCCTCCGGGATGCCAATGCCCGTGTCCTTGACGGAGATGGAGACGGTGTCGCGCTCCACGTCGTGACGGACCTGCACCTGCACCGAGCCGGCGGGCGTGAACTTGAGCGCGTTGGAGAGCAGGTTCAGCACCACCTGCTTGACCTTCTGCCGGTCGCTGCGCAGCTCCGGCAGCTCCTCGGGCAGCTCCTGCGTCACGGTGAGCTGGGTGCGCGCAATGATGGGCTCCACCTCCGCCATGACGTCCTTGATGAGCGCGCGCAGCTCAAAGGTCTCCACGTGGATGGGCATCTTGCCGGACTCAATGCGCGTGATGTCCAGCAGGTCATTGATGAGGGAGAGCAGGTGCTGCGCGTTGGAGGCAATGCGGGTGAGCTTCTTGTGCTGCGGCGGCGGCACCTCCCCGCTGATGCCCTGCAGGAGCAGCTGGGTGTAGCCGATGATGGCGTTGAGCGGCGTGCGCAGCTCATGGCTCATGGTGGCCAGGAACTGGCTCTTCATCTCGGAGGCCTGCTCCAGCGCCATGGCCTGACGACGGAGCAGCTCGTTCTGTGCGGCCAGCTCCGCGGTGGCCTCGTTGACGCGCTGCTTGAGCTCCTCGCTGTGGCGCTTGACCTGGTCATACAGGCGCGCCTTCTCCAGCGCCTCGGTGCGGTCATGCAGGATGGTGACAATGGCGGTCACCTCCCCGCCCTTGGTGAGCACCTTGCCGGCAATGGCCTCCACCGGGATGGTGGTGCCGGTGTGCGGGTCCACCAGGCCCAGCTCACCGCGCCAGCGCATCATGTGGCCGGTGTAGAGGTTGGACATGAAGGAGGAGAACACGGCGTCATTGGCGCGCACGCGCCGCGTGGCCTCCTCCCCGCGCTGCTCGCCCTCCACCTCGAAGAGGCGCTGGGCCGGCGGGTTCATCAGCACAATGCTGCCGCCCGGGTCGGTCACCAGGATGGGGTCCGCCACCGAGGAGATGATGAGGTCCAGGCGGTCGCGCTCCGCGCGCATCTCCGCTTCCGCCACGCGCAGGCGCCGGTAGTTCTCCTCCAGCTCCGCGGTGGCCGAGCGCAGGTCGGTGATGTTGCGCAGCACGGAGACCACGCCGCCGCCGCCGTGCGGGTCCACGAACGGCGTGCTGAGCAGCTCAAAGAGCAGGTCGCGGCCTTCACTGGGGTCCACCAGCAGCAGCTCACGACGACGTGCGTCCGCGTCCTCCATGGTGGTGAAGAGCGCCGCGGAGAAGAGCATGTTGTTGAGCGCCACCGCGCGCCGCCGTCCCTCACTGGTGCCTTCCGGCGCGGAGAAGAGCGACTCGGCGCGGCTGTTGGCGATGATGATGCGCCCCTCCATGTCGGTGAGCAGGATGGGGTCGGTGACGGCGTCAATGATGCTGTGGAAGTGCGCACGCTCCCGCTTGTAGCGCTTCTCCGCGGCCAGCAGGCGCCGGTAGTCCAGGCCCACCAGCTTGGCGCTGAGCATGCCGCAGACCCACAGCAGCTCCTCCCCCAGCTCCGACGCCGCGGTGTGCTGGATGAGCACCAGTCCCAGGCCGGGGCCGCCTTCCGCTTCCGCGCGGATGAGCGGCACGGCGTGGAACGCGGGGAAGGGCGGGGGCGGGCCGGGCAGGCGCATGACCTGTTCCCGGTTGACCAGCACCGGCTCCGTGCCGCCCAGCGCCACCACCAGCGGATGGCTGGTCTCCTGGACGCTGATGTGCAGGTCCTCCCAGAGCGCGGGCGCCACGCCCAACCCCGCCACCGCGCGCAGCTCCCCGTCCTCCGGCTGCAGCAGCGTGCACACCGCGGCGCGCACCCCCAGGTTCTGCAGCAGGCCCAGCGCCACGTGCGCGCACGCCTCCGGGTCACTGCAGCGCAGCAGCGCGTCCGCGTAGGCCAGCTTGCGCTCCGCAGTGAGGACGGCGGGACGCTCGCGCGAGGGGGCCTCGGCGGGGCGCGGCGGGGTGCGCCGCAACAGGGAGGAGTGCAACGTGATCACGGCTTACGCCCTGACCGTGCCCGCCTTCCGACGGGTCCGCGCCCCCTCCACCGCCACTCCGGAATCCGCGGGAAGCTCCTCGAAGCCGCGCTGCTGCTCCAGCGTGGGACGTGACGCCGGGGCCGCCTGGCCCACCGCCTCGGAGTACTTGATGTACGTGTCAATGGAAGCCACCACCACGCGGGCCTCCACCGTGAGCAGGTCAATGCCCACCAGCGAGACGCGGACCCACGCGTCGATCACGATGCCCTTGTCGAGCACGCGGTCGAGCACGTCGATGAGGCTGGTACCTCCGGATGCCCTCTCAACGGCCATGGCCAGCTCCTTGCTTGCTCCGCACCGGCTTGCCGGCGGGCAGCTTCTTGAACTTCCGGTTGGGCACGGCGCCTTCCAACGCCGCGAGCTTCTGCTCCAACACCTGCAGCTGCTTGCGCAGTTCCGCGTTCTCCAGCGCCACCGGATCCGTCTTCCCGGAGAAGTACGCGTCCTGCCGCCACCACGCGAGGCCAATCTGCTCCGCCTTGTCAATGGAGCAGACGATCAGCCGGATGCGGATGGTGAGCAGCTCCACCTCCGCCAGTGAGACCCTGATGTCCCCCGCCACGACGAGACCCTTGTCCAGCACGCGGTCCAGGACATCCACGAGCCCGCTGGCACGTCGGTAGTTGGGTTCAAGGTCGGCACGCATGGAGTGGCGCACCGTACCCATGCCCTCGCGCGGCAGGCAAGCGCAAAACCGCGCCATCCTCCCGTCGAGCTTCGTGCACTTCATCGCCAACAAACGATGGTTTCTAATCACACACGAAGCGACTGCTACGCGGTGGAGCGCCCCGCACCGGCCGCACCCGCACGACGAGTTTGGCCGATCAGGACGAGCAATTCCGTGCCTGGCGCGCACCCGGGAAAACCTCCGGGGCTCAATGACCCACGGGGCATTCCGCCACAACTTTCGTCCCGCGACGAAGCTCCGCCGAAGCAACCCGATGCGCGATCGGTGCGCGGCGCCTCCCGGTGTTGGCGGTGCCACACGTGCTTGCACGTCGGGGGAATGCCGGATGCGACCGCCACGTTGGCCAGGCCTTGAGCTCACCAAGAGGGAGGACGTCATGCCCACGCCGTGGCGGGAGAGGCTGGAGGCGCTGCGCACGGAGGTTGCCGCGCTGCGCGAGGAGCAGGATGTGCTGCGGGGATTGCTGCGGGATGCGCGCGCGGGTGCGGAGGCAGCGCTGGCGCGTGACGGCGGTGAGCCCACCACGACGGAGGAGCCGTCGCCCATTCCGTGAACGGGCTCACCGGGTGGTCACGCGGTGGGGGCCAGCTCGCTCAGGGTGCCCACCACGCGGTTCCGGCCGCTGTTCTTGGCGCGGTACAGGCACGCGTCCGCCCGACCGTAGATGGTGGTGACGCTGTCCCGGTCGTCGACGGGCGCCTGGGTGACGCCGACGGAGATGGTGACGCGGCCCGCGGGCAGCCCGCCCACGCTGGCGCCTTCCACCAGCACGCGCAGGCGCTCGGCCACCGTCACCGCGTCGGGGAGGCGGGTCTCCGGGAGCAGCGCGGCAAACTCCTCCCCGCCCAGGCGGCCCACGCTGTCATAGGCGCGGCGGTGGATGCCGAGCAGGCGCGCCAGGTGGGCCAGCACGCCGTCACCGGCGGGGTGACCATAGGTGTCGTTGATGGACTTGAAGTGGTCCACGTCCACCATGAGCAGGCATAGGGAGCGGCCGGTGCGACGGGAACGCACCAGCTCGCTGTCCAGCGCCTCCATGAAGCGCCGGCGGTTCCACAGCTGCGTGAGCGCGTCGTGGTGCGCCAGCTCGGTGAGCTGACGGTTCATGCGGGAGAGCGCCACGTGCGTCTCCACGCGCACCAGGAGCTCCGCCGGCTGGAAGGGCTTGGTGACGAAGTCGGAGGCGCCCACGCGGAAGCCCAGGACCTTGTCGGTGACGTTGTCGCGTGCGCTGAGGATGAGCACGGGGAGCTGCACACGCGTCCGCTGCAGGCGCACCGCGCGCAGGAAGGAGATGCCGTCCATGACTGGCATGTTCCAGTCGGTGATGACCAGGTCGTAGTCGCGCTCCAGGGCCAGGCGCAGGGCGGTGGAGCCGTCGGCGGCCTCGGTCACCTCGGCAAACAGCGGCGCCCCGCCCAGCTGCTCCACCACCGCGCGGCGGTGTGGCTCCTCGTCATCCACCACCAGGATGCGGGGACGGAGCGCGCTGGCGTCGGAGGGCGAGGGCATGGCCTGGGGGTCCTCCAGTGGGGAGGGCGGCGCCAGCAACGGCTGCAACGACGCCACGCGGTCCCGCGTGCCAATCACCCCTTTGTGGATCATGTCATCCCCCATTGTTCATTCACCCCCCGGCGGGGCCCGTTTCCGGCGGGTACCCCTCGGGGTTCCCGTGCTGCCAGCGCCAGGCATCCGCGCACATCTCGTCCAGTCCGCGTCGGGCCTGCCAGCCCAGGAGCCCTTGCGCCAGGGAGGCGTCCGCGTACACCGCGGCCACATCTCCCGGCCGCCGGGGCCCCACCACGCACGGCAGCTCACGCCCCACGGCGCGACCGGCGGCCTGCAAGACCTCCAACACCGAATACCCCCGACCCGTTCCGAGGTTGACCGCCACGCAGCCGGAGATGCGCGGGAGCGCGGCCAGCGCGGCCACGTGGCCCTGCGCCAGGTCCACCACGTGCACGTAGTCGCGCACCCCCGTGCCGTCGGGCGTGGGGAAGTCCTTGCCGTGCACCGTGAGGTGCGGTCGACGTCCCACCGCCACCTGCATGATGTACGGCATGAGGTTGTTGGGGATGCCGCGCGGGTCCTCGCCCATCAGCCCGCTGGGGTGGGCGCCCACGGGGTTGAAGTAGCGCAGGAGGATGATGCGCCAGGTGCTCTCGGCGCGGGCCAGGTCGCGGCAGATGTCCTCGACCATGAGCTTGGTGCGCCCGTAGGGGTTGGTGACGGAGAGCGGCATGTCCTCGGTGACGGGCACGCGCGCGGGGTCGCCGTAGACGGTGGCCGACGAGGAGAACACCAGCTGGTGCACGCCATGGTCCTTCATGCACTGCAGGAGGTTCAGGGTGCCGGTGACGTTGTTCTGGAAATACCGCAGCGGCTGCGCCACCGACTCCCCGACGGACTTCAGCCCCGCGAAGTGGATCACCGCCTGGGGCCGGGAGCGCGCGAACACCTGGGCGAGCGCGGGAGCATCCAGCAGGTCCACGCGGTGCAGCTCCGGCACAACGCCCGTGATGCGCTCCACCCGACGCAGCGACTCGCGCGAGCTGTTGCACAGGTTGTCCACCACCACGACGCGATGACCGGCCTGCAGCAGCTCCACGCAGGTGTGGCTGCCGATGAAACCCGCTCCGCCGGTGACCAGGATGGCCATGTGCCGCCTCGCTCGGCGGAGGCGGAAAGGAAGTCAGGAGTCAGAAGTCAGAAGTCAGAATGGG
>JBFMGU010000041.1:0-52978 GCA_040752415.1 Myxococcota bacterium
TCCGCCCAATGGGATGGGCGCGGCCGGCACCTTGGGAGTGCGGTCTGAAATACCGCTTTGGCCGGAGCTGTTCGGGCTCAACCGGAGTCTTCCAGATGTGAAGGAACTTCTGGCCAGCTACTTAGCGCTTCTCCAGCCGGTCCACGCGCTCTTCCAGCTCATCCTGACGCGCCTTGAGCCGGTCAAGCTGGGTTGTCCCGCAGGATCTTGTCCCGTCGGATCTCGGCCCTGACCTCGCGGTGCGGGCGGTCGGTGCGGTCGAACAATCCAACCAGATCCTTGCGCGGCCCGTGGACCTCCTTGCGGAGCTGCTCCTGTCCGGCCTCCATCTTCTTCATGCTGTCCCGCATGTCCCGGAACAGCTTGAACGCTTCCGCCGGAAACACCGCAGCGTTCCTTGTGCGCTTGGTTGCCATGGCCGGAACTGTAGCGCCCCGGTCGGGCTGCGTCATGCACCGGCCTGGACAGGTGCGGCCTGGAAGTTCCCGTCGGCAGCTCCAGGATCGCCCACCGTGCCGCAGATGGCTCCGTGCGCCCCGCGGCCCATGTCCCCGGTCATGCCGCCGGCGCTTCGACGCCCTGCGCCTCCCCACCTGTTGGACCTCCTCGGACGCGTTAGATACCGGCCACCAAGGCATTGAAGCCCAGCCTCGGCCTCTGCCACAGTGACGGCACGGCCATTCGCAAGGAGCAAGACCATCCACACCGTTCACGGAAAGACCCAGGGACTCAAGCCCAGCCAGCTCAAGCAGCTGGAGAAGCTCTACACCCGGCGTGTCGACGTGCAGTCGCTGGTGACGCCGGAGGTCTCACGCACCATCACCGAGCTGTGCGCGGACACCCGGCGTCCGGTGGGCATCATGCTGGACCGCGCCGGGCGCGTGGAGCACGTCATCGTCGGCACCGACCGCCGGCTGTATCTGCCTGACGTGGGTCGCGCCCGCGCCGGAGCGAGCCGCCTGCGTGGCCTGCGCCTGGTGGTGGCCTTCCCCGGCGGACCCATTGCGCAGATGCCGCGCGACATCATCACCGACCTCCAGAAGCTGCAGCTGGACGCGGTGGTGTGCCTGGGCGTGGACCCCGCGGGCCTGCCCGGCACCGTGGCCTGGGCGCAGGTGCTCCCGACGACGGACCCCAGCGGCGAGCGCTACCGCAAGCACACCGAGAGCAGCATCCACGCGCTGGACCTGGACTTCACCGAGTTCATCCGCACCCTCGAGGACGAGCTGGCCCGCGAGGTGGTCACGCTCCGCAAGGCGGAGGGCGGCAAGGTCAAGGACAGCGCGGTGCTCGTCGGCGTGTACACCGGTGGTCGCGCGGAGGCGGAGGCCTCCATGGCGGAGCTCACCGAGCTGGCGCGCTCCGCGGGCGTGACCGTCGTCGACACGGTGATGCAGTTCCGTCGGGAAGTGGACCCGCGCACCATCCTGGGCAAGGGCAAGCTGGAGGAGGTGGTGCTGGGCGCGCTGCAGCACGGCGCGGAGATGATCGTGTTTGACCGCGACCTCTCGCCGAGCCAGCTGCAGAACCTCAGCCGCGAGACCGAGCTGAAGCTGCTGGACCGCACCATGCTCATCCTGGACATCTTTGCCCAGCGTGCGCGCACCACCGACGGAAAGCTTCAGGTGGAGCTGGCCCAGCTGAAGTACAGCATCCCGCGCCTGGCCCAGCGTCAGACCGGTCTGTCCCGCCTCACCGGCGGCATCGGCGGGCGTGGTCCCGGTGAGACGCGACTGGAGATCGACCGTCGTCGGGCGAAGGACCGCCTGAACCGCTTGGAGCGCGAGTTGGAGCGCGTGGGCGCGCAGCGCACGTTGCGACGGAGCGCCCGCAAGAAGGAGGGCCTGCCGGTCATTGCCATCGTCGGGTACACCAACGCGGGCAAGAGCACGCTGCTCAACCGCCTGACGCGCTCCGACGTGTTCGTGGCCAACCAGCTCTTCGCCACGCTGGACCCGGTGAGCCGACGGCTGCGCTTCCCCAGCGAGCGCGAGGTGATCATCACAGACACCGTGGGCTTCATCCGCGACCTGCCCAAGGACCTGGTGAACGCCTTCCAGGCCACGTTGGAGGAGCTGGGTGAGGCGGACCTGCTGCTGCACGTCTTCGACGGTGGCGACCGCGACCACGAACGTCACATCCGCGCCGTGGAGAAGGTGCTGGAGCACCTGGAGGTGCAGGACACGCCGCGCATCCTGGTGATGAACAAGGTGGACCGGCTGAACGCGGAGGACGCGCAGGCGCGTGCGCAGGCGCTGGGTGCCATCCCCGTCAGCGCCATCACCGGCGAGGGGCTCCCCGAGCTGATGAACCGCTGTGCGCGCACGCTGTGGCAGCACAACCGTGCCGAGGAGACTGCCTGGGCGCAGGAGGAGAAGGCGCCGACGGTGGAGCCGGAGGGACCGCCGAGCCTGGACGACCTCCGTCGGAGCCTGGCGGCGCTGCCGGTGAACGCCGCGGTGGGTGGCGCGTCCCGCTGACCTTGTGGGATGCGTGTGGAGATGACGTTCACCCCGCGAATGCTGCTGACAGACGGGACCGTGCGGCGCCTGGTGCTCCAGGTGTTCGCCGAGGTCCGCCAGGGCTGGCCCTTCCTCACGGACGTGCTCTCCCGCGCGTTCAAGGACTCCCGCGTCCCCGACGAGATGCGCGGCCAGGTCACCGACATGGTGCACGACCTGGTGCGCATGCACCGCAAGGTGGAATACGCGCTGGGGCCGGATGCCGACGAGCTTTCCCGGCTGGGAGCCACGTTGGCGCTCACCGGCGCGGTCTCACTGGAGGACGTGCGCACGGGCATGGGTCTTCCGCTGGAGGGGCTCACCGGCCTGCAGGCGCGCATTGACGCCGAGGGCGACGCCGCGGTTCGGCTGGGGTTGACCCACTCGTTGCCCGACTGGCTCGCGCAGCGACTTCTCGACGAGCTGGGCGCGGAGCGTGCGAACACGCTGGCCGCCGCGCTCAACCAGCCGGCGCCGCAAACCCTGCGCGTGAACACGCTGCGCGCCCACCGTGACGACGTGCTGGCGGAGCTGGGAGCCGCTGGCATCCCCGCGCTTCCGACGCTGCGCGCCCCCGCGGGCATCACGCTGGCCACGCGCATCAACGTGTTCACGCTGCCCGCATTCGCCGACGGTCGCGTGGAGGTGCAGGACGAGGCGAGCCAGCTGGTGTGCGAGGTGGTGGCGCCGCCGCCGGGTGGAACCGTGGTGGACGCGTGCGCGGGTGCCGGCGGGAAGACGCTGGGGCTGGCCGCGCTGCTTGGGAACAAGGGACGGATCGTGGCGCTGGATCCCAGTGGGCGACGCATCGGGGAGCTCAAGCGTCGTGCCGCGCGTGCGCAGGTGTTCAACGTGCAGGCGCACAAGTACCGCGCGGGGGAGGAGGTGCCGCCGGTGGTGCGTGAGCTGGAGGGTCGCGCGGAGCGGGTGCTGGTGGATGCGCCGTGCAGTGGGCTGGGGGCCTTGCGGCGCAACCCGGAAGCGCGCTGGCGCGTGCAACCCGACGACGTGGAGCGGCTGCGCGCTCAACAGCTGGAGATTGCCACGCAGGCCGCGCGCTGGGTGAAGCCGGGAGGTCGACTCATCTACGCCACGTGCACGTTCCTGCGCGCGGAGTGTGAGGACGTGGTGGAGAAGCTGCGCGCGGCGGTGCCGGGATTGGAGCCGGTGCGGGTGCGCGAGGTGCTGGGTGGCGCACGGACCACCGGGATTACCGACGAGCAGGGGATGTACCTGCGCACGTGGCCGGACCTGCATGGGATGGACGGGTTCTTTGCCGCCGTGCTGCGACGGAAGGCGTGAGTCCCGAGCGGACCACGACCTGGAGTGCGGCGGGCCCTCGCCGCCCTGGTCAGTGCCGAGCGGCTTCTTGCACCCGCCAACGGTCCACCACCCCAGCAGACGCGACCCCCGCGCATGCCCGGCGCGGTGCTCCACGACCGGTCCACCGGTGGAATACAGACTCGGCGCTGGCCAGGGCGGCGAGGGCCCGCCGCACTCCAGGTCGTGGTCCGTTCGTCGCGCTGGGTCACCGACGACGACGCAAACCGCGCGTCACCACGCCGAAGAAGATGAGCGTGGGCACCCACGTGCCGTCGCGACAGCCGCCGCAGCCGAGGTCGTAGTACACGCATTCCGACGGAGCACAGACGCCCTCGTCGCTGCACACCGCACCGGGCACGCAGTCGCTATAACCGGTGCAGGGGCTGCCCACCGGGATGCGCTCCGCGCACACACCCTCCAGACACCGATAGAGCGGACCGCATTCCTCGTAGCTGCACGCCTCGCCCAGGCCGCGGTACGGCTGGCACACGTAGGTGTATCCGCCGTCGGGGCCGGTGTAGCCGCAGAAGCCTTCCTGGCAGGTGTACTCCCATTCCGTCTCGTAACCGCACGGCTGCCCCAACGCGCCGCCCCGTCGACACTGCCCCGGCGTGCCCGCATCCTCGTTCACCCCCGCGCAGTAGTGACCAGCGCGACACGCATAGGACTGCACGCAGAGGTCATCCACCTGCCCATTCGACGACGCCACGCACACACCCTCACCACCATCCTCCGTGCGCGAGCACTGCAATGACGCCGCATCCGCGCCGGTGGACGAGCAGCTGGGATGCAGGTCCGGACGCATGCCACAGCGCTCACCGCTCTCGTCCGGCGCCGCACGACACACACCGTTCACCGCCACACCACTCTCGCGCGCACAGATGAGCCCGCCCGCGCAGTTACCTTGCACCGGCCGGCTCGTCGGGGGAGCCACGCAGGCCTGCCCTTCCGGGACCCGCGGCTGGCACGTGCGCGGCGCGCCCTGACACGCGTCCAACGGGTTCAGGCAGTTGCCGCGCTGGGTATCATCCACGTCGACAAGGTCGATGTCCGAGCACGCCTCACCCGTCCGCGCCAAGGGCGCGCAGACCTGGTTGATGCACACCAGTCCAAAGGTGCAGGGATTGGCCGCACAGGACTGACCAAGCTTGGCGAACTCCGTGCAGCGCGCCTCACCGCCGTCGGGAGTGCCCGGTGGGAACGCACACGCCAGACACGGCTGACAGGGACGCGTCACGCTGCCGTTGGCGCACACCTCCCCGAGCGCGGCGGGGCTCTGGCAACGCGATGGCGTCCCGGAGCAGCTGAGTCCCGCCTGGCACTCCTCGCTGGTGGTGCACGCGGTGCCCTCGGGCAGACGGTCAATGCAGGTCCCGCTCACGCATACCGTGCCCTCCACGCAGGCCACCGTGCCGCCGTCGACCTCGCAGCGCTGGTTGCGTTGCGCTGGCGGTGCGCAGCGGCCCGTCGTCCCGTCGCCCGGCTTGATGCACGAGAGGTTTCCACTGCAGGGCGGGTTGCCGCGCGTCTCACACTCCTCACCTTCCCAGCCCAGGTGCTGGCACACGCCCTCGCAACCCGCGCTGAGACGGTGCACACACGCCGCGCCGCCGTCGCCCCGCTGGCATTCCGCGGTGGAATTGCACGGCTGGCCCTCCGCCTGGTGCCCCACGAGGATCTCCGCGCACGCGGTGGTCTCGTAGCCCGCGGCGTCGAACCCGTTGCGCGCCGTCGACGCCAGGGAGCCCACGAGCCCGCCGTTGTTCGCGAAGTACTGCCGGCCCACGGCGAGACAGTCGCCCGCGGCCTCCTCGTCATAGGTGAGCCGGCCCGCGGCCTCACCCTGGGCCACTGCGGACACGTTCTCCGTCATCAGGCCGCCGTCCAGTGCGCACAGCCCCGCGCGCGTCAGGTTGACGTCGCCCCAGGTCATGGTGAGCAGGTCCTCGTCGCTGATGGCGGGCTCGCAGCCGGCACCGGTCCCAAAGGAGATGCCGTACAGGTAGTAGGTGAACGAGCGCACGTAGCCATTGGCCAGCACCGGGCAGAGCTGCTCCAGCGGGATGGGCTGACCCTCAATCACCAGCCCCGACGAGCCACTGCCGCTGCCACTCCCGCTGCCGCCCGAGGTGCTCCCCGAGCCCCCTCCGCCGCTGGCGTTGTCGCCACCACTGGAGGTGCTGCGATTGCGTTCCTCGTCGTCGGCGCGACCCGCCACCGGGTTGTCGATGCAGGCGGAACCCACCAGGCACACCGCCAGGATGACCGCGCCACCACGTCCCATGAAAGCCCCCTGCAGAAGGAGTGTGAACGGTGTGCCACAGGACGCGGACACCTCGCAACGCACGGTGACGACGCTGCCAGGCGCGGGACCGGCCGCCACGGGACATCCGACGCCATGCGTATGCCACATGGAAGCACCTCACCTCCCACCAGGGTGGACCGCCCGCGCGTGAAAGCGGCGCGACGCACGGAACCGCGTTTCTCGTCGGGGAACCGTGTCCGGAGCCGCGGCCGCCGCGCACTGCGGAGCGCTACGACATTCCACGGATGCGACGCGCGACTCCGCAGGTCCGCTCACACCTTCGTCGTATTCGGTCCGCGTCCGCCGTTCCTAAGCTGCCTGCGTGAGCTGAGGGTGAACCGGAAACACAGCGCACGCACGGAACGGACAACGACGACCATGACCACCGCGCCCCGCCATCCACGCACCACGCTCCGCGGCTTCACGCTGCTGGAGGTGATGGTGGTCATCTCGCTGGTCAGCATCCTGGTGGCCATGGGCGTGCCGGGGCTCTCGCCCTTTGTGGGCAAGACGAAGCTGGACGGAGAGACCGAGGCGGTGGCAGGGCTCCTGGCGCAGGCGCGGAGCGCGGCCATGATGGATCGTCGCTGCGTGCGCGTGAGGGTGACTGGGAACCGCACCCTGGTGGCGGAAAAGCTCAACGTCTACGACTGCGAGAATCCCAACTCGTCGCCGGTGTACATCAACGGCGGCGGACCGGTGTGGCTGGAGCTGGACCGGCTCACGCTGGGTGACCAGCTCACCGTCACGTGGGAGCACGAGCCCAGCGAGACGCCCGGAGAGCTGCGCTACCGCCCCACCGGCCGCCTGTTCTCCAGCGACACCACGCTCACCGACGACGACGGCGTGCTGCGGGTGACGCAGTCCACGCTGCCCTCTCCCATCAACCAGAAGCGGATCCTGGCGGAAGCGCACGGACCCATCTGCGTTCTCAACCGGGGAGAAACCCCGCCGGGCTCGGCGGGCAACTTCTCCTGTCCATGAGGTCAGTCATGAAGAGCACCAAGACGCGCAAGGCCCGGGGTTACATGCTGGTGGAGGCCATGGTGGCCGGCGGCGTGCTGATGGCCAGCCTGGGCATCCTGATGAACGAGCTGGAGCGGGCGCGCACCATGACGACGTCGGCGGCGCGCGGCACCGAGGCCAAGCAGCTGCTGGAGCAGGGCCTGCAGCAGGCGCAGGTGATGGGCTACGCGGGAACCTCCTCGGTGGCGGTGGAGAACCCGGTGGCGGGCATGGCGCACCGCTACAAGCGCGAGCTGCGCCCGGTGGGCACCGGGACCGAGACCTTGGCGGGCACCACGGGCCGCGCCTACCGCGACGTGCTGGTGACGGTCACGTGGACCTCCAAGGGCGCAACGAAGACGCAGAGCGCCACCACGCGCGTGTACCAGTGAGACGTGGAGGCGCCATGCACGCCCGTGCCCGCGGCTTCACGCTCATTGAGCTGGTGGTGGGACTGACCGTCTCCCTGCTCATCCTGGGCGCGGCGCTGCAGCTGATGGTGATGGCCATGCGGGACGGCGCGCGCTCCCGGGTGCGGGCCGCGTTGTTGCGCGACGGCAACCTGGCCGCCGAGCTGCTCCACCGCGACCTGGCCATGGCCGGCCTGGGCGTTCCCTTTGGCGCGCGCATCGGCCCGGGCGGCAACGCGCCGGCGGGAGCGGTGATCAGCTCCTCGGTGCTGGTGGGAGGCGCGGACTACGTGGGCGTGCTGGGCGACCTGCCCCGCCCCGACGCGCAGTACAACACGTTCGGCTTCCTGCATGACCGCGCCGCCGGCGACGCCACGCACATTGCCTTCCACAACGAGAACAACGGCGCGTGCATGCCTACCGGCTGCAGCACCGCGGACTCCAGCGTCTTCTTCCCCGGCGAGAGCGGGTGCACCAACAGCGGCAGCACCGACCGCACCTGTCCATGGGGAATGAGGCGGCTGTCCGTGGGCGACCGCGTGCAGATCATGGCCGGCAACGGCGAGTGGTTCGACACGACGGTGGCGAGCTTCAACAACTCCGCGGGATTCCTGTTCCTGGGCAGCTCCGCGGTGATGAGCCTGGAGGTGAACCCGGGCTTCGACAACACGGTGTGGGCCAACAACAGCCCGCTCAGCGGCCCCGCCAATCGCCCCGGCACCGGCTGGGTGACGACGTTGGACCGCGTCTTCTACCGCCTCAACGGAACCGCGTTGGAGCGCGTGCAGTGCTGGGGTGAGGTGATTCCCACGCACGCCTCCTGGCCCCCCGACAACGCGGGAGCGATGCCAGCCAACCCGTGCGGCGTCACCAACAACACGGGAACGGGGTTCGAGCGCATTGCGCGCGACGTGGTGATGCTGGAGCTGCGCTACTTCGACAGCAGCGGCGCGGAGCTGGCCCGCCCCCTGGCCACTGCCGCCGCCAAGGCCGCCGTCTCCTCCATCCGCTACCGGGTCCGCCTGGAACGCATGGTCAACCGCAGCAACGTGACCCACGAGGTGGTGGGCACGGTTCGCGTCCGCAACTGAGGAGGTGATGCCATGTTCTCCTGCGTTCTCGGGGTTTCCTCCAAGGGAGTCAGAAGTCAGAAGTCAGAAGTCAGAAGTGCCCCTGCCCCTGCCCGGCTTGTGGGCCCAAGGCCCGACGAGGTTTTCCCCGCGGGTAGCCTTTGCGCTGAGAGTCCCTACAGGCCGGGCACGGGCAGGGGCACTTCTGACTCCTGTATTCTGACTTGTGACTTCCTCTTCTCGCGGCTCCCCGGTCTCTCCCGCCGCAACCTCCGTCGCCAGCCACGCGGGATGGCCCTGGTGGTCGTCATGGCAGTAGTGGCGGTGATCACCGTGGCGGTGCTCACGCAGATGAACGCGGGACAACGGCATCTCGTCGCTGCGTCGCGGGAGCGCGCCGAGTCGCAGGCCCGCGCGCTGGCAGAGATGGGCCTGGAGCGCATGAGCCTGTACGCCACGCAGTACATGCAGCAGGTGCCCGCGGTCCCCGACCTGGACGGATTGCTCGACCCCAGCCTCGGCGCGTCCCTCGACGGCGACGAGTTCATCCCGCCGGCCAGCTTTGCCTCCGGCAGCACGGTGGTGCACGTCCCCAAGAACGCCACCGGGACGCCGCTCCGCGCGGCATTGCACCGCTACCGCATGGTGAAGATGAACGGCGGCGCCTACCTGGTACGCGTGGATGACAACAGTGACGACGGACTCACCGGCCTGGCCACGGCCACCGGCAACAACACCGTGGCGGAGGGCCTGGGCTCCTCCGTGCTCTTCCGTGACCGTGACCGCTCCGTCTTCCTCACCGCCATTGGCATCTACCCCGTGCCGCCGGGCACCAGCGACGCGGACGCGTACGAGAAGGCCAGCGCGCGCATCACGCTCAAGCGCTTCCTCTCGCCGCAACCCGCACCGGGTCTCTTCGCCGGCGGCAGCGTCAACGTGAAGGACGACGTGGCGGTGTGCGGCGCGGGCGGCATCACCTCCGACACCGTGAACTACGTGGGCAGCGACGGCCCTTCCGATGTGTGCGTGTGCGGCGCGCAGAACCTGGAATCCGGGCCCACCACCAGCGCGTGCACCGACCCCAGCAACGACAGCGACCTGGCCTCCGCGTGCGACACACCCGCCAACTGCGCCACCTCCAGCTCCGACGTGGGATCGGCACAAACGGCGCCCAGCGTCACCGTGCCCGGGATGCCGGCGGCGGGGTGGCGCTCGCTCTCCGCCATTGGCGTGAGCGGCGTGTTGAACCTGGGCACCAACAACGTCTGCGAGCTCTACTTCCAGGACGTAGACACCGCCGCGCCGGGCAACGGCGACGACATCTTCCTGTGGGACCACACCGACACCGCCAACGGATGCAACAACGCCACGCCCGACCCCGCGCCGCCGCCGTGCAGCTGGCCCTCCACCGCCACCACCGCGGGCACGGCGGACTGCAGCAACGGAGGCAGTCGGTGTTGGAAGCTGATTGCGCGCATCAACAACGTCGCCGGTGAGTCGCTGGGCGGGGCCACGGAGCACACGGTCAACGACGGTGGCGAGTTCTTCGCCGCCAACGCCTCGCAGCCCATTCCCAACGTGGCCGACCCGTCCATGCGCTGGCCCGGCATGTGCGGCGGCGCGGGCACGTGCACCAACTGCAACGGCACCAGCAACACCACCTGGGGCATCTCCGGCAGTGAGTGGACCATGAAGAACGCCCCGCGCTGCGCAAGCCAGTACCCCTCACCCACCATCCACTTCTTCGACAACCCGCCGGGCCAGGCAGTGATGGCCGACGCCAGCTTCGGTGATCCCTCGGTGTGTTCGTCGGGCGGCTCACCCGTCGTCACCGCGTACCTGGTGCGCAACGACCTCTCCCTCAAGGAGGACTCCGCGTATTGCTGCCCCACCTGCGACTGCGCCACCGCCATCCCCTATGGGTCGGCCTGCAATCCCACGGTGGCGGGCCGCTCCAGCGGAACCGCAGTGCGCGCCGGCGGACACTGCTACTTCCGTGAAGACCTGCGCGTCATTGGCGCCATCAGCTGCTCGTCGTTGAACATCCGGGATGGCACCGGCGGCGGCTGCATCCTCTCCGACACCGTGGTGGCGCACGGCGAGGCGCCCACGCCACTCCCCGGCGGGTGGAACCTGTGCAGCGACCCGCTGGCGGACCTGCCCACCTCCTGCGACTCACCCGGCGTGTGCGTCAAGCAGAACACCACCATCGTGGGCACCGTGTACTCCGCCGCCGACCTGTGCATCCGCGAGAACAGCAACGTCATGGGCTCCCTGGTGGCGGCCGAGGACGTGGGCATCAAGGAAGACTCCGAGGTCTTCGGCCAGGTGGTGGCCGGCGGAGACATCTCCATCCGCAATGACGTGCTCATCAACAACGACGGCAACGGCTCCTTTGGCACCGCCACGCGCACCGTGGCCTGGCTGGAAGCCGCCTACTGAGGGCGTGATCGTTTTCTTGCGACGTCGCTTTCTCCGCGTCCGGGCGCGGTGATTCGCATCATCCGCGAAATGACGGTGGCCGGAAATTTGGAGGCGACGGGCTCCGCGGGTATCCAGACGTCCTCTCCACGGAGCCACGCGGCTCCACCTGGCACCCAGCAACCGCAACAACACCGCGGAGGACCCCGCCATGAGACACGTGTGTGAACACTGCAACCAGAAGTACGCCATCCCCGACGCCCGCGTGGCCGGCAAGGTCCTCAAGGTGCGCTGCAAACGCTGCAGCGGAGTGATGCAGGTGGACGGCTCGCACGTCTCCGCCAGCGCGCCCTCCGACGAGCCGGAAGCGCGCGAGTGGTTCGTGGCCATCAGCGGTCAGGCGCAGGGACCGTACACGCGCACGCAGGTGCTGGAGCTGGTGGAGCGCGGTGAGGTGCGGGAGCGCACGCTGCTGTGGCGGCCGGGAATGGAAGCGTGGCGTCGGGCGCAGCTGGGCGGGAACCTGCAGTTCGTGCTGGATGCCGTGCACGCCCGTGAGCAGGCCGCCGACGAGGAGAGCTACCGCGCGCCCACCGGCGTGTTCGAATCCGTGCCCTCCGGCATGGTGATGGACCAGGGCGCGTACTTCCCGGATCCCACGCTGCACACCGGGTGGACCGTGCTTTCCGAGGAGGCGCGCGTGTACCTGGAGTCCGTGGTGCATCGCGAGGCGGAGCACCGCAGCGAGCGGTGGCGTCGCGTGGCGCTTTCCTCGCTGGTCGTCGCGGCGCTCTCACTGGCCGGAGCGGCCGGTGCGTGGGCGGCGTCGTTGATGTGACGGTGGAAAAGCGGGCTCAATCCCGGAACGGGCGGGTGCGCTGGTAGACGCGCCACGGTCCGTTCTCCAGCACCAACGCCACACGCTCATGGAGCGCTCCGCCCGGCTCGAAAGCAGCCAGCGGCGCCGAGGCGTGGACCACGAAGTATTCGTAACGGTCGCCGTGCTCGCGCAGATCGAAGTCGCGGTGCACGTCGAACTCGTCGGAGAAACGGTACGGCTCCTGGAAGCGGATGCCGGTGTGCTCGTGCATGGGCCCGGCCAGGCCGCCCTTCTCGACGAGCACGTAGGAACAGAATCCGTCGTAGACGGGCATGTCCAGGATGCTGCTCCGCGCGGAGTGCACCATGCAGCGGTAGCGTGAGGCGCGCGGCAGGAACTCGATCACCGCCTGGAATCCGCGCGACTCCACGTTGAAGACGAGGAAGTCGGTTGCCAGCGTCAACCCCAGTCCCGCCACCAACGTCGCCACAATCGCCGGGAGGACGCGGCCGTGCCACAGCGGTCCGTCGGAGAGCGCCATGGGCAACATCAACAACGCCATGGGCACCATGCGGGACGCCATGTAGTGCTGGTGGCCATACACCTCCGGCAGCACCACCGAGCCCGCAACGTAGAGCAGCATGAGGACGAGGTAGCGCCCACGCCAGACAGCCTGCGCGAATGAGCTGGCTTCCCCTTTCCCGTCGGGAACCAGCCGCGACAACGCCACCACCGCCACCAGAGCGTAGACGATGATGTACACGGTGTTGTCTTCCCACATGGCTCCCGCGTAGATGGGGAGCGCGCGGAAACGCAGACGTGTGGGGAAGAACTGGGTCTCCACGTCCTTCCCGCCCCAGTGGGACACCACGTAGCTGGTCAACAGCATGAGCGGCGGAAGCATGGCGGTGAGCAGCCGCCGCAGCGACGGAACCACGCTCCGCCCGTGCGCCACGTGATGCATCACCAGCAGCGCCACCGACGTGATCAACGCGTAGAGGAACGCCTGGGGATGCAGCAGGAAGATCAACAGGAACACCGCGCCCAGGCGCAGGCTTTCCCTTGGCGACGGTTCTTCCGACGACAACCAGCTCTCGAGCACCACGTAGAGCACCAGCACCATGGCGGTGGCGGCGCAGTAGGTGCTGAAGCCGAACACGAACGGGTAGCTGTAGAGCACCGCGAAGATCAGCAACGCCAGCCACGGACTCCGCCCCGTCCTCCGCACCAGCGCCAACGCCGCCAGCGGCACACCGAGCAGGTACACGAGGAGGAAGAGCCGGTACGCCAGCTCCGCGCCGACGAGCAGGGTCAGCGGCAGCAGGAGCAGGCGGTGCGGAGTGTAGGGATGCCACCACGCGCTCTCGACGTCGTAATACGGCGCGATGGTGGGGTCGGTGGCGTTGGCCAGCACGTGCAGCTCGCCCACGTGCAGCGGGTAGTCCGGGAACGGCAGGAACCGGGAGAGGAACACCGGCAACGCGAACAACACCGCCAACGCGTAGAACACGTGGGGAAAACGCGAAGGCGGGGTGGGCGTCGCACCCTGGTCGGTCACCGGAACTCCGTCGTGGCGAAGCGGTGACAGCGTCATCCCACGCCGGTGCAGCGGTCAAGTGTGGCGTGTTTACTCCGGGTGGAGCACCACGGTTGTCGCCATGGCGATGCGACGAGTCGATGTGGCGGGAGCGTGCCGGGAGCCCCACACGCGGCGCAGGGCCACGCCCGTGATGACGGTGAGCGGGGCCCCCCGCGTCCCAGGCCTCGCCCGCGAGCCCTGCTTGTTGCCGTGGCGTCCTTCGTTAGCCTCCTCTTCGGGAACGGACATCTTCCTCGTGTTCCACGGCGTAGAGACCGTGAGGAAGGAGACGCAGATGCAGCCGAATCCTCAGCCCCTGCCGGTCCAGGTCAGGGCGGGTGACGTGACGTTGGACGGCGACCTGAACGTGCCACCCCAGGCCAAGGGGCTGGTGATCTTCGCGCACGGCAGCGGCAGCAGTCGCCACAGCTCACGCAACAAGTACGTGGCCGCGGAGCTCAACAAGGGAGGGCTTGCCACGCTCCTGCTGGACCTTCTGACACGCGACGAGGAACGCATCGACGACATCACCAGGGAGCTTCGCTTCAACATCCCCATGCTCGCGGAGCGACTGGGGCACGCCGCGGAATGGGCCTCCCAGTACCCGAAGACGCGGGGGCTGCCCGTGGGGTTCTTTGGAGCCAGCACCGGTGGTGGTGCGGCCCTGATTGCCGCGGCATCCCGTCCCGAGGCCATCTCCGCGGTGGTGTCGCGCGGGGGCCGTCCGGACCTGGCGGGCGCCGACCTGCCGCGCGTGCGTGCTCCCACGTTGCTCATCGTGGGCGGTGCCGACGACGTCGTGATCGAGCTCAATCAGCAGGCCCTCCAGAAGCTGCGCTGCGAGCGCCACCTCGAGATCGTGCCAGGCGCGACCCACCTCTTCGAAGAGCCGGGCACGCTGGAGGCCGTGGCCCGCCTGGCGCGCGCCTGGTTCCAGACGCACTTCCGTCCGGCCGAGGCACGACCGGCACAACCCGGTGGATGAAGTTGGGGTCGGCGTCATCCGACGAGGCAGCGCCCAACTGGGGCGTGTTCACTCCGGGTAGAGCACCACGTCCTTGGTGGCGTGGCGGTCCACCCAGATGCGCCAGGTCTCGTCCCAGCGGAAGCGCTGCGCGACACGTTGCTGGAACGCCGCCCCCAACGGCCCCACCAGCGCCACGGAGTGGTCCAGCAGGGGAATGTCGCGCGCCTCCCCGTCGAGCCACGTGGTGAACTGCGTGTGCAGCTCCTGCGGTCCCAGGTTCGTGACCCCGACGAGGGCTTCAATCCCGTTGTGCCCCGGGTCCTTCAGCGCCGCCATCATGGGCTTGAGCCAGCCCCGACGGTGCAGGAACAGGAAGAAGGACTGCATCACGTTCTGGTCGCCACCCTGCTGGATGATCGCCGCGACGGGCACCTTGCGCAGGACCTGCCGCACCACCGGGTCGCGCATGGGGTGGCGGTAGCCGAACGAGATTTCCCCGTCGGTGACAATCACCTTCTCGACAAACGTGGCCATGCCTTCCTTGGCCCACGTGGGAAGCTCCCCGCGGTAGGTGCACCACAGGTAGTGGTAGGTGAGGTGGTGCGTGAGGCCGCCAAATCCCGCGTTCACCGCCGAGACCACCGTGGGGCCCTGCAGCGCGGAATGGCCATAGGTGCCGTACGGTCCCACTCCGACGTCACGCAGCCTTTCGAACAGGCGCTGACCCCGCACATACTCGACGCGGACGTGACAATCGTCGGGGCCAGGGTCGAAGAACTGCTCGCGCAGCTGCGCACGAAAACGCGTGATCACGCCGATGAGGTCCTTGTCGTCGGAGGCGGGCTCATCCGAGGCCAGCGTGAATCCCGGTCCCTCTCCAACCACGTAGGTCCGTCCCACAGTCGGCCACGCCACACCGAGCATGCGCGTGGGTTGCGCCATGGTCACCAGGCCCACACCCAGCGCCACCGCTCCCACCACGGCGTGCCACGGTGGAACGGCCAGGCGTTCGCTCGACGTGCGCGGCAGGCCCAGACACAACGCCAGCCCGGCACCCAGTGCGCTCCCCACGCACACCGCGGCCACCAACGCACCGTGGCTCGCGCCCCACGCCACGCCCACGCCAGCGCCAACACCGAAGAGCATGAGCACGCGTGCGAGCATCACCGCGATCATAGCCGCCCGCCGCGCGCCTGGTACCATCGCGGACGTGGACTGGCTCCTCCAGCACCTGGTCCCCTTGGTGGCGGGCGCCGCACCCGCGGCCCTGTTCCTCGCCGTCGGGCTGCGACAACGTCGTGAAGGCCAGGAGCTGCGGGCCCTGCTCGACGAGGTGAGGAACCACGAGCAGCTGCGCGCGCGTCCCCACGGCGTGTTCGAGCTGACCTACCGCGGCTACGCCGTGACCCTGGTGCAGAGCCAGAGCGGCCTGGTCCCCACGTTGACCTGGACCGTGCGCGCCACGTCGCTGAAGACGCGCGAGTGGGATCGGATTGTCCTGCAACCACGTCGGGTGCGGGAGCGCGGCGTGGCGCTGGCACCGCTGTCCTGGCGCGCCGTGGGCCGAGATGACGACGTGACGAGCCTCCTCGCGTTGCCCGCGCTGCGTGCCGCGCTCCACAACCTGCGCGCGTTCGACACGCGGTTGGTGCACGGAAGCATCCAGCGTGGCGCGCTCACGCTGCAGGTCCAGCGTCATCCCGCGGGTGCCCTGGCGGCGGTGGAGCTGATGCGGCTCACCGGCTCGCTGGCCGCGGTGCTCGACGGAGCCAGCGAGGTGGACATCTTCCCGCACCCCGTGCTCGACGACGTGGACGCGCGCGGTCCGCGCTCCGGCCTGCCCGTGGGCATCCGCCACTGACCTCGGGGTCACTTGCCCATGACAAACCGCAGCTTGCCGCCGGCGCGCAGCTCCGCGTGACGGAACTCATTCCCGTTCAGCGCCTGGCCGTTCAGCTCCACCGACTGCACCACGATGTTCTCGTCGCTGAGGCCCGCCGCCTCGACGGTGAACACGCCGCCATCCACCGCGAGCTCGACCTTGGGGAAGAGCGGCGTGCCCAGGATGTACCGGTCGCTGCCGGGGAGCGGGTAGAACCCCAGCGCGCTGAAGACGTACCAGGCGCCCAGCGTTCCTCCGTCGTCATTGCCGTAGAGGCCGGTGGGCCCGTCGTGGTGGAACGTGGTGCGGACCCAGTGGATCCACTTCGCGGCCAGGTCACGACGTCCCAGCTGGGAGAAGAGATACGCCGCGTGGATGTCCGGCTCGTTGCCGTGGAAGTAGTAGGGCCGCGGTCCGGCGGAGGAGAGCAGGTTCTCGGGATCCAGCGCCTCATGGTCCGCCTTCGCCCTCTCGAAGAACTCCACGAGCTTGGCCACCAACGCCTCGGAGCCACCCATGAGCTCCGCCAACCCGTCGACGTCATGCGCGGCCATCCACACGCTCTGCCACGCGTTCGCCTCGGCGTAGTCGTCGTCCCAGATCGCGGGGTCGAAATCCTCGCGCGGCGCCAGGCTGCCCTCCGCGGTGTGCGCGCGCAGGAATCCCGTCGTGGAATCATGGAGGCGGCGATATCCGCGGGAGCGGGTGAGCAGCGCATCCGCGTCGGCCTCCCGTCCCAGGGCGCGCGCCAGTTGCGCCAACGCGAAATCCGCGTGGGCATACTCCGTCGTCAGCGAGACGGAGGGACGCTCGTCTTCCGGGACGAAGCCCAGCTGCATGTACCGCTCCACGTGGTTGCGACCACCCCGTCCGCCCGTCGGCATCTCCGAGTCCATGGCCGCGGCGCGCATGCGCGCATAGACATCCTGCACGTCAAACCCGGTCACGCCCTTCACGTACGCGTCGGCGACGACGATCTCCGCGCTGGCGCCAATCATGGTTCCCGCCTCTCCGGTGGCAATGGGCCACTTGGGGAAGAAACCGGACTGCTTCGCCATCTCGTGGAGGGACCGCACCACGTCGAGCGCCTTCTCTGGCGTGAGGAGTGAATAGAGCGGATTGAGGGTGCGGTAGGTGTCCCACAGGGAGAGGTCGGTGACGAAGTTGAATCCGTCGGAGGCGTGGTCCTGTCCGTCGTGGCCGCGGTACAGGCCCGTCACGTCCTCGAGGATGGAGGGCATCATGAAAGCGTGGTGAAGGTTGGAATAGAACGTCCTGCGTTGCGCTTCTGTTCCGCCAAAGACCCGCGCGCGCGACAACAGCGCGTCCCACTGGCCGCGCGTGGCGGCACGCGTTCCGTCGAAGTCCCACGCCGGGAGCTCACCCTCCAGGTTGGCGCGCGCGCCCTCGGCGGAGACGAAGGAGAGCCCCACCTGCAGCTCCACCGGCGCGACGACAGCACCGTCCCAGGTGAGCGCCACGCCGATCCCGCGCCCGCTCATCTGCGTGACGTCGGAAGGAGCCACGCCCTCCCGCCACATGAGCTGTGAGCCCCAGGCCTGGCGCGTCCGCATCTCGAAGAACACGTCATAACCACCAAACCCATTCGACATGTTTCCGACGTGGTGAACCCGACCCCGAATGCGCTGCTCCCCGGGGAGCACGGTCAGCTCCGATCCGGTCACCTCCCCGCCGGGGAGCGTGCGCCCCAGGTCGATGACCAGCACCGGAGTCTGCGCCGTCGCCGGGAAGGTGATGCGGTGGTGGGCCGTGCGCGTGGTTGCCGTCAGCTCCACGTGGATGTCCACCTCCTCAAGCTTCACCGCGTAATAGCCCGGCTCCGCCACCTCGGTGTCCTTGAGGAACGGGCGTTCCACGTCGTCGACAGTGGGCGCCGCGGTGTCCACCGGCGTGGTGGTGGGCATGACGGAGATGATGCCGTAGTCGGTGGCGCCGGTGCCGTGCAGGTGCAGGTGTGAGAAGCCCAGGATGGTGTCGTCGCCGTCCCAGTAGCCGGAGTAATGCAGGAAGTTGATGGTGCCGTAGGGGCCCTTGGTGTCCGGCCCCACCTTGGCCATGCCGTTGGGTGCGCACGCGCCGGGAAACGCGCTGCCAAAGTTGTAGCCAAAGCCACCGGTTCCCATGCGCGGGTTGGCGTAGCGCACGGGCTCGACGACGGGTTGGGGTTCTTCAGGTGGAGGCGGAGGTGCGGGGCGGGGACATGCCACCAGCAACGCCCACGTCGGCAGGAGGAGGAAGCGGCGCATCAGCCGACATCCCACCACGACGAATGGACCTCGTCAAAACGCCTCAGTGGACCATCTCCGGAGCGCGCACCGGCACGGGCTTCGCCGTCGGACGAGGCGGTGGAACCGGCGCGGCCACCATCATGGGTGGACCCTTCTGGTCGTCGGGGAGCGCCTCACGCATGCGTGCGTGCACCTCGGCAATGTGCAGGTCCAGTGTCTCCAGGCGCCAGTGCTCGGTGCGGATGGCGGGCAGGACCTCCACGCCAATCTCCGTGCCCTGGATCATCAGCGAGTTCTTGCGCCACCCCTTGTGCGCGCCCTTCACCACGACGGGAACAATGGGCAGGCGCGTGGCCAGCGCCAGGTGCGCAAAGCCCTTCTTGAGCGGCTGCAGCTTCCCGTCGCGGGAGCGGGTGCCCTCCGCCCAGATCCACATCCCCAATCCGTACTTCTTCACCAGCGCCGCGGTGCGCTTCATGCCCGCCACGGCGCTCTCCTTGTTGCCGCGGTCAACGCGCAGGTGACCGCTGATGGCGTAGAGCTGACCGAAGAACGGGTAGTAGACAATCTCCTTCTTGGCGACGCCGCAGGTGTAGAGCGGGCACAACCAGATGGCCACCCACACGTCGATGATGGAGGTGTGGTTGGAGACGTAGATGGCGGGATGGGCGGCCTGCATCCTCGCCTTGGCGTCGGAGGCCACGCGCGCGCCGGCGAGCCAGAGACAGAAGCGTCCGGTGATGTGGCCAAACACGTTGCAGGTGGCAATGCGCAGCCGCCGGCTCGGCAACAGCACCAGGCACACGACGAAGAACACCGCCACGGCCAGGGCCATGTACGTCAGCCCGACGACAATCCGGATGGCACTGATGACAACGGACATGCGAGACAGCTCCGCGCGTATGCGCCCCTGGGGGATGAGCCGCACCGCGCGACCCGCAGGAGTGCGGATGGCAGCAAATGCAGGCCCGGCGCGTCAAGACGCGGTGCGGCGTTTCCGGGCCGTGATGCGTGTGTGGTGTATAAGCCGTTACGCAGCAGCCACCCGAGGAGCAGCACCTGTCCGCCACCGCCCCTGCCCCCGTCGAGCGCTTCACGCCGTACCAGCTGCGCCTGTTCATCTTCCTGAGCGTGGCCACGTTCTTCGAGGGTTATGACTTCTACGCGCTGACCCAGATCCTGCCGAACCTCCGCGCGGACATGGACCTCTCGCGCGCGGGCGCCGGGCGGCTGGTGGCGTTCATCAACTTCGGCACCATGCTGGCGTACCTGCTCATCGGCCGCGCGGACCGCTGGGGTCGACGACGGGTGCTGATGATCACCATCACCGGCTACACCGTCTTCACCGTGCTCAGCGGGCTGGCGCCCGAGGTCTATTCGTTCGCCACCTTCCAGCTGCTGGCCCGACTGTTCCTGATTGCGGAGTGGGCCACCAGCATGGTGTACGCCGCCGAGGAGTTCCCCGCTTCCCGACGTGGCACGGTGATTGGCGTCATCCAGGCGTTCTCCAGCCTGGGCTCGATTGTCTGTGCCGCGGTGGTGCCGCTGCTGCTCATGACGCCCTGGGGCTGGCGCACGGCGTATCTCGTCGGTGGGATTCCCCTGGTGGCGTTGGCGGTGGCGCGGCGCAGCCTCAAGGAGACGCAGAGGTTTGCGCACGTGTCAGCGGGGGTCGCGCCGCGCTCGTCGTGGGAGATCCTGCGCGGACCGTACCGTCGACGGGTCTGGCAGGTGGGAGCCATCTGGTTCCTGACCTACGTCTGCACGCAGAACGCCGTCACGTTCTGGAAGGAATTCGCGGTGGGCGAGCGCGGCCTCACCGACGCGCAGGTGGGCCTGGCCATCACCATTGCCGCGGTGGGGGCCATGCCGCTGGTGTTCCTCTCGGGCCGGATCCTCGACGTGGTGGGCCGCAAGAAGGGCGCGCTCATCATCTACGGCGCGGGCGCCATTGGCACGTTTGGCTGCTACAGCCTGCACAACGTGTGGGCCCTCACCGCCAGCCTGGTGTTCGGCATCTTCGCCGTGAGCGGCACGCTGCCGGTCCTCAACGCCTTCACCACGGAGCTCTTCCCCACGCACCTGCGCGGCGACGCGTTTGCGTGGTGCAACAACCTCATTGGCCGGCTGGGCTACGTGCTGAGCCCGCTCGCCGTGGGACTGGCGGCGGAAGAGGTGGGTTGGGGTCGGGCGGTGAGCGCCACGGCGATCTTCCCGGTGATTGCGCTGGTGCTGATCTTCGCGTGGCTCCCGGAGACCATGTCCCGTGACCTCGAGGACACCTCCCGCCTCTCCGCGTGAGATGCTTGCGCCTCACGTCGTGGACGTGCCCCTCTCAGAGAAACCGGTCCGGCGTGTTGCCCAGCTCCCACCAGAACAGGAACGCCAAAGAGCCCACGCCCTTCTTGCGGATGACGTCGGGTGAGCCGCCCACGCGGAACCGCAGGAAGCCCAGCCTGCCCATGCCAATCCGACTCTCCGCGGTGACGCCGCGCTTGAAGTCATACCGGTCCAGGTCACCCTCACGACGAGGATCATTGAGCACCACGCCGTGGGCGGAGAATCCCGCGTACAGGAAGGGCGTGGCCAGGATTCCCAGCTCACCGTGGACGGCACCGAAACGCTCCGACCAGTACTCGCCCCACGCGGCGCCGGGCAGATTGACGGAGAAGGGATTCATGCCGCCAATGCGCGTGCGGGTGACGTCGTCCTCGTCCAGGCCGTAGCCCACCTCGCTCTGCAGCGTCAGCCAGAGGCGACCGGGGAGCGGCGTTCCAAACGTGCCCCGCGCATTCACCCGTCGCGGCAGGCGGTGATCACCACCCTGGTTGCGCGGGTCCGGCGGCTCTCCCTTGACGTGTCCCCAGGACCGGCTTCCCAGGCGCACGTCGGCGCCCAGCTCCACCACGGCGCCCAGCCCGCGCGGCAGTCCCAGGTTGCGCTGCTCATACTGGATGTCCACCAGCTTGAGTCGGAACCGCGGCTCCAACGCGCTGAAGTTCGCCGGGAGGGCGAAGCCGCGAGCGGTGCGCAGCCCGTTGTGGAAGAACCACTGACGTCCGCTCAGCTCCACCTCGGCGCTCAGCGGCCCCATGATCTTGTAGGCCGTCCGCGCGCCCGCCAGGCCGTAGTAGCCAATGAAGCCGCGCTCACGGAGGTTGTCCCCGTTCTTCATGTGGTGGACGAACAGGCCGGTGAGCATCCACTCGCCGCGGACAAACACCGTCGTCGACAACCCGGTGCCCACAAGCTCGTTGGCGCGGAGGAAGATGCCCATCTTGTACGTGTTGAAGTCCAGCCAGAGTGAAAGCGGCCGGCCCAGGATTCCGTTCCGTCGGTAGAAGATGCGGCCAATGCCCTGCGTGGTGGGACTGCGGATGATGCTGTCAAACGCGCGCTCCCGCGGATTGGTGACGTCGGGGAACGTGTTCAGACCGGTGCCCCAGAGCCCCACGTCAAAACCGCGACCGACGACAAACTCGTTGGTGGCGGTTCGCGCCTCCGCGGAGATCAGCAGCAGCGTCACCAACGCCAACATCCGAACCGCTCTGTGCATGCGGGCACCTCACCCCAGAGCAAGCCAATTCTGATAATGAAAGTCAATTTCAAAATATCGTCCCGGGTTCCCACCGGTCCCGTTCAACGCGACGGGCTTCCCTCCAGCCACACGTCCTGGCCGTAGGCCTCCTCGAGGATCACCGACGGCGTGGTGTCTTCCGGATGCCGCTTCGCGCGTTCCACGTCGATCCCCAGACCGTGTCCTTCCCCGCGGCCCGAGAAGACGAACTCGCTCCCCTTCCGCGACACCTTCTCCGGGCACGACGGCAACATGAGCGCCCCCCGCAGCGACTCACACGACCAGCGCGCCGGTTCCTCGAACCACGTGCCGTCGGGTGCGGCGCTGGTCCGCGTGAGCAGCACCACGTCACCCTCGCGCTGCATGGACCCCACCGGCGTGCCCAGGCGCTTCGCCACGTCGTCGACCGACAGCGCGCGTTCCCACGGCTCATCACCGCCCTTGGCAAAGTGGAGCCAGTCGCGCTTGCTGCGCAGCTTCGCGCTCAGTGCGTGCAGCGCGGCGGCTTCCAGCGCGTCGTCCCGACGTGACGGCGTGCCCTGGAACACCTGGCAGTGCGTGGTGTCGCAGACCGGCCGCCCGTCGTGACGACTGTGGGCCTGGTTGAAATCCACCACCATGAGCAACGCGTCCCGCACACCGCCACGTGCCTGCGCATCCTCCGACGCCAACACGCCCTGCGCGTAGCGCAACCTCGTCGTGCGGAAGACCACGTTGGAGCCGCGGCGGGCACGCTCCGCGCGGGTCTGCGCCGGTGATGACGGCGGTAGTGGCTCCCCTTCCATGACGCCGGCGTACACGCGCGGGCCGTCCAGCCCGGGAAAACGCACCAGGAGCGGCGCGGAGAGACACATCAGCCGCGCGCGTTCCCGCGCCAGCGTGGCCAACGAAGCAAAGGACGTGGACAGCAGCGAGAACCGCTCCCCGACGACACGCAGCCCCGCACCGCGCGCACACCGCACCTCCACGCTGGCCAGCGGCATGAGGCCGAAGGCCTGCACCCGCGCCGCCTGCGCCGCCGCCAGCACCCCCGGGCCCGGCCAGCGACGTCGCAGCTCGTCGAGCGCCTGACGCGGCGCGCGGCCCGGAGCCACCTGGACCACGACGAGATCTTCGGAGATGGCCACGAGCCAGCCCAGCGCGGGGCGCATCTCCAGGTCGCGCACGGTGCCGGTCTTGAGGGCAAGGCCCGTGGTCACCGCCCAGCTCGACTCGGGAAGTCCCGCGAGTGTGCCGTCGATCGGAACGCTTCTCAGCGCCTCAATGACGTCGGGCGCCACCTCCGCCAGCACACGATAGGCCCGCGCCAATCCCAACGGCGGAATGCGCACCGCGTGGGTCAATCCAATGGCATCCTGCGCGTGCCTGGGCTCTCCCTCCATGCCCGCGGCGCGCAACAGCGGTGTCCAGGCGCCAAACATCGCGTCATTCGTCGACGCCGACACCGTCTCCAGGAAGTACTCGTTGCAGGACAGCTGGAGCGCGCGTTGCCAGCCCAGCCGGGTTCCCGTCGCGGCGCCGCACGACCAGGGTTGTCCGTCGCGGGCCTGCACCACCACCTCGGGAAGCCGGGAAGGGCGACTGGCGACGAGGAGCGGCTTCAGTGTCGACCCCGGCGACAGTGGCTCGTCGATGGCGCCGCGGCTCTCCAACACCTCCCCGCTGTGGCGGCTGAGCACCACCCACACGTCGTCATCCGGTTGCGGCGTGGCGGGCACCAGCTCCTCCGGCGTGAGCTTGTGCAGCCTTCCTCCGGAGCCGCAGGACTCCAGTCGCGCACGCACCACGGGATGGAAACCGTCTGGCCCCACGTGCTCCAGCAGACGAGCCAGCGCGCGCCGGCCCTCAGTGGTTCGCGCCCCGGGGTCCCGACGCAGGATGGACACGGCTTTGGCGTCGGAGCGGTAGACGTCGTCGGCAATCCAGGATTCCAGCTCGCCGCTCACGCTCATCGCAAAGGCTTCGTGCAGCAGGGGATCGTCAACGGCGAAAGCGCAGGTGGACCAGAGGAACTGGTGCGCCACCTCGTGACGCAGCGCCATGCGCGACATCGCGTCGAGAGAGGAGGACACGCGGACTTCCATGGTCCCCGGTCGACTGCGCCCCGCGTGCCCCGCGTGCAACTGCTTCCCCGAGCGGATGACGACGACAAAGTCGGAACCCGGGGTCAGGCGGGGGAGTCGACGCGCAAGCTCCTGCCACATCTCTTCCGCCACCTGCCGGACCGCCACACTCACCTCGGCTGGGACCGACGCATCCACGCGAAACGTTGCGCTGCCCGCGCGCACCGACGAGGCCAACACCAGCACGCAGAGGGCAGACAGCACGCGCGACATGAACACTCCCATCCTAGAACACGGACACGAAGCTCGGGGTTCCGGGAGGCACGCGAAGCGGCGCGAACGCGAAAAAACGTCGCCACCATCGGACGCGAGCCCGGTTGGGCGGGACGCGGTGCCCTGCTAGGTTGCGGCCATGGCCTTCTTCCAAGACCCTCCCCGACTCGGCAACCAGTATGACGACGACGTCTTCCTCCAGGAGTACCTGGCGCGCACGCTTCCGCCCGGAATGCTCGACGGCATCCGCGGTGAGCTGCGTGACCTGGGTGAGCTGGGCGGCGACCATTTCTACAAGCTGCAGCTCAAGGATCGCCTCAACGAGCCGGAGCTGACGTCGTGGGACCCATGGGGCAACCGCATCGACCACATCGAGCTCACGCCGCTGTGGAAAGAGGCGGAGCGGCTCGCGGCGGAGCGCGGCTTCGTCGCCATTGGGTATGAGCGCAAGCACGGCAGGCACTCGCGCGTCGTGCAGTTCGCCACGAACTACGTCGTGCAGCCCTCGCTGGACATCTACTCCTGTCCGCTGGCGATGACGGACGGCGCGGCCCGCACGTTGCTGGACATGGGCAACAAGCAGCTCATCGACCGGGCCATTCCGCGTCTCACCAGCCGCGACCCGAAGACGTTCTGGACCAGCGGCCAGTGGATGACCGAGCGCACCGGCGGCTCCGACGTGGGCTTGAGCGAGACGGTGGCCAAGCAGACTCCCGAAGGCTGGCGGCTCTACGGCACCAAGTGGTTCACCTCCGCCACCACGTCGCAGATGGCGCTGACGTTGGGTCGTCCCGAGGGCTCGGGCCCGGGCGGCAAGGGGCTGGCCCTGTTCTACGTGGAGGTCCGCGACGCGCAGGGCCGGATGAATGGCATCCAGATCAACCGGCTCAAGGACAAGCTGGGCACGCGCAAGGTTCCCACCGCGGAGCTCACCCTCGACGGCGCACTGGCCATCCCCGTGGCCGGCCTCTCCGACGGGGTGCGCAACATCTCGTCCATGCTGAACATCACGCGCACGTGGAATGCCATGGGCGCCACGTGGGGGATGCGTCGCGCGCTGGCGCTGGCCAAGGACTATGCCAAGCGAAGGGCCCAGTTCGGCGCGCTGCTCAGCGAGAAGCCGCTGCACGTCGACACGCTGGCGGGCCTGGAGGCGGAGTTTGAGGGTGGATTCCTGATGGCGTTCCGCGCCGCGGAGGTGCTCGGCGAGATCGAGAACGGCGACGCCACCGACGAGAAGAAGGCCCTGCTGCGCATCCTCACCCCGCTCACCAAGCTCACCACGGGCAAGCAGGTGGTGGCGGTGACCAGCGAGGTGCTGGAGTGCTTTGGTGGCGCGGGTTACGTCGAGGACACGGGGCTGCCCGCGTTGCTGCGCGACTCCCAGGTCCTCTCGATCTGGGAGGGCACCACCAACGTCCTCTCCCTCGACGCGCTGCGCGCCATGGCGAAGGAAGGCTCCCTGGACGCACTGAAGCACGAGGTGGAGACGCGCCTGGCGCAGGTCAAGGATGGGTCGCTCACGGGTCCGGTGGGTGCGGCGCGCGCGGCCATGGCGCATGCGTCGGAGTGGGTGATGAAGGCCATGAGCAACCCCGCGCAGGTGGAGGCGGGCGCTCGTCGGTTGGCGTTGACGCTGGGTCGCTCGCTGGAGCTGGCGCTGTTGTGCGCGCATGCGCAGTGGTGCCTGGACAACGGCAAGGGTCCGCGTGCCGCGGCGGCCGCGCGTCGTCTCACCCGTCATGGCGTGGACCTGATCCTCGACGTGGACGCCGACGACTCGCGCACGCTGGCTTCCTGAGCCTTCGGATCTGATGGGCTCACGAAGTGGACGAGCGGGGACCGTCCTGGAGTGCGGTGCGACCGCGCTCAACCGGGCGACGACGTGATGCACCGCGCTGGATCCGTCCACCCCGTGGGCTGGGGTTCCACAGCGGATGGGCCGTTGGCGCGTCTGCCTGATCCAGGGCGGTGCTGTACCGCTGTCGTCACGTCGACCGGTGGGCACCGCACTCCAGGGCGGTCCCCGCTCGTCCGCTTCGTGATCTTTCGTCCCCACGGCGCCTACTTTGTGACCGCGCCTGCAATCTCCAGCGTGGCCGCGCCCGTGCGCCCTTTGGCCCACGCCGCGTACATGTCCTGCACCGTGGCCGGTCCGGTGGTGAAGCTGCCCACGAACTGCGCACGCATCACGTAGCCAATCTCGCGCGTCTGCTCGCCCCAGGGTGAGGGTTCCTCGAGGAAGAAGGTCACGCGGTCCGGGCGGAACTCCCGCTGCTTCACCGTGTTGTGCGAGAGCGGCAGCGGGTCCGGGCCTCCGCGGTATTCCTTGTCCTCCTGCACCGGCACAAACCCCGCCGGCACCTGGTCCTCCACGACGTAGTACGCGCTGCGCCAGTCGCGATAACGCGCCTCGGGTGGATCGGTCAGGCGGAACCGAAGCGAGACGAAGACCACGTCACCGCGCACCACCTTGTCGCCGGGGTTGAGCGCCACGCGGCCTCCCTCGCGCAGCACGTGGTAGCTCCGCTCAATGGCCATGCCGCTTTCCGACGGCGTCAGCGTGCGCAGCGGCGTGGTGACCTGCGCGGTCAACGACGCGGCGCCGTCAAAACCCTGCACCGTGACCGTGCCCGGCGCGCCGCCGCCCAGCTCACCCAACAGCGCACCGCCTTCGCGACGGAACTTGACCTCGCGCGCGGTTCCCCCGACGAGAACCGTCGGCGGTGCCGCGTCCTTCATGCGCTTGATGTCGCGCTCGATGAGCCACTGGCTGTGCAGGAGGAGCGTGCTGCGGTCCAACGTGGACAGCGTATCCCGCGCCGCGAGCGCGCCGAGCAGTCGCCGACGCACTTCATTCTCCCGAGCGTCATCCATCTGACCCGCACGCGCCGTTGCATGGGCCGCCACGGCGGAGACACCGATGCTCCGAAGCGGGAAGCGCCAGAACCACGACGAGTCCGTCGGCCTCCAATCCGCCAACATGGCCTCCCGCGCGCGAGTCACCGCCGACACCAGCTTCTGCTGGACCGCCTCCTCCTTCGCCACGCCTGCGTGTTCCGCGGCCAGCGCAGCCAGGGCGCTCCCATACCCATCCAACTGCTCCGACGAGTCCAACAGCTGACGCACCAGCGGCGCCGCCTTCTCGCCGGTGAGACGCGCGAGCACATAGACCCGTAGCGGAGCGTAGTAGGAGCCGGCGTCGTTCTGGGCGGTGAGCCACTTCACTCCCGACGTCACCCGGGGTTCATCCGCGGGAATCACGCCGGCCTCTACCGCGTACGCCAGCCCATCCAGCGCAATGATTGTCAGCGGCAGGCTGGGCTGCGTCTCGCCGTTGAACCAGGTGAATCCGCCCGTCGGCAGGGAGAGGGAAAGGATTCGCTCGATTCCTTGACGCGCGCGACTGTCCGCTTCCTCGAGGAGCGCACGCGACGCCGGGTCGACCTTCTGCATGCCACCGGCGAGCTGCAGCGTCCGGATGACGGCGAGGTTCGGCACCGTCGTCGCCACGAGCTGTTCCAGGCAGCCATACGGATACGTGAGCAGGTCACGCACCGTCAGCAGCGCGGCCCCCAACGCGGAAGGCATCAGGCTCAACGTCGCCGACGTCACCGTGGCACCTTGCGGCGCCTTGAGGTCCAGCGGCGCTGCTGCCCAGCCCGCCACGTTGACGGTCTCACTGAGCACGCCCGGCTGCACCGGGATGTTCCGCACGTCGCGACGCTGCACCTCCTTGTCAGCCACCGCCACATCCAGCCGCCCACTTCCCGTCGAGGTGGCCTTCACCTGGAGTGGCCAGAGCACCTCCATCTCCTGGCCCACCTCCAACGTCTCCGCCTTCTCCAGCTTCTCCAGCGCGCCGCCCGCGGCAATGCGCAGCTGCACACCCGGGCGCGGAGCCTTCTCGGTGTTCGAGAGGCGCACGGAGATGTTGGCGACGTCACCCTCGCGCAGGAACTGGGGCAGCGTGGAAGCCACGGCAAATCCGGTGCGCGCCGAGAACTCCGCACGTCCCTCACCAAACCGTCCCGAGGCATCCGCGGCAATGGCACTCACGTTCCACAGCGTCTGGTTGGAGGGCAGGCGGAATGTCACCGTCGCGTTGCCGGAGCCATCCGTGACGACGCCACCGCTCCAGAACGCGGTGTCGCGCTCGTCCTTGGAATGCAGCTTCGTGGGCGGCTTGATGGCGGCGAAGTCGAAGCCCTTGCCCCGCAACAACATGCGCGCCAGCTGCTCGCCGTAGCCGTAACCCTGGAAGTCCGCGCTGTAGAAGTCGGAGGCGCTGTTGCGCTGCAGCGGGTAGAAGAAGTCCAGGATGGACGGCTTGAACTCCGGCTGCAGGGCCAGCACCGCCTTGTCGACGACGGAGATGCTCACCGAGGCGGGCACGCCTTCCCCGCGATGGTCCGTCACGCGCAGGCGCAGCGTCTGTTCCGTCATGGGCTGGGCTTCCATGACCACCGGCTGCACTTCCACCTTCAGCACCTTGCGCGTGGGAATGATGCGGAACGGCACCGTCTGCGCCTCCCACCGCCCGTGACGACCGGGGAACGCCAGCTGCGCGTGCACCGCCGTGCCAAAGCGCTCCTCGGTGGTGAAGGTGTGGAGCAGGGTGTTGCCCCTCACGTCGAGAACACGGCTGTCATGGATGCGCGCGCCGCTGAGGGTGACCCAGACCTTCCCTTCATTCTTCCCGTCGGGGCCCCAGCCCTCGGGCAACAACGCAACCAGGCGCGCATCACCGTCGACGTCGACCGTGCTGGACAGGGACTCCGCGGTCAGCGCCACCACGCGCGCCACGGGCTCCCCCGCCGCTCCCGTCACCAGCACGTCGGTTTCACCGGTCCAGGGCTTGCCGCGTTTGTCCTTGAGGGTGACCGCAGCGCGCAGCCTGCCCGGTCCAGTGCGCGGCAGGTTCACGCGTGCCACCGCGTCGGGACCGAAGGTCAGGCTGGTGCGCGAAGCTTCCTGCACGTCGCCGTCGGCTTCTTCCAGCACGAACACCACGTCGCCACTCGCGCCATCATAGGAACCGCCGGAGAGCGTCACGCTGCGCACCGCCAGCATCGGCGTGTCCATGGGACCGGCGCCCCAGGTCACGAGCTTGGTGTTGAGGGAGAGCTGACCCTGAACCTCGCTCTCAGCGAGGAAGAACGTGCGCGAGGCGTTGGCCATGGAGCCTTCCGAGTCCCGCGCCCGCACCACGAGCGAATACTTCCACGCAATGCGCTCCTCTCCGGCCTCCAAGGCGGGCACCTGCACCTCAATCTGCGCTTCGCCGTTCTCGTCGAGGAGCTCGGCGCTTGCCCACGGGTCGGCGGAATCCAGCGTGCCGTCCTCCTGGCGCCGGGCGGCCGTGGAATAGAGTCGTTGCGGCACACTGAGCGCACCCTCGTTCGTCGACGAGGACGTGTAGGTCACCGCACTTCCCTTCCCACCGAGCCCGGCATCATCCACCCACGCCGGCGTGTCGACCTGCACGCGATAGAGGAACACCTCGTAGCGCGTGTGCAGCGGCACCCCGCCCGCGTAGCGACGCGCACGGATCTTCGCCTTGATGCTCTCTCCCGGCGTGATGCCCTCGCGCTCCGGCATCAGCTCCACGAAGAACGTTGGCTTCACATAGTCCTGCACCCGCGCCTCGCTGCCATGCACCGCGTCGTCGACGACGGCACGCAGTCGCATCACTCCCGGCGGCGCGTCCTTGGGAATCTTCAGCTCCCCGGAGAATGCGCCGTAGCGGTCCACCGGGACCTTCACCGCCTTCCCCGCCGCGTTGGTCCCCACGACGAGCTGCACCGACACCTGCCGCTTGTCCGGGAAGAACAGCCGCGCCAGCGCGCTCCCGGGCTCACGCATGATGCCGCGGAAGGACGCGGTGTCGCCGGGCCGGTACAGGGGACGGTCGGAGTACAGGTACACGTCGGGAGTGATGGCCAGGCTGGAGTAGTAGTCGGTGTCCACCACCGCGAGATCCTCGCCGGACTGGCACGTGATGAGCAGACGCGGGGTGCGGATGTCCTCCATCAACACCTCGCCATTCGCGTTTGTCGTCGTCCGCTGGATGATGCGGTCGCCGTCGCGCACCACCACCTGCACCTCGCCGCGCGGGCGCTTGTCACGTCCCGCCACGCGCACCAGGACCTGGTCGTCGGTCTGCTTGGCCTGCACGGTGAGGTCGGTGACGACGAGCGTGACCTGGCCTTCCACCGTTCCCTGCACCAGCTGAACCACGTAGAGGCCCACGGGCAGCCTGGGCAGCTCCACCTGCCGCTGCTGCACGCCACCGCGCCAACCGAACCACTCATTGAAACCGGGAACGCTGTAATCCTGGTCCGCGCCGCCGAGGTCGAGGTTGAGCCATTGCCGGTGCACCACCTCCATGCTCGACGGGGAGCCGATCAGTGTCGAGGGTCCCTCACGAAAGCGCGCCAGGGGCGCATCCGCGTTGAGCGCCTGGGAACGCGTGCGCTCCGGGAACGCCTCCGACGTGGCGCGACGGAACTCCGGGTCCAGCGCATCCAGGAACGTGCCGCCCGGCGAGCGCACGTTGTTGATCCCGCGCCACAGGGCCGCCGCTGGATTTTCCTCCTTGCGCGTGGGCGTGTACGCACGTCGGAGATTGGCCTGCGCGGCCAGGAACGCTTCCCGGTCGCGGGGCTTCATCACGCGCATCTCGACGGGCGCGCGCCCTTCAAACGCCACCTCCACCGTCGGCGCCTCGTCACTGCCAAAGGTACGCGGCACGGTGAGGTAGAGGGGCTTGGCCTGCGCGAGGCTCGTCGTGAGAACCGCGGCAAGCAGCACCAGGGATGGACGCATTCTGGTCTTCATGAGCGGAACCCCTCCCCCACCAGCGCCTGGCCTTGCAGCCGCGCCTTCATCCCCACCACCGGGAGCGCTTCCAGCAGACGCTGGGCTTCCTTCATCTCGGCGGACATGTCCTTCCCCATCCTTCCACCAGACTGCGCGTATCCGTCCTCGGTGAGCTGCCACAGCACGCGACCCGCATGGACGGAGAACTGCATCGCCGAGGGGGCCTTGAATCCGTTCACCACCGGGCCCGCGGCGTGACCCATGTTCGGCAGCTTGCCCGCGCAGGTCTGCTCGAGCCGCTGCAGCATTCCGTCGGAAGTCGCCAGGATCACGTGACCGCACGCCTCCCCGCGCACCAGCCCGCCATCGACGGAAAACAGCGCGTGCAGCGCGTCCTTGTCCTCGGGCCTTCCCCACAGCAGCGCCGCCTCCAGCGCATCCGCGCGCGGATCCATCACCATGGTCACTTGTCGGGCCACCGCGTCGGCGGGGATGGCGCCCTTCCATGCTGCCAGCAGCGCCTCCCGTGTGAGCTCACGGGGCAACCGCAGGTTCAGCAGCAGCGCAACCCCGGTGGACTCCGGCACCAGCTTCATCAGGTTCTCCGACGCCGCGGCCTCCGCCAGTCGTCCGGGAGTCTTGACGCCGCCCCACAGGCCACGCGGCGCCAGCGCATCCTCGACGACAGCGAACCCCATGCGCACCACCGGGCCCAGGCCCAGCACTTCCGAGAGCACCTCCGGTTCACGACCCAGGTTGGTCGGCATGACCGCCACGTCGAGGGGAAGGCCGTCATGTTGTTGCATGGGCGGCAGCGTGGTGCAGAGCGCGGTGAGGACGGGAGAAGGACCCGTGCCCAGGATGAGCTGGTTGTCGCGCCAGGCGGTCCACAAGCGGGTCTGCGCAATGTTGATGGTGTGCATGGTGAACGGACCGGAAGGCTGCACCGGCGCCGCGACAATGACCGCGGGCCCTCCGTCGGGATTCGCGGCGGGTTCCTCGTCGGAGATGGCGGGGCAGCGTTCCGCGGTGACCTCGGTGCTGTTCACCGCCTTGAGGGCCTCCAGCACGCGGCGCGCGGACGAAGGCGGATCATCCATGATCAGCGCCGGCTCCCCGCGCGAGGAGTGCCCCTTGAACCACACCACGCGGAAGGGACGGGTCAGCACCTCGCTTAGCAGCACGTCGGCAAGCGCACCCTTGAGCTGCGTCTTCAGGTCCTCCGCGCGCGAGCCCAGCAGCGCCGCCCACGACCCGAGGAAACCGCGCCCCAGCGCGCTCTCCCGCGCTTCCTTCGCCCACGCGTTGCGGTCCCACACCGCCTTCACCGCCTGCGGGTCATGCACCTCAATCCACATTCCGGGCGAGGCGAGATAGCCGGTGGGCGAATACGTTTGCGGCTTGTTCTCCTCGCGCGCCGCGGCTTCCCGTTCCGCCGTGACGCCATCGGTCCCCGTTGCAGGCGTGGTTCCCGTCGTCGTCGAACCGGTGCCCGTGGTCCTGGTCTTCACCGCCTGGTCACGCGGCGCGGGGGGCGAAGGCAGCTTCATCAGCCCGAACGCCACCAGCACGAACAGGACGAGGCCACCCGCGAACTTCATGCCCGCTGGAGTCGACGGCGTCTTCTCACTCATGGGACCACTCCTTGAAACGGTAGAAGCCGAGGAAGGATGGATTGTCGGCGCTGGGAATCCACTCGCGCGGCGCGTCGCGGACCAGGTTGCGCAGCGCACCGGCGCGCATGCCCTTCTCCGGGTCTCCGCTGTGATACACGACGAGGAGCTGGTGCCGGTCCGCGCCGGTGGGCCGCACCACGATCATCAGGTGGAATGGCGCCGCAAAGGCATCCACACCCGACGCCACCTGGCGGAAGGCCAGCAGGTCACCGGTGCGCAGCGTCTCCTGCGTCGCTTCGTCCCGCCCCAAGAAGACGAAGTTGTGACGAAGCAGCGTCTCCGCGTCGGCGAAAGGCACCTTGCGTCCCGTCCCGTCGCGCCACAGCGGTTCCGAGGACGCGGCGAAGCGCTGGAAGGACTCCCGGTACGCGAAACGGACCAGCCCGGCGCAGTCGCGTTGCTGGGGATGCCAGCGGGTATCCATCTGCTGCCACTGTCGCAACGCCACCGCGCCCACTTCCTGGCGCAACAGGGCCTCGCTCGTCGGACCGGGGGCCAACGCCAGCAGGGGCAGGATGATGAACGCACGCGCCCAGCGCATGGTCTTCCCTCACTCGCCGCCGTAATCCGAGGTACCTGCAAGCTGCTTCGCCGCTTCGGCGAGATTCGTGGGCCATACCGCGGGGTCCGGGGGCGGGTCCTGTCCGGGGACGTAGAGGAGCGCGCGTCCCTCCCCCAGCACGTTGATCCACATGAGCTCCTTGGTGGTGCCCTGGGTGGCCAACGGCACCTGCACCCGACGACGGACCTCCTGCGGCGTGCCCTCGAAGAGCGTCACGTTCAACGTGGCCAGGGTGTGCGCCTTGTCGCCCGAGGGCCAGTAGTTGGTGGCCACCAGGTACACGCCCGCGGGCGGGCTCCGGTGGACATAGAGATAGGGTCCATAGCCCGGCTGGTCGAAGTCCCCCTGCTGCTCATTGAGGTAGAACGTCCCGCCCGACGGTGACGACGTGTTGGCCCAGTAGACATGCGGCATGCTGCCCGGCTCCAGCTTGCCGTCCTTCACCGCGTCCTTGGTGGGCTCGTAGATGTGCAGGTCGGTGTAGACGCCGTCGGTGTCGCTGGTGAGGATGACCTTCATGGGCACCGCGGGAATCTCCGCGTAGCTGGTGGCCTGCGCGGTGGCGGTGCCGGCCTGGTTGGTGGCCATCACCGTGACGACGTTCTTGCCGCGCGCCGCGGGAAACTGCCGACTGAAGCGGCCATTGGTGGTGCGCAGCAGGTAACGGTCGCCGTTGATGGAGACGAGGACGGGGTTGACGGTGGGGTCGCTGCACGTGCCGGCCACCGTCAGCATGCGGCCCACGGTCCATCCACCTTCCGGCGCGGTGAGCTTGATGGTGGGAAGTGACTTGCCCTGTCCCTTGGGGACACCCACCTCGCGCGGAGGTGAGACCGCGGGCTCATCCGCGCGGGTGATGGTGGTTGCCAGCGCCAGTCCCGCCACGAGGACGGCGGGGGTGCGGCGTGCAATGCGCATGGGTTTCTCCCCGGGTCACGTCAGGCGACCCCCAGCATGGATGCGCCTGCCACTGAGTACAAGACGCCGTGCTCCGCGTGGTGTTCCCGGCGCCCCTTGACGTTGGCACCGGAAGGCACACGCGGATCCGCCTCGTGACGAACGAACCCCGCGCGGGATTCATGCGCCGTCGCCGACGTGTCCTACATCGTCTTGCACGGGAGGGGTTGCGCTTCAGTCGCCGCGCACCTGCCGACCCAGCGCGCCGTCATAGGTGCGGGTGGTCTTGAACAGCTCCAGCTCACCGCTCCTGGCCTCGCGCGCCACGCGGTCCCGCAGCGCCTGCATCTCCTGGGGCGACATGGGACGGAAGGTGCGCGCAATCTCCAGGTTCTGTCGCAGCACCTGCAACGAGTCGATGCCGCTGACCAGCGCGGCAATGGGAAGGCTGAGCACGTAGCGGATGGCTTCCTGCGGCGTCACCAGGCCCCGTCGCACCGGGTCGCCGGCGCCGCCCAGGCTCTTCATGCCAATGGCGCCCATGCCGCGCCGGTTCACCTCGGGGAGCACGTGCTTCTCGAAGCTGCGGAACGTCCCGTCAAAGACGTTGAGCGGCATCTGCACGGTGTCGAACGCATACCCGCGACGCAGCATCTCGCGGTGGATGTCCGGGTGCTTGTGACCGGTAAATCCCACGAAGCGCACCTTGCCCTGCTGCCGCGCGCGGTCCAGCGCCTCCAACACGCCACCTTCCGCATAGTGCAGGTCGGGATCGTCGTGACGGATGACCTCGTGCACCTGCCAGAGGTCCAGGTGGTCGGTGCCCAGCCGGCGCAGGGAATCCTCGAGCTGTTGCATGGCCACGTCGGCATTGCGCCCGTGGGTGCAGACCTTGGTCATCAGGAACACCTTTTCCCGACGTCCCTTCAACCCGCGCCCCATGATCTCCTCGGCGCGGCCGTTGGCGTATTCCCAGGCGTTGTCCATGAACGTGATGCCCCCATCCACGGCCTCCTGCACAATCCGGATCGCGTCGCCCTCGTCCTGGACCACGCCCAGGTGGGCGCCGCCGAGGGCCAGGATGGAGACTTCGACGCCGGTGCGCCCCAGGGGTCGTCGTGGGACCTCCCCGTTCACCAGCGGCGCAGCGGAGAGGCGGGTGCTGCCGAGCGCGGCGGTGGCAGCGGCTATCTTGATGAACGTGCGTCGAGTGGTCCTGCGTCCCATGACTTCTCCTTCCGTGCCTGGTGGTAACGAGCTCGCCCACCTCCCGCCTTCACCCAGGACGTCGTCACGGAACTGGCGCGCGGTGATGCGGAGCGCCACGTCATGGCCATGCACGAGGAGGCAACATGCGCAGAGACGCCATCATCGTCGTCGTGATGCTGCTGGCCGCGCCCGCCGTGGCGCAGGAAAGCAAGAAGGAGAAGGCTCCCCTCGTCGAGCACCGGGTGGAGCTCAAGGATGCCAAGGGTGCCCCGGTGGGCACGGTCACGCTGACGGAGACGCCATCCGGTGTGCTCATCAAGGGGGACCTGCAGAACGTGCCGCCCGGCGTCCACGCCATCCACATCCACGACGTGGGCAAATGCGAACCACCCTTCGAGTCCGCCGGCGGGCACTTCAATCCCACGCACAAGTCCCACGGCTACGAGCTGAAGGCCGGCCACCACGCGGGCGACCTGCCGAACATCACCGTCCCCGAGACCGGCAAGCTGCAGTTCGAGCACCTGGCGTCCGACATCACCATCAGCAAGGGCGAGTCCTCCCTGCTGGACAAGGACGGCGCGGCCATTGTGATCCACGCCTCGGCGGACGACTACGAGACCCAGCCCTCCGGGGCCTCGGGCAACCGCATTGCCTGTGGTGAGATCACGAAGAAGTGAGCGCGTGGTGACTCAGCTGGCAATCCGCGTGGGTTGCCGCGTCGTGCGGTGCATCAATGCGCGCTGCAGTGCCTCCAGCAACGCGCGCGGCGGAAACGGCTTCTGCAGGAACTCCGGTGAGCGCCCCGTCCCGCGCGGCCGGTCCAGGAGCGTGTCGGCGTAGCCCGACATGAGGACCACACCCATGTCCGGGTGCTCGCGCGTGACGTGCTCCATGAGCTCCAGGCCGCTCTTGCCCGGCATCACCACGTCGGAAACCACGGCGTCATAGGCCTCCGCTTCCAACCGGCCAACGGCCTCCTCCGCGCTGCCCACGCCGTCCACCTGGTAACCCGCCTCCCTCAACACCCGCACGGCCACACCACGAAGGTGCACGTCGTCCTCCACCAGCAACACGCGCTCATGTCCTCGGGGCAGCTCGGTCGACGAGGCCACGTGACGTCCGGACGCCTTCTGCTGGGAGAGGGGCAGGAAGACGCTGAACCGGCTGCCACGTCCGGGCGTGCTGTCGATGGTGATGTGGCCTTCATGCTGTTTGATGATGCCAAAGGACGTGGCCAGCCCCAGCCCGGTGCCGCGGCCCAGGCCCTTGGTGGTGAAGAACGGCTCAAAGAGGCGCGCGCGGATCTCCTCACTCATGCCGTGCCCGGTATCCTCGACGTCGACCCGGGCCCAGCGCGGCGGACCGGCCCGCGCCTCCAGGGAGGTCCACTGGGGCGGATTGCAGGTGCTGAGCGAGATGGTGATGGTGCCTCCGTCGGGCATGGCGTCGCGCGCGTTCACCACCAGGTTCACGAACACCTGCAGGACCTGTCCGCGGTCCGCGTCCACCAGCACCTCCTCCGCGCCACGACGCGTCTCCAGGCGCACCTTCTCGCCCAGCAGCCGGGTGAGCATGCGCTCCAGCTCTTCCAGGATCTCGTGCAGGCTGGTCACCTGCTTCACCAGGATCTGACGACGAGCAAAGGCGAGAAGCTGGCGGGTGAGGTCGGCGGCGCGGGTGGCGGCGTTCTGGATCTCCTGCAGGTCCCGACGGGCGAGGTGGCTTGCCTCCAGGGATTCCTCCGCGAGGCTGGCGGACCCGCCAATGACGGTGAGCAGGTTGTTGAAGTCATGCGCCACGCCACCGGCCAACCGGCCCAGGCTTTCCAGCCGTTGCGAGTGTCTGAGCTCCTCCTCCAGCTGCGCCGCCCGACGTTGTTCCTCCAACAGCTCCCGGGCCTTGCGCTCCGCGTCCGCCCGTGCCGCCTCCGCCTGCAGCAGCGCGCCCTCCATCATCGTCCGGCTGAACACGATGCCCACCATCACCATGATGAAGAGCATCAGCGTCTGCGGTTGGAGCATGACGCACTGCCATCCTGCGCGGAGGGACAACCCGGCAATCTCGAAGACGACGACGCCAATCACCCAGGAAGGCGACGTCAGGATCAAAGCGATCACCGGGGGAATGAACAGTGAGAACGAGGGGACCTGCGTCAGGTAGGGCTCTCGGAGCGTGACCACCGTGAGCAGCGTGATCAGCACCACGGTGACCTGGCGCGCCAGTCTGAATCCCCGCCCCAGCGCAACGTGGAATCCCAGGTAGATGACCGCGCCCGCGATGATGGCCAGCAGGTACGGGCTCTGATCGTCGAACAGGGCCACGTGCACGCCCAGCAGCGCAACCAGCACCGCCTGCAGCACGGCGAACGCCGAAGCAACGCGTTTGTTCCCCACCCCGGAACTTCGCACGACGTTATTTCTACCATCGCCGCGCGTTCGGTCGCAGGACCAACACCACGGCTAGGGCTTCCACGGGGTGCCACCAGTGTGGAAGGGCCACGGATTTCCCGTGTGAGTGAGTTAGCGCCGGGCGTGCTCCAGGGTGCGGATGAAGCGCAGTGTACGCGTCATGACGTCGGTGTAGTCGCTGGAGGGCTCGTCGGGATTCATGAAGGTGTGCCCGCGGCCGGAATGACTGAGCAACTCACAAGGATTGTCGTGACGACGCATCTCCGCGCAGAACCTCTCCACGGTCGCGTGGGGCATCACGTGGTCGACGGTGCCGTGGAACATGATGGTGGGCGGAAGGTTGGCGCGGATGTGCTCGCGCGGAGACAGCTCACGGTACCGGGGCCCCAACACATCCGCGCCGAAGCCCTCGGTGGGAGACGTGTCTACCACCGCGAAGAACAACACCAGTGCGTCGGGGCGCGACGAGATGGAGCGGTCCTCGTCGGCCTCATCCAGTCCGTCTATCAGCGCCGCGCAGGCCGCGACATGCCCACCCGCGGACGCCCCGGCGGCAATGACGCGCTGCGGATCCACGCCCAGCTCACGCGCATGCGCACGAACCCACCGGACCGCGGACTTTCCATCCCGCACGGCCTCCCACGGCGTGGTGTGATGTCGCTTGCTCACGCGGTACTCGGCGCAGAAAGCTGCCACGCCAGCGGACGCCAGCTCCGCGCAGTGGCGGTAGTAGTCCCGGGGACTTCCTTCTGACCACGCACCACCGTGGAACAACACGAAGGCTGGACGCCCCGTGACGGGCGGGTCACCGCGCGGCTCGAACACGTGCAGCGAGAGCGAAACGTCGCCCACCTGCTTGAAGGTCACAACGCGGTCGGGCGTGGGGCCCGTTACTTTCGGAGCGACCACGGCGGCGGGCGCGGGGACGGCGGGCGCATCGCGGTTGCAGGATAAGGCGGATCCCGCCAGGAGCGGCATACCCACGACGAGCAAAACGCCCCCCCGCAGCACCGTCGCACCACCGCCCATGGCCGCACCCGACGTCAGAACTGGAAGTAGATGAACGCCTTGGGATTGTCCTGCTTGAAGATCACCACCGTCGTCAACAACAACAACTGCGTCGCCAGCTTCCAGCCCCATCCCCAGCGCGCATAGCGCTGCAAGAGCCCCCACCTCTCCTCCAGCGCCTCGAAACTCAGGAACGCCGCGATCCCGAGCCAGAGCGAGCCCTGCACCGCGCCCACGGAGATTTCGGGCTCCGCCAGGAAGAACGCACAATACTCGAGGATCTCGGTGGCCTGGGCGAAGGAGTCCGCGCGGAAGAACACCCACGAGATGAGCACGAGGTGGAACGTGATCAGCACACGCCACCAGGGTCGCGCGGCCCCAGCGACGACGCCACCGTTGATTCCCAACAACCTTTCCCCGCACAGCAGCACGCCGTGGTATCCGCCCCACAACAGGAACGTCCACGCTCCCCCGTGCCACAGTCCCCCCAGCAGCATGGTGATGAGGAGGTTGCGGTAGGTCCGCCACGCGCCGTGCCGGTTTCCACCCAGGCTGATGTACAGGTAGTCGCGCAGCCACGTCGACAACGAGATGTGCCACCGACGCCAGAACTCGGTGACGCTGGCGGCAATGTAGGGGCGGTTGAAGTTGATGGTGAGGTCGTAATCAAACCATCGGGCCACGCCGCGCGCGATGTCCGAGTAGCCACTGAAATCGAAGTAGATCTGGAAGGCAAAGAAGTAGACGGCCTGCACCACCAGGAACGGCGTCTTGGCCACCTCGTCGCCAAAGTATGCGTCCACCACCGGCGCCAGGTGGTCCGCCAACAGCATCTTCTGCACGTAGCCACGCGCCACCAGACAGGAGCCGTCGCAGATGTTCTCGAAGGTGAGGCGCTTGGGCAGCGCGAACTGACCGAGCAGGTGGCGCGCTCGCGCAATGGGACCCGCCACCAGCTGCGGAAAGAACAACACGAAGCACGCGTAATGGACGAAGTTGCGTTGCGCGCGAATCACCCCTCGGTACACGTCGATGGTGTAGCTCATCGCATGGAACGTGTAGAAAGAGATCCCGAACGGCAGGATGAGCTCCAGGGAGAGCGGCCTGGCCCCGGCGACGTTGGCGACCAGCTCCGAGAACAGGTTGAAATACTTGAATGTGAACAACACCCCGAGGTTGGTGGCCACGCTCATCCAGAGCACCAGCTTCCGGGTACGCGGTGCTTGCGCTCTCTCGAGCAGCAACGCCGCGAAGTAGTCCAGCGTCATGGTCCCGAGGAGGAGGAAGAGGTAGCGCACGCTCCAGTGCGCGTAGAACCAACAGCTGCACACCAGGAGCCAGATGTTCCGCCAGCGGTCGGGGAGCAGGAAGAACGTCCCCAGGGCCACGGCCAGGAAGGCCACGAACTCCGTCGAAACAAAGCTCATGGCGTCTTTGCCACCAGCTCCAGGCGCAACCTGCTTGCCAGCTCCGCGGAGAAGGCCGCCGCGCCGTGGATGTTCATGTGCCCGGTGTCGCTCCAGTATTCCGCGCGCGTGGCCCAGGCAGTGTCATTGCCAAGGAACACGAATGCTGAAGCGCCGTGCGCGGTAGCGAGACCACGGACCAGCTCCGCTTGCTGGAGATTGACAGACTCCGTCGCGCGCAACGCGTGCATGGGCGTGATCACCAGCAGGGGCCTGCTGCCGGCGCTGCGAATGAGGTCGAGGATGCGCCCCACCGTGTTGGTGGCGAACGGGTTGACCGGGAGACTGCGCAACGTGCTTCGCTCCATCTGCGCCCGTGCTTTCTCATCCCGGAGCTGATCGACGAGAGAACGCTCCGCGGGCCTGGGCTGGTACCCGTCCGTGGGCGGCGGCACCTCACCGCGCAATACACCCTCGAACGCCTTCAACAGCACGGTGCCTTGCCCCGCGTACTTGAACAGCCCGCTCGACAGCCACAACATGGACGTACCGTAGATGCCGCTCAACGACGCGAGCCGGCCCAGCGGCATCAACGTCCAGAACAGCCGGCGACGCCACAACTCCTCGCGTGCAACCTCCAGGGTGTCGTCCCAGACGCCGTCGTCCAGCACCACCATGACGTAACGCGGCTGCAGGTGTGCGAGCGCGATGTTCAGCGTAAGCTCAATGTTGCCCAGCCCATCCACCACGCGGCCCGCGTTGAAGAACCGCAGCCCGGTCTCCCGCTGCAGGATCGCCGGGTCCAAGTGCTGCGCCGCTCGACACGTCCCCACCACGAGCACGTCGGTGTCCGTGGCGCGCACCATGCGCGGTAGCAGGTTGTCCGGCCAGTGTGGTGAGGCCACCACCGAGTCGCCGACGGCGAGCACCACCTGATCCACCGCGATCAACGCCGCCACCGCGACGATGGCGCGGAAGACTGCGAGGCGGGGTTTGTGTGCAACCAGCGTCATGGCGTTCCGGCCGCGTCCAAGGCTCCGTCGTCGTGGAACGTGCAGCGGACGCAGGGTAGCGCCATCCCACGCACGGGTGAAGCGCCGCCACGGCTTGCCTGCTGCGGGTACCGATCCCGTCTTTGTCGTCGTGGCACCTACTCGCGTGCGATCATCCACTGCACCAGCGCCATGACCGTCTCGCGGTATTGCCACAGCAGGATCACCACCAGACCCACCGCGATCTTGGTGCCCACCCACCAGCGTGACTGGGGCGCACCCTCGACGTCATGCGGCTGCGCGGCGGCGTGCACACGCAAGGCGTGGGCCACGGTGTCCTTCAGCTCCACGCGCGAATTGGCCGGCCGCGGTGGTCGACGCGTGAACAACGCCCCCAGCTCGCGCGTGAGCATGAGGCGATCATTGAGCGCCCAACCCGCGCCCTCGAGCACAATGGCCAGGTTCCGCTTGCGCAACTTGAGCCATCCCAGAAGCGCGCTCGGCGCGGACACCACCAGCACCACCGCGAGCATGGCATTGAACACATCCAACAACGTGAGGCTCTTGAGCTGCCCCATCATGAACGCCAGCGACGATCCCACCGCCGCAAACGCCACCCCGCCACCGGCAATCAGGGCTCCGGTCCCCGGCGCGGGGGTGGCCGCGGGGACGGGCTCCTTCTTGGCCGCGCCGGTGTACGCGGTCTCCAGTCCCACGTCGAGACTCTTCTCACCCGCCTGGCTCAGCGCCTCGATCTTCCCGCCGATGAAACGTCCAATGCGTGTGAACGGCGCGGTGGCGGCTTCCCACAAGGAGACGGGCTGACGCACCACGTGCGTGATGGTGGCGTCGTACTCCTGGCCCAGGTGGTCATAGAAGACGCCGCGCTTGCCCACCGCGAATCCCGCGCTGGTACCCCACGTCACCGGAACCGCCACCTCCAAGGACTCCTCGCCACCTCGTCGCTGCAGGGCCACGTACGCAATGAACATGGTGCCCTCCTCCGCCAGCTTGCTGTGTGCCGCGCGGTCCGGCACCAGCACCGCGAAGGAAAGCTCCCGTCCCGCCAGCACGAGCCGTCCCCGCTCGAACAACGCGTGACGGTCCGGCGCGTAGAGGTCGGGCATGCTGATGAAGTTGTTGGCGAAGCTGAGCAGCCAGCGCTGGTTGAGGACCAGCCGCTCCAGGTCACCCATCGCCGCCACGCGGTCGCGCAGCGCCAGGTCCTCCTCGGAGAATGCGCGCAGGCGGTTCAGCTCGTCGTCGGTGATGGTGCGGAGCGCGTCGCCCAGGCGGAGCACGGGGTCGTCCTGGGTGGGGCGATACCAGGCCAGGATCTCCTGCGCGCATTCCTTCAGCGCTCGCCACTGCGCCTCGGTCATCCTCTCGCCGGCGCCGACGTGGGGCGCTGCCTCGTCGTGGATGCGCTGCAGCACCTCGTGGAGGGGTCCGCGATTCAGGCGGCTCCACATCAGGATCCCGTCGGGATCCAGCGAGGCGAGCGGGAGGGAGGCCAGCGCCTCGTCGAGACCGCGCGGGTTGCCGACGAGCGCGTCCAGCTTCTCGCCCTTCAGCTTCAGGTGCGCCAGGGCTTCGGGCTGGCTCGCCACCAGGCGGCATTGGAGGAAGAACTCGTCGACGCGCGGCGTGACGCGCTCCACGTCCTGCGCCACCTCCACGCTGCGCGGTCCCAGCACCTTCACGCGCTCCCCGCGATCCAGGTGCTCCAGCGCCGCCTTCCGTCGCGCGCGGAAGGACTCCACCCTATCGACGTCGAAGCCCTCCTGCCCCGCGCGGTTCTTCCTCGGAGGGAAGGCCCGCATGACGTCGCGCGCCAGCTGGGCGAGACGGGGTTCCTGGATGGCCTCGGGCGCCACCACGCCGTCGCCGTGGATGTGGTGCTCACGCAGCAACGCATCCGCGCCGCGGACCTGCTCCCAGCTGACGGCGTCGCGGGTGCTCGCATTCAGGTGCTCCAGGAGGAGCAACGCCGCGGCACGCACGTGGGACGCGTCGGCGGAAAGGTGACCAAGGCGCAACACATCGCTGCCCGCGTCGCAACCGGAGTGGTCCTGCAGCATGCGCGAGGTGAACGCCACCGCGGCACGCATCTCCTCCACCCGGATGCGACCGTTCCCGTCGGTGTCCATGAGCTCGAGGAAGCGGGAATCACACCGCAATCCCGCGGTGGGACACGCCGTGGCCATCCACAGCGCCTCGGGCAGCCGCACGGCGGCCACCAGGTCATCCAAGCTCTTCAACTCCACCTGGAGCGAGCCGGCACAGCGTCGGAAGACAAGCGTTCGGGAGGCATTCATGGCGACGGAACAGGCCTGATAGGTCGGCCCGCCCCACGGAACAAGCGCGCAGGGCATGGCTACCACCCGTGACCTCCCGCTACACATCCACCTTCCGCTTTGTGAGGAGCTCCCATGCCCAGGACCGCCACCCGCACCGCACCTTCCAAGCGCGCCCCCTCGAAGAGGACCGCCACACGGAACAGCGCCGCCACGTCGGTGGATCTGCCGCGCGCGCGCGCGTTCTGGTTGCACCAGCAGGGGTTGTCGAAAGGACAGTCGGGCACGGTCGAGGACGTCATCACGCGCACGGGTTGGCTGCGCACGCTGGGCGGCGTGGACGCCTACCTGGCCGCGCTGGCGCGCGTTCCCACACTGGAGCCTGGGCACCTCGACGACGCACTGAAAAGCGGGCGCGTCCAGGTGACGCCCGCGGTGCGCGGCTGCATGTACGTGGTTCCACGTGCGCACGTGCCGCTGGTCATGAAGGTGGCGGAGACGCAATCGCTGCCCCGCCTGGAGCGTGACCTGGAGAAGGCCGGCGTGCCACGCAAGGAGGTCGACGAGATTGCCCGGGGCGTGCTGGCCGCGCTGAAGAAGGCGCCGCTGTCGACGGAGGGATTGCGCAAGGCCCTGCCCGCCGGGCTGGTGCGCAGCCTGGGGGAGCGCGGGAAGAAGGTCGGGATGTCGTCGGCGTTGCCGGTGGCGCTGCGCTTCCTCGAGTTCGAGGGGAAGATCGTGCGGCTGGCGGAGACCGGCCGTCTCGACACCGAGCGGTACGTCTGGCGCGTTGCCGAGCGGAACCCGTTCGAGGGCGCGGACATCCCGAGGGACACGCCGGGGCGCGTGCGCGCGTTGGCGGAGATCTTCGTGCGGCAGTTCGGTCCCGTCACCGCCAAGGAGTTCAGCGCGTGGTCCGGCTTTGGCGTGCGCGACGGCGTGGCGGCCTTTGCGCAGCTTCCCGTCACCAGAGTCGCCGTGGAAGGCCACGCTGACGACGCGGTGGTGCTGGACGAGCACGTCGCGCTGCTGCGCGAGGGCGCTCCCCACGACCTCAACCACTTCACGTTCCTGCCTGGTGAGGACAACGTGCTCACGGTGCATGACGGTCCCGCGCTGCTGACCCACCCGCGTCACCACGACGTGGAGATTGCCGTGTGGGGCAACACCCGCGGCTCCACGCTGGGCACCGCCAAGCACATTGGCGTGCGCACCATTATCTCCGCCGACGGCCTGCTGGGCTTCTGGGACTACGACGCCACGCGGAAGAAGCTGGCCCTGACCACGTTGGAGAAGCTCCCGGCCGCGCGCCAGAAGGCGCTGGAGGGCGCAGCCCACGGCGTGGCGTCCTTCCTGACAACGTTGGGGCACGCCCGGTCCTTCTCCCTGGACACCGACGAGGAGGTGGCCCGGCGCGCGCAGGCGGTTCGCGACTTCGTCCGTCGATAGTCGCGGGGACTTGCGTGGGGTGCCGGGGATGATCAAGCTTGGGCGTATGAAGTTGTCGTCGCGCGCGTGGGCGGTTGGGGTCGTCCTGGTGGGCCTGTCGTGCGTCGGCGGCAACGGGTCCGGTGCATCGTCGAGCAGCGGGTCCGCGGGGACCTCCAGCTCCAGCGGCGGTTCCAGCTCCGACGGCGGTTGCACGTTCTGCGGCTACTTCTGCGAGTGCTTTGGCGCGGACGACCAGGACATCACCACCGGCGCCGACGCGGGCACCTGCGCCGACCCCGAGGACGCCTGCCAGTCCGCGTGCGACGACGGCGTGGTCAACGCGCGCCTCACCGCCTGCGGTCCCAATGCCATCACGTCGTCCAGCAGCAGCTCGGGGGCGCCGTGTGGACGTTGTCGGTTCTCGTGCCGTTGTCGCGGTGGGCCACTGATGGAGACGCTGGTGGAGAACGCGGGCGACTGCTCGGATGCGGACGCGCGCTGTGAGTCGGTGTGCCTGGGCAACTTCGTGGTCTATGCCGCCGGCGTGCCGGATTGTGCGGGCGTGACGTCGTCGTCATCGGGCTCCGCGTCGTTGTCTTCCGCCACCTCCAGCTCCAGCGGAAGCACCTCCAGCAGCGCGTCCTCCAGCAGCTCGGGCGGCTGAGACGGATTGCCAAGGCCGGTCCGGATGGGGCACAACGCGCGCCGCATGCCCCGCCGCCCGACGACACCCGTAAGCACCGAGTGGACCCCGCGTGAGCGCCAGGTCCTGCAACGTCTCCGCACCCCGGAACACATCCAGGCCTGGCTCGACGAGACGCCCTACAGCACGGAGCCCATCTACCGCAGCCCGCGCACGGTGATGCGCGACCGGCGCGCGCACTGCTTTGACGGCGCGGTGTTGGCGGCGGCGGCTTTCCGGGAGCACGGTGGCCGCGCGTTGATCCTGGACATGCGCGCCCATCGCGACGACGACCACGTGCTCGCTGTCTACCAGCAGGACGGGTGCTGGGGCGCGGTGGCCAAGAGCAACTTCGTGGGGTTGCGCGCGCGGCAGCCCATCTACCGCAACCTGCGCGAGCTGGTGCTTACGTACTTCGAGCTCTATTACAACATGGACGGTGAGCGCGCGCTGCGCAGCTTCTCCCCGGCGATTGACCTGGACCGCGTGGGTCACCCCACCTGGCGCGTCGAGGACCGGTGCATGAAGCACATTGCCGCGCACCTGGACCGCGCCCCGCATGAGCCGCTGATGAAGCCGGCGCAGGTCCGCAAGCTCACCCGGGTGGACAAGCTGACGTACCAGGCCAACATGCTGGGCGTGGACCTCGACGGGGTCTATTGGCCGTCAGGGAAGAAGCGCGTCGCCCCGCCGAAATTGAGCTAAGCGGAATCCCGCGGCGTCTGCTAAACGGCGTCCATGCGCCGCTCTCCCCGTTGGTATCCCCTCGCGTGCCTCCTCGCCGGTGCGGTGGCGGGCCTGCACAGCTGCACCAACCCCGATGATGACAGTCCCTCCTCGTCGGGAGGGAGCGGCTTGCTGCCCTCACCCATCCTGGCGCGCATCAGCCAGGACCCCGGCTGGGCGCTGCTCAATACCCACGCCGTCGTGGAGCGTCGCATCCAGTTCGACCCGCCCATGGACAGCCCGGTCGCCATCCTCCTCGAGGAGGACCTGGTGATTGCGCAGGGCATGACCGCGGGGGTGTGGCGCCTCTCGAGCGGGCAACGCGAACAGGTCCTGACCCCGGACGGCTACCAGGTGCAGAGCATCCAGCGACTCGCCGGAACGCAGCGTTTCATCATCGCCAGCAAGAACCCGGCGCTCATCGCGGGTGCTTCGAGCAGCACTTCCTCGTCGTCATCTTCCGCGGGGGGACCAACCTCTTCCAGCAGCAGCTCCAGCACCTCCTCGTCGTCGTCAAGCAGCGGTGGTGCGGAGGTGGCGTATCACATGCTGTCGGTGTTCGAGATTGTGGATGGCAGCGTGCAGACCGTGGCGCACTGGCCTGTCCCGCTGCCCAACGAGTACCTGTCCTTTGGCGCCGTGGGTCCGGACGACGTCGTGATCCGCCGTGTTCCCAACCAAGAGCAAACCGGACTGCAACTGTGGTTGCTGGACCTGCGCGACGGCGGCCTTTCCCTCATCCACGAGCTTCCCGCCGGAGGTTTCGTGCCATCCATGGCGGTGCACCTGCCCACGCGTCGGCTCGCGTTGGATGTCGCGAACAGCCAGGACGTGGAACGCGTCAAGCACCTCACCGTCGTCAACATGGATACCGGGGAGGTCAGCGAGGACCGGGCGGGCTGGGAGCTGGCCGGCTCCGGCACCGTCACCGACGCGATGACGCCGGTGTGGTTCATCCTCGACGAGAACGACGCGGTGCGCCCCTGGGAGCCGTGGAACGCCGCGGAGCCGGCCGGGCCGCTGGTGAACGGGCGGGCCGGTACCCGGGTTGGCGCCCGCGGTGACCACGTCATTGTCTCGTGGACGCAGGACGCCCCCACCGGCACCGAGGTGTGGCGCTGGTCGGACCGGCAACGCCTGCTGCTCATCCACTCGCCTTCCACCGGCTTCACCGCGGTGGACTACGTGCTGAGACTGTCACGAGATGGCACGCGCGCGCTCGTGAAACAGGACCGCTTCTCCGGCGACGTGGGGCTGCCCAGCGTCTACCGCGTGGTGTCGCCGGACGGCGAGGTGACACGCGTGGAGAACGTCTGGCCCAGCCATGCACCGGGCCCCATCTTCATGGGCTACGCGCAGCTGCCCACGGTGGAGAGTCCCAACGTGACCCAATCCATCTTCTCTTTTGACGAGGAGACGGGCCAGCTCAACCGCGTGCGCGACGTTGCCGCCGAGGAGGGGCTGCAACAGCTGGTCCTGCCGGGCTGGGTCTACTGACGGGGCTTCAGATGCCCTTCATCGTCTCGGCCATCATCCAGTCGACGACGGCCTTGGAGTCCCCGCCGCTCTTCTCGAACACCTCGATCTGGCGGTCCGCGCTGGTGCCCTCCTGCGCAATCTTCAGGATGGTGGGCATGTACTTCTCGGTGCCCAGCGCCTGGGTGGCCTCCTTCACGAAGTCCACCAGCTCCGGCACCAGCTCCAGGAACGGCCGCTCCTCCATCCGGCCGAAGTCGATGAGCTTGCCGTGCACGCCGTAGCGCAGCGCACGCCACTTGTTCTCCTCCAGCAGGGAGCGCTGGTAGCGGCGCCAGCTCTGGTTCCGACGGTACAGCAGGTACAGCTGCGCCATGATGGCCTGCGCCAGCGCCACAATGGCGATGGTGTGCTCCATGTTGGAGGGCATGTCGCAGATGCGCAGCTCCACGGTGTCGTAGATGTGGTGCGCGCGGACGTCCCACCAGATGCTCTTGGCGTCGTCAATGCACTTGGTCTTCACCAGCATCTTCACAAAGGCCACCAGCTGCTCGTGGCTCTCGAACTCGTCGGGGATGCCGGTGCGCGGGAAGCGCTTGAAGACCTGGCAGCGCGTGCTCATCAGGCCGGTCTTGCGGCCCTCCCAGAACGGGCTCGACGTGGAGAGCGCCAGCAGGTGCGGCAGGAAGTAGCGGACCTGGTTGGCCAGCGCCACCGCCACGTCCTTCTCCTTGATGCCCACGTGGATGTGCAGGCCGAAGATGAGGTTGCCGCGCGCCACGTCCTGCAGGTCATGGACGATGTTGTGGTAGCGGGCGCGGTCGGTGATGTCCTGGGTCTTCCAGTCGCTGAAGGGGTGGGTGGACGCGGCGGCAATGCGCAGGCCGCCCCGCTGGGCCAGCTTGTTGAGCTCCCCGCGCATCTCCACCAGCTCGCTCTTCACCGCTTCCACGTCGGCGCAGACGCTGGTGCCCACCTCCACCATGGACTGGTGCATCTCCGGGCGGACCCGCTCCCGCAGGACGCTCTTGCCGTCCTCCAGCAGCCGGCTCACATACGAGCGCAGCTCACGGCTCTCCGGATCCACAATCTGGTATTCCTCTTCCACGCCAAGCGTGAATTGACCGTCCAGCATCGTCGCCCGTCCTCCCGGTGCGGAGCATACGGTCTTCCCGCGTGCCCCGGGGGGCGCTTCTTGGCTTGCCAACACGCTCCCGTCAACCGGCCACGCATCCGTTGCATGGCCAGGCCCCCGGCCAAGGGCTTGCGCGGCGGGGTGCGGCCGGTGACATGGGCCGCCCTGGTTGAAAGGCGCATCAAGGCGTGCCAAGAGCGCGCGCACCTTTTTTCGGGGCCCTTTCAACCCTACCTGACCAGGAGCGGGAGCAGATGAAGATCGGATTGCTGCGCGGACGGGAGAACAGCTTCCCCAACGCCGTCATCGAGAAGATCAACAGCATGAACGCCGGAGTGACGGCGGAGTTCGTCCAGCTGGGCGGCACCAGCCTCTCCGAGCCCTGCCCCTACCGGGTCATCCTGGACCGCATCAGCCACGAGGTGCCCTACTACCAGGTCTACCTCAAGCAGGCGTCGCTGCAGGGGACCTACGTCGTCAACAACCCGTTCTGGGTGCACCAGGACGACAAGTTCTTCGGCTACAGCCTGGCCCAGAAGCTGGGCATCCCGGTGCCCAAGACCAGCGTGCTGCCCAACAGGGCGTACACCGCGGACATCAACGACCAGAGCCTGCGCAACCTCTGGCCGCTGGACTGGAACTACCGCCTCAAGGAGGTGGGTCTGCCCTGCTACATGAAGCCCGCCTTCGGCGGTGGCTGGCGCAACGTGTACAAGATCGAGAGCGCGCAGCAGGCCGTGGACGCCTACAACGAGAGCGGCACCCTCACGATGATGCTGCAGGAGGCCATCAAGTGGGAGGACTACATCCGCTGCATCTGCATTGGCCGCAAGTACACGCGCGCCATCCGCTACATCCCGCGTCCGGGCGGCATGGGTGAGTACGTGCAGGACCTCAGCGTGGTGGACCCCAAGCACGCCAAGCTGGCGGCGGAGTACTCCATCGCCTTCAATGAGGCCATTGGCTACGACACCAACGCCATGGAGTTCGCGGTGCGTGACGGCGTGCTCTACGCCATCGACATCACCAACCACGCCTGCGACATGGACCACAAGAGCCTGCGCGACGCGCACTTCCCGTGGGCGGTGGAGCACGTGAGCAAGTTCCTGGTGGAGACGGCCAAGAGCGGCGCGCGCAACATGCCCACCGGCAACTTCGGCGAGGTGATGAAGCAGGCCACCAAGGCCGCGGAGAAGAGCGACAAGAAGGAGAAGGCGCTCGCCAAGGCGTGAGGCCCGTGGGGCCATGAGGGCCCTGCGTGGTGCGTCATCCGGCCCGGCCTCGTCCCTGGTTGCAGCGGGGGCGGCGCCGGGCTTGGTGTATCCGGGGGTGAAGGTCGTGGCGGTGATCGGGTCGCCCGTGGATGTGCTGAGCACCGAAGCGCCGCTGCGCCTGGCGGAGGGCTACTACCTGGACAACCTGGAGCAGGTGGTGCTGCACGCCCTGCAGCGCTACCGCGCCATCCTCCACGACGAGGAGGCCGCCGCGCTGGAGCGCTTCCTGGCGCTGCCGCTGGGGCCGCGTCGGCTGTATGCGCGTCTCTACCTGCGCCAGGGCCCGCTCTTCCGGCTCTCCCAGCTGGACTACCCGGAGGTGGGCACGCTGGCGGAGGCGCTGCGCACGCTGGAGGGGGCGGGGTTCGTGGCGCGGTGTGGCCTCCCGGTGAATCCCGACGACACCCGGGAGTTCCTCTGGCTCTTCACCGCCGACGAGCTGAAGGCCGCGGCGCGGGTGGCGGGGCTGCGGGTGTCCTCCCGGAAGGAGGACCTGGTGGCGGACATCCGGGGCTCCCAGGAGGCCAGCGCGCGGCTGCGGGCGTCCGAGTTGTTCGTGGAGCGGCTGCAGGCGCCGGTGTTTGACCTGGCGCAGCTGCTGTTCTTTGGGAACCTGGGCCAGGACCTCTCGGAGTTCGTGCGCGTCTCGCTGCAGGTGGCGCGGTATCCCGACTATGAGCTGGCGCAGGACCTCCCGCTGTTCCCCAGCCGGGAGGCGCTGGAAGCGCACCTGGACGCCGTGGCGTTCGAATCCCGGCCGCTCCCCCTGGACCAGCCCACCCTGCTGCTGGGCCATCTGCGGGAGGCCGTGGCCGGCCTGGTGGAGTCCGTGCCCACGCCCGCGCACGCGTGGCGACTGGATCCGCGTCGGTGCTTTGCGCGGGTGGCCTATGCCTGCGCGCGTGAGCTGGAGCGACAGGACGTGGTGGACGGCGTGCTGGACGCCTACGTGACGTTGGTGCGGCACGCGCCGCAGTCGCGCATCCGGGCGGAGGCGGCGGACCGGTTGGGGCTCTTGGCACGGCGGGCGGGGGTGCCGGAGCGGTTCACCACGGAGAGCGCGGCCCTGCTGGCCGACCCCACGCTGGACGACGTGGCGCGCTTCGCGGTGGAGACGCGCGCGGCGTTGGTGACGGGTGGGGTGCGGCCCCGTCGACGGTTGTGCGAGGCTCCGGTGGTGGAGCTGGCGCTGCAGCCCGCCGGTCACCTGGGGCCCAAGCCGCAGTACCGCGGGGCGTCGGGGGAGCCGGTCAGCGTGGAGCACGCCACGTTGGAGGCGCTGGGCGGCGGGCTGCACGCGGAGAACGCGCTGTACCGCACACTGTTCGGCCTGTTGTTCTGGGACGTCATCTACGCGCGCGTGCCGGGGATGTTCCAGCACCGTTTCCAGTCGGCGCCGCTGGACCTGGCCTCCGAGCACTTCCACCGGAACCGGCGGGTTCTCGTCGAGGGGAGGCTGGGGGTGTTGGCGGGGACATCGCTGGGCGCCGAGGTGCGCGCGGCGTGGGAGCGGCACCGCGGCACCATCAACGCGTGCGTGGATTGGAGCGAGTACACGGCGGAGCAGCTGGTGGCGGCGGCGGATGCGCTGGGAGGCAGGCTGCTTCCGCTGCTGGAGCGGCTGGCGTGGAATCCTCGTCGACACGCGCGGGGGCTGCCGGACCTGCTGGTGCTGGCGGAGAGTGGACCGATGCTGGTGGAGGTGAAGGGGCCGGGGGACCAGCTGCACCTGGAGCAACGCCTGTGGCACGACGCGCTGCTGCGCATGGGGCTCGAGGTGCGGCTGGCGCGGGTGCGTCGGGCAGACTCGTGAGGGGTGTCCGACGAGGCAACGTCGTTGTCGACCGGGGCAACGTCGTTGTCGACGGTGACGCCGCCGCTGGCCCGCGGCGGACGTCCCAGTCCGGATTGCACATTGTCACCGCCTGCACCCGCCTGGTGCGTAAGCCCCGTCGAGCGCAGCTCTCCGGGGCCTCTTCCGTTGATCGGCTTGCGTGATGGGCTTGCGTGCGCCGTCGCTGACTTCGTCGACGGTGCTCCGTGGAACGACGGTGAAGCCCCTTTCCGCCGTGGACTGCACCGCCTGCACCGCCTTCACGACGTGAAGTCCACGGCAGGCCAGGTGCGTAAGCCCCGTCGAGCGCAGCTCTCCGGGGCTTCTTCCGTTGAAGGGCTTGCGTGAGCCGTCGCTGCCGTCGCCGACGGTGCGCGGCGGAACAACGGTGAAGCCTCTTTTCCTGCCGTGGACTGCACCGCCTGCACCACCTTCACGACGTGAAGTCCACGGCAGGCCAGGATGCGTAAGCCCCGTCGAGCGCAGCTCTCCGGGGCTTCTTCCGTTGAAGGGCTTGCGTGAGCCGTCGCTGCCGTCGCCGACGGTGCGCCGCGGAACAACGGTGAAGCCTCTTTTCCTGCCGTGGACTGCACCGCCTGCACCGCCTTCACGACGTGAAGTCCACGGCAGGCCAGGTGCGTAAGCCCCGTCGAGCGCAGCTCTCCGGGGCTTCTTCCGTTGAGGGGCTTGCGTGAGCC
>JBFMGU010000410.1:0-5965 GCA_040752415.1 Myxococcota bacterium
TCGACGAGCTGTTGCCCCAGCACTGGAAGCACCGCTTCGGACCGGACGCAGATATCCCCCAGGCTGCGTAGTTCTCCGCCCATAATCAACCGACCACAAGATCACCGTGCCGGACGGTTACGTTGCAGTCGCCCGCACCATTGGTGACACGACAGCAGCTTGAACGCACGCGCGACGACGTCGTGAGCCGTTGGCGATCTTGAACAAGGCGCCACGCGCCGCGTGTGGGTGTCGATCATTTGGTCGCCGGCGGTTTGTTCGAAAACACACCGTTCGTCGCTAGCCAGTGTCTTGCGAGATAGGCCAGCGCCGGGTCCGCGCCCGGTCCTGCCATCCGCTGGGTACGCTCCAACCACGTTCGTGTTCCGGCAACATCACCAAGCCGATACTTCAGGCGCGCCACCTCGTAGGACGCCCGAGCTGCGAGCGGGGTCGAACCATCTTCCGCCAAGGCAACAAGACGGGCGACTGCCTCTTCAACACGTTCCTTGCGTAGCGCTTCCAAATCTCTCGTCCGAGAAAGGCCGGTTGTTTCAGGCAGAGACAACGCGTAGATCAACGTCGACGAAAGGCGCAGCAGGGGCGCGTACCGCGACGCTGAATGACGCTGCGCCAAGTCAGCTACCTCGGTGGCGAAGGTGCCAGTGCCCGCGAACGGATTGGCTCCTGGAGCGTCGGAGAGGGGTCCGACATAGTCGTTGTCATAGAACAATCCGTGGAGCGAACGCTGCCGAACTGCGTCCAATGCTACCGCATCTGCCCGCGTCAATTCGTCAACGTCGAAAATCAAGTCTCGGCAGACTGGCGCGTCCTCGCGAGTGTTCGCCGCGCGAATCCTGTACGTTCCAGCGCGATCCAAGATGGCAGAACCCCTCCCGTCTCGGTCCAAGTAACGAACAGCAAAAACGCCTTTCCCGTCTGCCGTCCAGTACGTGCTTTTGCGATGAACGGCGCGAGCTGACCCGTGCGGGACGATGACTTCCGTTCCATCGGGCCTGAGAACAACCAAGTCCCCGTAGGCGTTGGCAGCCGCACCTGGTGTGTAAGTCTCGATAACCGCTATGAAGTGGACCCCTTGGAATGGCAGCACCTGCGATGGCCCCACCAATGTCGCACACGTCGAATGCCTGGGAAGTGTCGTCGCGCCGAGGAGAACGACACACGCAAGAAAACACGTCGCGGCAATGCCCGATGTCACTCTCACGGCGAGCCTCCGAGAACTTGGAGCTGGTTACCTGGACTCAACACCCTGGGGCGCACTGCCGTAACCTACCTGGGTCCAATACTCGTCAAAGGGATGTCATCGGGAACGAATTGCAGGCCACCAACCCCTGCTGCTTCTACTTTGCCTGAGCGTCAATCGAACCTTCTCCCCACATTGTTCGAGGGGTGCCAAGAGAACATCGTCGTTGCTGCCCGCCCCGCTCGCTGAAACCTCGCCCGTCGCCACCGGTACCGGCTCGGCGCCACCGCCCTTCGACCACATCTCGCGCTCTCCCAGATGGGTTGCCGTGGCGTGAGTCGGGTGTCGCACCTCACGCGCCAAACACGCGCGCGGTGTTGCGCCAGAAGATCTTCTCCCGCACGTCGTGGTCGGGCACCGCGCGCAGGATGCGGTGCAGCTCGCGGTCCCAGGCGTACGGGATGTTCGGGAAGTCCGTGCCGTACATGAGACGGTCCGCCCGTCGGGTGAGCATGCTCATGTCGGGGCGCACCTGGAAGTACTCGCCCACCACCATCGTCGTATCCAGGTGGAGGCTGGGGAAGCGGTCCAGCAGCGCCTCGTACGCGTCAAACTCGTCGGCGCCGAGGTGGGGGACCACCAGCGTGAGCCCCGGATGTCGCGTCAACACGCGCTCAATGGCGTCCACCTGACAGAGCTCGTGCGGGTGACGCGGCAGCCCGTCCATGGCCGGCTCCCGACCCGCGTGGATCACCACCGGCCGGCGCGCCAACGTGGCCTCCTCGTACACGGGGTCCAGCGTGGCGTCGTCGGCGGCCAGGGCCTGCACGTGACAGTGCAGCTTGATGCCGCGCAGCCCCAGCTCACCGAGCGCCCTTCGCACAATCCCGCGCGCATCCGGCTCACCCGGCATCACCGTCCCCAACGGGATGACCTCGGGGTGACGCGCGGAAAAATCACGCATGAAGTGGTTGAGCGCCTCCGCCATGCCGGGCTTGTGCGCGTAACACAGCCCCACGCACCGCTCGACGCCCCGCGCGCGCAGGAAGGCCAACACCTCGTCGGCGGGGAGCTTGTGGCGGATGGGCCAGCCGTAGGTGTCAAACCAGCGCCAGATGGCGGCGAAGAGGCGGTCCGGGAAGAAGTGCACGTGGGCGTCCCAGACGCGCAGGCCGGTGGGGACGTGGGCTCCTTCCTCGTCATCAAGCGCGGGGAACGGCGGCATGGCACCCGCTGTCCCAGAGCCCGCCCGTGGCTGTCAACGGCGCCGTTTGCGGATAGGAATGCATGCCTGCCCCGGAGAGGAGACTCCCACGATGCGAGGCCGGTGGATGTCCGTGCTGCTGATGCTGGCCCTTCCGCTTGCGCTGGTGATGCTGACTCCCCGGACCGTGCACGCCGACGAGGTCCGCCCCGCTCCCGCCCAGGCTCCGACGGAAAAAGCCGCCCCCGCTCCCGCCACCGACCGCATCTGGCTCGCATTCGGCTTCCCCAAGCCCATGAAGACGCGACTGCACGAGAAGCGCTGGCTGCTGTTGGGGCTCACGGTGCTGCTGGTGGAGGTGGGCGCGGGTCTGTGGGCGCCGCTGATGCTGGTGGGCGCGCGCCCCGACGTGGAGTGGATGCTGCCCGTGCTGGTGTGGACGGTGGTGGCGTGGATTGGGCTGGGGGTGGCGGTGGTGTTTGCGCAGACGGGCTTCGGGATCGTGGTGGGCGTGGCCATCAACCTCGTGGCGCGCTGGTTTGCCACCCAGGTGATGTTCGCCAACCTCAACCGGCCAGACGTGACGCTGGAGCCGTGACCGGTGCGTCGGCGCCGCGCGGAAGATCCACGGTGAAGGTGGCGCCGCGTCCCACGTCGCTGGCGAGATGGATGTCTCCCCCCAGTGCGTCGACCAGCTTGCGCACGATCCACAGCCCCAGCCCCAGACCGGGCTGACGTTGCGAGGCGCGCTCGAACCGACCGAACACGCGCGTGTGATCCTCGGGCCGGATGCCCACGCCGCGGTCCCGCACGATGAGGCGCGCGCCGTCGTCGGTGGCCTCCAGCACCATGTCCACCGGCAGGCCCGCGCCGTACTTGAACGCGTTCCCCAGCAGGTTGATGACCACGTATTCCACACAGTCGCGGTCCCAGTAGCCCTGCAACGTCGACGGGAGATCCAGCAGCACCACGCACCCCGCGCGCGTGCGGTCATCCTCCAGGCGGGCCAGCGCCTCCGTCACCACCGTGCAGAGGTCCACGTTCACCGGGCGCAGCACCAGGCGACCGGAGCGGATGCGCGTCACGTCCAGCAGACGGTCCACCACGGAGTCCATGCGGTCCAACTGGCGCGCCGCGGTGTCGAACACGCGCGGCTTCTCCCCGCCCGAGCTCCACGCGCGGTGCAGCAGGTGCAGGTTGAGTCGCAGCGTGCCCAGCGGGCTGCGCAGCTCATGGCTGGCAATGGAGATCAGCTCCAGCGCGCGCTGTGCTTCTCGTCGGAGACGCAGGTTCTCCAGCACCAGCGCAAGGCGGTGGGCCAGGCGCGTACCGAGCTGGAGATCGGCGTGGTCGTAGGTGCGCCACGGCGCGGCGGAGAGAAGCACCAACGAGCCCAGGCTCTGCCCGCGCAGCGTCACCGGCACGCTCACGGCGCTGAAGAAACCCAAGGCCACCAGCTCGTGCAGGATCGGCTCGCGCGCCGCGGTGGCCTCTTCGGGGAGATGGCCCAGCACGGAGGGATTGGCGCCGCGCAGCCACGCGGTGGTGTGTCCTTCCCGCGGCGCAGGATGACGACGCATCAGCTCGCGCAGCTTGAGACCCATGTCCCAGGCGCCGGGCGTGGTGCCCACCCGCGTGTGGACGGTGCCCTCGTCGTGGATGTCCAGGATCACCGCGTCGGCGAGGCGGGGAACCAGGACCCGCGTGAGGCCGTCCACCACCGCGTCGTCGCTCTCGCCCACCGTGAGGGATTCGCTGGCTTCGTGGAGGAACCGTTCGGCGTCGTCGGTGCTGGAATCTGCCTGGGCGTGCGTCCGAGCAACGTCCCGACCGCTCCTCCGCTCATCCATGTCATCCCCCCGAATGCCACACACGCCCGGCAGCGCGCGACGCCGAGGCACCACGCGTTCCGAGCAATGCAAACGGCGCCGTGAGAAGCCTCACCTCGCCTGTCACCCGTTGTTGGGCGCCCCCGCCCTTTTCCTTCGCGTCGGCTGGCAACAGGCGTGGTCCGGCAATCATTCCCGTGATGGCCCCCGGTCCCGTAAGTGCTTGATGCGACGAGGACAGACGCCTACAGGGAACCTCCCGAGAAACGTGACGGAGGACCCGGTGCCAACACGAATCGCCATCCTGGGAGGCGGGCAATTGGCGCGCATGACGGCGGCGGCCGCGTTCCGGTTGGGGCTGGAGGTGGGCGTGGTGGCGCGTCAGGCGGAGGACAGCCCGGCCACGCTGATGGCCACGCGCACCTGGATTGGTGACTGGTCCACCCCGGAGCTGCTCACCGACGTGGCCACGTGGGCCCAGGTGGTCACGCTGGAGAACGAGTTCGTGGACGCCCGGGTGTTGGCCGAGCTGGAGCGTCGTGGCGTGAGCGTGCGTCCCAGCGCCCACACCCTGGCCACCGTGCAGGACAAGCTGACGCAGAAGGAGGCGCTGCGGAAGGCGGGGCTGCCGGTGCCGCGGTTTGCCGCGGTGGAGAGCGCGGCGGACATGTTCTCCGTCGGGCGGGAGCTGGGTTGGCCGCTGATGCTGAAGGCGCGTCGCGGCGGCTACGACGGGTACGGCAACGAGCTGGTGCGCAAGCCCGAGGACGCGGCGGCCGCGTTCGAGAAGCTCTCGCGCAAGGGCAGCGAGCTGATGGTGGAGGAGTTCATCCCCTTCACCGCCGAGCTGGCCATCATGGTGGCGCGCAATCCGCAGGGCGAGGAGGCGGCGTATCCCGTGGTGGAGACGGTGCAGCACGCGCACATGTGTCACACCGTGCTGGCGCCCGCGCCGGTGAGCGCGAGGACGGCGGCGCGCGCGGAGGAGCTGGGTCGCGCGGTGCTGCGCGCCATCGAGGGCGTGGGGATCTTCGGCATCGAGCTGTTCCTGCTCACCGACGGGGATCTGCTCATCAACGAGCTGGCGCCGCGACCGCACAACAGCGGGCACTTCACCATTGAAGCGTGCATGACGAGCCAGTTCGAGAACCACGTGCGTGCGGTGATGGGGCTCCCCCTCGGCGACACCTCCATGCGCACGGCCGCCGCGGCCATGGTGAACCTGCTGGGGAGCCAGGACGGAGAGAGCGTGCCGCGCGGGATGGACGAGGCGCTGAAGGTGCGCGGCGCCAACGTGCACATCTACGGCAAGCACCGCTCACGGCCGGGGCGGAAGATGGGACACGTGACGGTGTGTGCGGATTCCGTCGTGGAGGCGCGGGAGAAGGCGCTGCAGGCGGCGCGCTGCATCAGTTTGTAGGCGCGACGAGCGCCCCGTGTCGGACGCCGCGTAGGCGACGTCACTGCGGCGGTCGGCAGGTGACGTTGACCTGTGCGGTGGCGACTCATGTGTTGCCATGGAGGTCGCTGGCAGTGCCCAGCCGGAACAGGGCTGCCCGACGCCGGGAAACATGCTGCGTCAGAACAAGTTGGCCAATTCGGTCCGATGCCCTCGAACACCTAACCCCCCACGTTCATGCCGTTCTGCACGCTCGCCCCCCTTCCCCAGTACCGATTTTCCGTCGTCACCGAGCCGGGGAAGGGGGGCAATCGGTCAACGGTTGACCTCTTTTCCGACGACAAATCGCG
>JBFMGU010000411.1:0-5949 GCA_040752415.1 Myxococcota bacterium
GGGGTGCCCAGGTACTCCTTGATCTTGGCGTCGAGCACGCCGTCCCGCAGCTCGATGAGCACCGCCTTGTGCTGGTGCTTCATCAGCTGGCGAACCTTCTCCTCGTCGTCGGCGGCGTCGTAGACCACCTTGCGCGTGGCCAGGATGGAGCCGCTCTTGAACAGGTGCGTGATGATGTGCGGACGCTCCTCGCCGGAGTCCTCCGTCTGGACGTGGAACTCCCAGCCCAGGTGCCTGATGTTGTGGTTGTAGCCCATCAGCGGGGCGCGCCGGGCAGCCACGACGGAAACCTCACAAGCGGCGGCGTGGGCTCAGGCAAATCCGCTGCGCCAGGCCTTCCCTCGTCGTTGTCGCCCCCGGTGGGGGTGCTGTCAACAAACCGTCCCTATTGGCGTGTGAAGGTGCGCTCAAAGCCCACCGAGCCGTCCTCGTTGATGAACTGGCCCTTGAACTGGTTGCCCTGGATGACCACGTACAGGAAGCCCTTCTGGTCGCTCTGGTAGTGCACGGGGTTGTCGCCCTCGATCTCGGTGGTCTTGGCGCCCGCGCCGCTCACCACCAGCTCCAGGGCGCAGCCCGCCGCCGGTTGCAGCCACTGGCGGGAGTGGTCGTGGCCGCACAGGTAGACGTCCACCGCGCCGCAGATGTGCTCGTCAAAGAACTCCTTGACGTTGGCGCCGTTGGCAACCGGGACGAAGGGCACGCCGTCGTAGCTGCCCGCGTTCCCGTGTGGTCCGTTGGACAGGTAGGGGTGATGTCCCAGCGCGATGCGCCAGGTGGTATTGAGCTGGGCCAGCGCCGGGCCGATCCATTCCGTCTGGTCGCCGTGGTTGGTGTTGGCCCACATGATGCTGTTGGTGTCCAGCGCAATGAAGCCCACGTGACCTTCCGCCCAGGTGTAATGCGTGGCGGGCATGTTCCACTTGTCGGAGTGCTGCGTGTACTCCACCTCGACGGGGCCCAGGGACCACTCGTAGCCCGCGCCGTTGCCGCCGTAGTCGTGATTGCCCAGCACCGCGTAGAAGGGCAGGTTGATGTCCTGGTAGGGCAGCTCGAACTTCTCCTGCCACTGCGGGTCCTGCACGTCCTGCACGCCGCTGTCGTAGATGTTGTCGCCCAGCAGGATGACGAAGTCGCAGCCCTCGGCGTCGCACTTCTGCTTGACCTGCGCGGCAATGGCGTACTGTCCGTCGCTGCCGGTGCCGGTGTCACCCATCGCCACGAAGCGCACCTCGGTGTCGCCGCCGCCGCTGGTGCTGGAGGACGCGGTGCTGCCCGCCGCCCCCGACGACGAGGAGGCCGCGGCCGCGGAGGACGACGACGCGCGCGAGGTGCTGGAGCCGCCCCCTGACGACGACGACGACGATGACGCGCCCGCCCCTCCGCTGCTGGAGCTGCTCGCCCCGCCGGAGCTTGCGCCTCCCGAGCTGACCGTGGCACCGCCTGACGACGTGCTGCTCTCGCTCTCGCCGCCGGGCGTGGAGCCCGAACACGCCGCCAAACACATCAGCGCGCCAACCGCGGGGACATGCCGTCTCATGCTTCCTCCTGCTGCCCCGGCGTCCGGGGGCGTGCATCTTTGACCGCTGGATGGCGGGCGTCCATCGGACGGGCGCTCGACGCGGGGCTGGCTCCCTGCACGCGGGTCCCCGGCGTGTTCCGAAAAGGCGTGGGGTTGGGCCGCTGCCGGGGGGCCTTGGAACGGAGACCCCCGCGGCGGTCGACGCCTGAGCACACCACCTCCGACCCCCCGGCTGGCCTGGGTGTGTGAGCAGCATCACCACTCCGACCGCCCGAAGGCCGACTCCGACCGCCAACCGGCCAACTCCGACCGCCAAGAGGGCCAACTCCGACCGCCCGCGGGCCAACTCCGACCACCAACCGGCCAACTCCGACCGCCGGTCTGCGGTCGACACCCACCCATGAAACAGCGCCAGGCAGCCCCCCTGGATTCTTCCGCGTCAACGCCGTCACGCCCCAACCCCACGCCTTTTGGGACCACGCCGTCGCCGCGGCAACGCTCAGTACACGCGTCGGACCTCGGCGCCGTTGTAGTAGTGCCGCAGGATGGCCCGGTAGTCGTGGCCGGCCTCCGCCATGCCCACCGCGCCGGTCTGGCACATCCCCACGCCGTGACCAAAGCCCGCGCCGCTGAAGGTCCACGCCAGCACCTCGCCGCCTTCGCCGCGCTCCTCGTCGATGACGAAGAGCCCGCTGGGCAGGTTCCCGAACAGCCTCCGCACCGGCAGCTCACGGTGCACGAACGCGGTCCCCGTGGTGCCCACCACCTTCAACGTGCGCACGCGCCCGCTGTGCCCGCGCCCCTCCACCTGCAGCGCCACCACGTTGCCCACGGCCAGCTCACGCGTGGCCTTGTTGACCTCGTCACGGGTGAGGCGACGCTTCCAGCGGAACTTGTCCTTCTTCCCCAGCGTGGCCTGCGCGCACCAGCTGGGTGGCGGGTTGTCCAGGAACCGACGCAGCGCCGCCTCGTCGGCAAGGTCGGTGGCGGCCAGCAGGCCGGGATGGGCCACCGGCTTGCTGAGGTCCACCTCCATGCGCGGCGCGGGAAAGACGTGCCCGTCGTGCTCGAGGGCGGGAACCGCCGCGGCCTGCAGCGCCGCGCCACCCTCGTAATCCACGCGCCCCCGCAGCGCCGCCGAGGGCGGGACCTCCCAGACCACGTCGTTGTCCTCGCTGCGGCCGCCACACATGGAGCTGTACACGCTGTCGACGAGACGCGGGCCCAGGAACGCCATCTCCCCGCGCGTGGCCTCCACCGCCGCCGTGGGACCGGCACGCTCCGCGGCAATGCCGCTGTAGACCTGGCAGTGCTGCTCGTCGCACAGGAGGAACGGGTCGGTGAGATGACGCAGGCCGATCTTCGCGAACACCTCACCGCGCGCCGTCACCGCCTGGGCCTTCAGCGCCTCGGGATGCGCGTTGGGGAAGATCTCGCTGGGGACGATGCCCGCGAGCTGCCGGTCGACGTCGAGCGCGTTGATCACCGCCAGCTTGCCCTTGCTGTCCAGCGCCACCAGCACACGGTCCACGTAGGTGCGGTCCTCGAACCCGTGGTTCTTGTAGCCGGCGGAATGCTCCACCTGCTCCACCACGACGGAACCACCCGGCGCGGTCACCTCCGCCACGTCGCGCGCCTGGGCCAGGGTGGCGCCGCCCTCGTCGCGGATGGTGATGGTGCCGTGCGGGACCTCCAGCAGCTCCTCGTGCACGCGGCCGCGCGCGCCGGTCTGCTCGTAGATCTGCTTGCTGAGGTGCTCCACGCTTGAGCTGGGCGGCGGCAGGATGCACACCAGCGAGGCGCGGTTGTCCACCACGGTGCCTTCCACGCCGTAGATGCCGCCCACGTCGAACACGCGCGTCTCCCCCCAGCCGCCCTTCTCCCAGCGCGCGCGGGCCTCCTCGCGGGTGGTACGGTCATCCCGCTCCAACGTCTCCACCACCACCCAGCGACGCACCCTGGCCGGCGTGCTCTTCCCCACCACGAAACCCACGCGCGCCCCGGCGGGGAGCTGCAGGGTCTTCTGGCCCTCCTTGTCGCGGAAGCGCACGCGGAAGGCTGAGCCCGAGCGCAGACGCACCTCGCCACGACCGTCCATCAGCCCCACCGTCACCACGGGGTGGCCCACGGCGTCGAAGCGGAAGCGGTGGTCGTAGAGCGCCTCCATGTCCAGCAGCTCGGCGCCGTCGTCCGCGCGCGCGCCGCCCCACGTGAGCGCCGCCAGCACCAACACCAGCGCTCCGACGGGAGCGACGAGGCGGCGCGGACGCAGTCGGGAGCGGAGGAGTGCCGGGAGCATGCGCGGATGGAGACGGCGCAAGGTGGCCCAGCCGACTGGCCCGGTGCAACCCCGAGGAATGGTCCCGCTGCGCTAGGCTCGCCCGCGCCCAAGTCCGGTCCGCTCGAGTGGAGCTCCCGTTGTCCTCGTCCCGTCGTCACCTCTGGCCCACGTTGTTCTCGTTGTGCGGCGTGCTGCTCGCCGTGGGGCAGCGCGGCTGCGCGTCCGACCGCATCGCGCGCCATCCCTTCACGCCGCCACCGGCACGCACGGACGCGGGGCACGCGCGCATCTGTCCGCTGGTGGTGGCCACCGAGGAGGTGCACGCGCCGGGGCTGGTGGGTGGCGGCTCGGGCAGCGTCTCACCGGTGAACGCGTTCCTGGTGGAGGCGCGCGGCGTGCTGTTCCTCGTCGACGCGGGGCTGCTCCCCGAGGAGCGTGCGCCCGCGCTGGCACAGCCGACCATGGGCGTCTTCACCTTCGACCGGCACCCGCGCAGCGCGCTGGTCTCCCAGCTGGCGGAGGCGGGCATCCGTCCAGAGGACGTCTCCTTCATCCTGCTCACCCACACCCACGGCGACCACGCCGGCGAGCTGGAGGACCTCCCCGACGTGCCGGTGGTGGTCTCACCCGAGGAAGCGGCGTGGCTGGGCGGGCTGGGCGAGGGGCGCGTGGACCTGTTCACCTGGCGCACCGTGGCGGGCTGGGAGGCGCTGGCGCCACGACTGCGCGTGTTGCGCTGGGCGGAGGAGCCGGTGGGCCCGCTGCCGCGCAGCGCGGACCTGTTTGGCGACGGGACGGTGCTGGTGCTCCCCACGCCTGGTCACACGCCCGGCTCACTGAGCGTGCTGCTGCGCACGCAGGCGGGTCGGACGCTGCTGCTGGGCGACGCGGCGCTGGGTGGTCGCGCGGTGCGGGAGAACCTCCCCAAGGGGCCGCTGGGACGGCTGCTGGACCAGGACCCCGACGAGGCCACGGTGACGTTGGGCCAACTGCACGTGCTCAGCCAGGGCGCGCCGGACTGGGTGGTGTGGGGCGGCCATGACCTGGACGTGCTCCCGCACCGACACCGCTTCGTGTCCTGCGCGCGCGCCCTGCGGGGCCCGTGACGACGAGGTTCAGGGCCGGGTCAGAACCAGAACCCACTTGGGTCGGTGATACTTTCGAGCGGACCACGACCTGGAGTGCGGCGGGCCCTCGCCGCCCAGGTCAGCGCCGAGCGGGTGGCAGCCTCGACAGCGGGCGTGGGTCGCGGAGGCGTCGACGCGCCGTCGCGTCCAGCTCAAGGACCGTTCCGCACGTTGAGAACGCACTCGGCGCTGACCAGGGCGGCGAGGGCCCGCCGCACTCCAGGTCGTGGTCCGCTCACGACGCCTGCATTCCCACTGGGCATCTTTTCCAGCGCGGGAACCGCGCGGGCGGTGGAGCCAACGCCGGTAACGGACCGTTCGCGACGACCGGTGCAGGATCCTGACACAGCCCCTCAGAACTCCTTGGGCCGGAACTTGCGGGCCTTGATGATGACCTCGTTCTCGGACTCCTTGAAGAAGCTCTTCTTCTTGGGCTCCCGGTCCAGCTTGGCCTGCTGCATGGCCAGCACCTTCCCGAGGTTGTTCTTGTAGGAGAGGTTGTTGGGGTCCAGCTCGATGGCGCGCTGGATACAGGTGACGGCGCGCTCGTACTCCTTGAGGTGGATGGCCAGCACCACGCCCAGGCGGTTGTGGATGGGCCCCACCTCGTCGTTGATGCTGATGGCCTTCTCCAACAACTTCACGGCCATCTCGAACTCCCCGCGCCCCTCGGCGGTCTGCGCCTCCTCGAAGAGCACCAGCTCGCGCGGACGGTTCTTGGGCTTGGCGGACCCGTCCTTGGCGGCGCGGTCGTACTTCTCCAGCGCCTCCTTGTAGACGGGATTGCCGGGGTCATAGATCGTCGCCAGCTTGGCGTTCATGCGCGCGCTGGAGAGGTTGCCGGAGGCAAAGTCCTTCTCCGCCTGCTCGAAGATCTTCTCCGCCTTGCGCCGCATCTCGTGGCTGACGGGCTCTCCGTCGGCGCCGAGCTCCGCGCGCGTGGTAGGCATGAGCGGGCGCGCCACCGGACGCGTGGGCGCGGCGGGCCGGGCAACGGGCGCGGGTGGCGGCGGTGGCGG
>JBFMGU010000412.1:0-5935 GCA_040752415.1 Myxococcota bacterium
CCCCACCGCCACCCCCACCAACCAACCCGCCAGTGTGCGTGTCATCATCGGTCCCGCCAGTGTTCTAGGATGACGAGGGCGGCCCGGCGATTCCGGCGCTCCCGCGGTTGTCACTCAGACCTTGCCCAGCAGCTCCAGCTTCAAACGCATCTTCACGTCGTTGTCGGTGTACAGCGCTCCGTGCTGCTGTTGCACGGGGTGGATCTCGCTCCCGGCCAGGATGGCGCTGTCCTGGGCCACCGTGCCGTCCCCGCATTCCTCCTCGATGAACTTGGGGTCCAGGAAGTCGCCATCCGGCCCACGACGCACCTCCACCCGCGCCAGCGTCTTCTGCCCGTAGCCAAAGATGCTCACCACCGGCACGCGGCTGCGGTTGCCCAGCTCCTCGTAGAAATTCCGCGCGTCCTTGATGGCCAGGCGGGCCTTTTCGGGGACCCAGGTGTCGTCGTTGAGGAGGTCCACCGGGCCCTTCTGGTCGTGCACCACCGGGTAGTTGGGCAGCAGCTGGTAGGCACTGAGGAACGTGCCCATGGTCTCCTTCATGCGCTGCTTGTTCATCCCAAAGGGAATGAGGCTCTGCGCGCCCAGCAGCGTGTAGAGCGGCTTGGGTGTGCCCTGGTGCGGCCCGCCCAGCAGGATGAGCCGCTCGACGTGATGTCGCCCGCCCATCCGCTCCACGTAGTAGCGCGCCACCAGGCAGCCCGCGCTGTGCGCGATGATGATGAACTTGCCGGGGGCCTTGTCGCTGAGCTCTTCCCACTCACTGATGCGGTTGCCCAGCGTGCCCGCGCCGTGACGCAGGTCCATGCGCCAGTCATACGCGCAGACGAACAGGTCCTTGCCCTCCTGGTAGCCCAGCCCCTGCACCAGGTACTCGACCAGCCGATTGTACGCGTCGAGCTTGATGAGCCCGGGAATCACCACGACCTCATTCACCAGGCCGCGCGGCTCCAGGTCCTTCTCCTCGGGGAGCTTCAGGATCTCGGGGTTCTTGAGGAAGGTCTTGGGGGCGGGCCAGACCATGGTCTCGCCGCGGTAGAGGGTGGAGCCCATGAATCCGGGAACCACGATCACTGGCAGGCGCCCGGCGGGACGCGGCGCACGCGGCGTGCGGGGCAGCGGGGGCGGCGCCACCGGTTCCGACGGGGGGAGCTGCGCCTCCTGGGTGGGGCCCTCACTGCGGGCCGCGGACTTGCGGGCCACCTGCCCCGCCGTGCGCGAGAGTCCCGTGGCAGCGCCGCGAGCGGGCTCGGCGGGCATGCCGCGCAGCGGGCTGGGGGCGATGACGGAGAGCTGTTCCGTCGTGAAAGGCGCCTTGTAGACCACGCGCGCCTCACCCACCTCGAAGGTGTCGCCGTTGTCCAGCGTGACGCTCTCCACGGGCTGACCGTTGACCAGCGTGCCATTGCGCGAGCCCAGGTCCCGCAGCGTGGCGGCCTCCCCTTCCAGGACGATCTCCGCGTGGTTGCGGCTCACCTTGGGGTGGTCAATGACGACGTCAGCATCCGCCGCGCGACCAAACACCGTGCGCGGGCGCTTGAGCCGCACGTCGCGGGAGCGACCACCCTCGGTGATGACCACGTGGTGATGGCTGTGGTCGGTGATGGAGGCCTCGAACAGCTCCCCCATGGCGGTCATGGCGGTTTCGTCGTCGTGGCCCACGGGGCCGCCGCGCTCCACGCGGAAGCTGGTGTTCCCGAGCACCACGTCGTCACGGGGGGTGAGGACGGCTTCCCGGACGCGCTGGCCGTTGAACTTGAAGCCGTTGCTGCTGCCCACGTCCACCAGGCGCAGCTCGCGCTCAGAGCAGTGCAGCACGGCGTGTCGACGGGACACCTTGATGTCCAACGCCACCACGTCGTTCTCTGCGCCACGCCCAATGCTGACCTGGGGCGAGTCCAGCCCGTACCGCATCTCCCCACTTCCGGGGGTGCTCACCACCAGCGTGCCGAAACGTCCCATGAGACGGTTGGCAACCTAGCAGGGGCGGGCGGACAGGCAAGCGGTGGAGGTTGACGTCGCGGGTCCGCGGACTAGCTTCAGGGGCTGGTGTGGGAGCTGGGGAAGGAGCGGAGGATGTTCAACGGCGTCAAGGTGTTCTGCGCCACCAAGGCCAAGGAACGGGAGGAGCTGGGGGAGGTGATCACCCGGTGGCTCCGCGAGTCCAAGGTCCAGGTCGTGGACAAGGTGGTCAGCCAGAGCAGCGACAGTGAGTTCCACTGCCTCAGCATCGTCATCTTCTACAACGAGCCGGGGAAGTAACCCGGCAGCACTTCAGAACGTGTACTTCACGTGCGGGACCACGCCGGCGTGCACCGTCAGCGGCCACAGCACCGTCCCCACGACGAGATCCGCGCCAATGGAGAAGTGGCGCAGCTTGGTGAAGTACTCCACGCCCACCATGGCCTCTGCCGTGGGGGAGAACGCGATCACCGTGCCCGGGAGCGGCTGGATGCCCAGCGGGTTGTCCCAGGTCTTCACCTTGGGCAGCGCCACGCACAGCGGGTTGATGGTGGTGGGCTCCGGCGGGACCGGCGCGGCGTTGATGCTACCGGTGGTGACGTCGGAGCTGGCAAAGGTGACCACGCAGCCGGAGTTGGCGTTGGCGCGGGCCACCTCCCCGGGCAGCAGGAACGCGCCGCCAAGGGAGAGGCGGCCGGTGAAGGAGAGGCGCTGGAAGAGCGTCACCGGCATGAGGCGCAGCGAGAGGCCGGCGTTGAGGTCGGAGAGGTCCCCGGTGGCGCTGCGCCCGCGACGGATGCGCTTGTCCTTGAACTGCGCCACCCAGTAGCCGTCCAGGGAGACCAGGCCCAGGATGTCGTAGCCCACGCGGCCGCCGGCGCGGATGCCACCGCCCACGTCGTCGGGGAGGAGCTGGCGGGGGAGATCGTCCGGCGGCAACGTGGTGCGCCAGTCCAGGTGCACAATGGGGGCGGCCTCCAATGAGAACCACAGGCCGCGCTCGATCTCGCTGAACCTGGCCGGCTCCGCCTGCGCGGCGGCGTCCTCTTCCTTGGCCTTCTGTTCCGCGCCCAGGACGCGGGAAGGGGGCAGGAGCGCCACGCAGAGGAGCAGACCGACGAGGAAACGGTTTCTCACGAGTCGGTGGCTCTAGCACGGGGGGGCGGGCGGATTGAAGCCGCAACCGGCCGAGGCGAGCGCTCCCCACCTCCCGTCGCCAAGGTCTGCGCGGAACCGGGTGCAGCGGATGCGCCAAGGCGCAGGGAAGCGCCGGGAAACGCGCTCCGCAGGCCGCAGAGGCCCGAGTGTCGTCGGGAGGGGGGGTCAGCCGCCCTGCTTGAAGATGAACGGATAGGTGACGATGACGATGCCGCCGCCCTTGGGCTTGGGGAAGATCCAGCCCCGCACCTTTCCGGCGATGCACGACTCGACGGTCTTGTTGTTCATGGAGCTCTCGGCCACCACCGCGCTCTGCACCGCGCCCTGGGCGCCGATGACGAACTTGATCTGCACCTTGCCGGCGAGGCCCGGGGTGCGGGTCAGCTCGCGCTCGTAGCAGTACTTGATCTGCTGGATGTTCTCGCGAATCACGCGACGGATGATTTCCTTGTCCAGCGAGCCGAGGATGACGGGCGCGCCCTGGGTGACGTCGATGGCGTGTTCCGTCTTGCCGCCGAGACCGCCGGTGCCGGTGCCGAACCCGGAGTTGCCACCGCCACGGCCGCGGGTGCCGATCTTCCCGACGCCGAAGGTGCTGGTGGACGTGCCGCCGCCGCCGGGACCGTGGCCGCGCTCACCCAGGCCGCCAAACCCGTAGGCCGCGCCCACCTCGCGACCGGAGATGCCGCCCATGGCGTTCTCCAGCGCGTCGTTGGCGGAGGCGCTGAAGACGGCGGAGCTGCTGCCGCCGCCAAAGAGCGCCTCGATCTTCTTGTTGACCGCTTCTTCGTTGGCCTTGCGGATGTCCGCCTTGGTGGCGACCTTCCCGTCGGGCTTCTTGTCCTGCTCCTTCTTCTGACCCATCTTGCCGGAGGCGTTGGCGGCCTTGGCCGGAGCCGCGCCCTTGTTCTTGGCGGCCTCCAGCTTCTTGAGGAAGTCGCTCTTCTGCTTCTTCTCCGGGTTGACGATGAACTGGGTGAAGCGGTTGGAGGTCTGGAACAGGTCCTCTTCCAGGCTCTTGGTGTCCTGCGGGTAGAGGATGAGGGTTGCCAGGAACGCCACGCTCATGAACACCGTCATCATCAGCGTGTTGAGCCAGCCGTAGTCCATGGCCACGAACGGCGCGGCAATCACCTTGCGACGCGGCTCATTGAACCGGAACGCCAGCACCATGTTGTGGAACGTCAGCTCACCGCTCTGGTCGGGGGAGAGCGGGATGCGCATGCCGCCGGCGTCGGGCTCTCCGCGGATCTCCTTGAGCTCCTTGACGCCCTCACCCTGCGTGCGGACGAAGCCCTTGAACTCGCGCGTGACGTGCAGCGAGTACTCCAGGCCCTTGCACGTGAAGAGCGGACGCGCCGGGCCGGCGAACTCCTCGGCGGACAGGTGCACGTCGCCACCGGGGCCGATGGTGACGAGCGGCGTCTTGTCGTGGTGCTGCACCTCGATGACGGTGTGGCCCCACTTGACCTGCAGCTCCAGGACGGCGCGCGCAGCGTCGGGGACGGGCTCGGGAGGCGGCTGGTAGGGACCCTCGGCCTCGTCGTCATCCTCAGCGGCCATGACCGGCGCGGGGGGCGGCGCAACCACGGGAGCGGCCCGGGGTGAGGACACGCGCGGCGCGGGCGCGGCGGGGTCCGCGGCGGGCGGTTGCGGGCGGTTGCGGATGATGGCGGTGGGCTCGGCGCGCGGGGCGGGAGCGGTCTCCGCGGGCGGCGGCGGCGGTGCCACGGGGGCCGGCGGACGGGCTGCGGCGGGGGCAGGCGCGGGCGCGGGAGGCTCGGCCAGCGCCTGGTCCAGCGAGCTGCGGGCGAAGACGCCACTGGATTCCGGAGAAGCCGCGCCCAGCGACTGCAGCTCCGCCTGCATGGCCGCCAGACCCGCGGGCGCACCGGCTTGCGCGGCCGCGCCCATGACCACCTGGAGCTTGGTGTCACCGACGAGGATGAAGTCCCCGTCCTTCAGCTTCACCTTGTTGATCTTCTCGCCGTTGACGAAGGTGCCTTCCGCGGACCCCATGTCAATGATGGAGACCTCCCGACCGCCGCCGCCGATCTCGATGACGGCGTGGATGCGGGAGACCTTGGGGTCCTCCAGCTTGAGATGCGCGGTGGCCAGGCGGCCAATCTTGATGATGTCCTGGTCGAATTCCTTGGTGGCGACCAGGTTCTCACCTTCAAAGATGCGGAACGAGATGGGCGTGGCCATGGCTCACCGGGACCTGCGCGTGCAACGTGCCTGGGCCAAACGCTGGCCCTGCTGGAAGGTATGGACGCCGGCTGTGGACAAAGGTTCCAACCTCACAGGCTGCTGGCGGACTGCAGAATCCGCAGGCGGAAGTTCTCTCGGATCTTGATGAGGCTCTTGTGGCGGGCCTTCTTGCGGGCCTCCAGGTACTCACCGTCGGGGGTCTTGAGGTCACCTTCGATCGTGTCGTCCTCGAAGTTGATGACCGTCTTGCGCTGGTAGGTCTGGCCGTCGGCGCCCTGGGTGGTTTCCTGCGCCAGCGCGGGTGCGCCTGTCGTCGCCACCAGCGCCGCCGCCACGACTCCGAGCCTCACCAAGCGTCTCATCGACCGCTCCTGTTCGCGGGGAAACCCGCCGGGCATCTTGTGGATTCCTACCACAGGGCCCCCTGCCCTGCGCCTTCCCGTCCCTCCGATCAGGGACCTATGCCACCGCTCGTTCAGGGGTTGGGCGCAGGGGCTGCGCCACCCTGGCCTTCAGCGGGAGCGGGCTGGTCGGCGGGCTGTGCCCCCTCCGGCGGCATGCCCTGGGCCCCCGCCCCCTGCTGCTGTTGCGCGGCGGCCTCCTG
>JBFMGU010000413.1:0-5931 GCA_040752415.1 Myxococcota bacterium
CCCTGTTCAGCTGTCAAAGAAACGGACCCGAGACTCGCTCGTTTCCGCCCCGGCCGGCCAACCGCTCCGTCCGTGGGGGGCGCGCTTTCTACGCAACCGCTGAGGTGCTGTCAACTACTTTCTGCGTCCCTTGATCTCTCTCAGATCCGCAGTCCGTCGCTTCCAACCACCCAGCCCGGAACTCGTTCGCTCCGGCCCGCCCACCCGTCAGAACCGCGTTCCGTCGAGGGGGCGCGCTAGATACGCGCCGGCGGATGGAGTGTCAATCGTTTTTCTCCAGACCCGCCCGCGACACCTGCCCATCTAACCACCACCCGGCCGGGTGTCATGCGCTGCGTGTAGGAAAAAAGCGCTGATGCCACGCGCGGATCCACCACGGGCTGCAACGGGGGCATGAGGATCCCGGAGCGCTCATTTGACCTGGCGCGGTCGAGATCTGGAGCGCGGAGATCACCCGAGCGTGGAGCCGGAGAGCAGGCTGTGCAGGAGCTGCTCGCGGTCCACGTGCCGACGCTGGCGCTCCGCCCGCACAATGGCCACCAGATCCGCCTCCGCCCGCGCCAGATCACTGTTCACCACGACGTAGTCGTAGCCACGCACCCCGCGCTCGATCTCCCCGCGCGCCGCGTGCAGCCGCCGTTCGATCACTTCCGCGCTGTCGGTCTGGCGGCCGCGCAGCCGGGTGGCCAGCACCTCCATGGACGGCGGGATCAGGAAGATCAGCACCGTCTCCGGGAAGCGCTTCTTGAGCTGCTCACCGCCCTGCACGTCGATGTCGAAGAGCACGTCCACGCCGCGCACCAGCAGCTCCTCCGTCTTCTCCGCGCTGGTGCCGTAGCGGTTGCCAAACACCTCCGCCCACTCCACGAACGCGTTGCGCGCGATCATGGCGCTGAAGGTGGCGTCGTCGACGAAGTGGTAGTCCACCTCATTGCGCTCCTGACCGCGGGGCTGGCGCGTGGTGTAGCTGATGGAGAGCGCCAGGCGCGGGTCGGAGAGCAGCAGCCGACGGGAGAGCGTGGTCTTGCCGGTTCCGCTTGCCGCCGACAGGACCACCGGGAGACCGCGAGGAGTGGACATGCCCGGCAGGCTAGCGCAGACCGCCTTGCGCCCGGCAAGCCTCTTCAGGCGTAGCGCGTGGGGTCGGGCACGCCCGCGTCCTGGAAACCCTTGCGACGCAGCTGGCAGCTGTCGCACCGGCCACACGCCAATCCCTCCGCGCCCACCGGGTCATAACAGCTGTGCGTCTGCCCGTAGTCGACGCCGAGCGAGACGCCGAGCCGGATGATCTCCGCCTTGGTCAGCGGCATCAGCGGCGCGTGCACGTGGTAGCGCACGCCGCGCTCCGTGGCGGCCGCCGTAGCCACGTTGGCCAGCTGCTCGAACGCCTGCACGAACGCGGGGCGACAGTCCGGGTAGCCGCTGTAGTCCATCACGTTGACGCCAATGAAGATGTCCGCGGCGTCCAGCACCTCGCACAAGCCCAGCGCCAGGGAGAGGAACAACGTGTTGCGCGCCGGCACGTAGGTCACCGGCACCCCCGTTCCCATCTCGTGCTGCGCGCGGTCCTTGGGCACCGCAATCTCGTCGGTGAGCGCGCTGCCGCCCACCGCCCGCAGGTCCACGCTGATGACGCGATGGCTGGCCGCCCCGAGCGCTCGCGCCACCCGGGCCGCCGCCGTCAGCTCGACGCCGTGCCGCTGGCCGTACTGGAAGGAGAGCGCGTGGCACTCAAAGCCATCCCGACGAGCCACCGCCAGTACCGTGGCGCTGTCCAACCCGCCACTCAACAGGACCACCGCGCGCTTCATGGCTTTCACGACGGCGTGGACACCGTCTTGCGCGCGCCGCTGAACATGCGGCCCTCACGCAGGGCGTCTGCGGGTGGGGTCATGGCGGCGAACGGCGTCCCCTCCGCGGGCTTGCGACCCGGGCCCATCCCGCCCTCCAAACGCAAGCGGAACTCCACGAGGCGCTTCAGGTAGTCCAGCGTGTCCGGGACCACGCGCACCGTGGAGCGCTTGTCCAGCCGACGCACGAACGCCACCGGGATCTCCGTCACCGTCAGCCCCGCGCGCTCACACAGGATCATGATCTCCGTGTCCCAGAACCAGCCGTCGGTCACCGTCTGCTCCACCACGGGCAGGCAGCGCTCCCGGTTGAAGAACTTGTAGCCGGTCTCCGTGTCCATCAGGTGCGTGTCAATGGCCTTGCGCATCAGCGCGCGGTAGCTCACCGAGAGCACGTGGCGCGTCAGGTTGGTCCCGTCCACGTGATAGACGCGGAAGCCCGTGGCGACGTCAAATCCGTTGTCCACCGCCCGCACCATGTCCGGGATGTAGCGGGCGTGCACCTCGAGGTCGATGTCGATGAAGCCCATCACGCGGCCACGCGCGGTCCGCATGCCGTCGCGCACCGTGGCCCCGCGACCCCTGTTCTTCTCGTGCAACAGCACCGTCACCGGGATGTGCGGCTGCTCCTCCGCCAGGCGTGCCACCTGCTCGGTGAGGACGCGGCGCGTGCCGTCACCGGAGCAGTCATCCACGAAGATGAGCTCATAACGGAGACGGGACCGCTCCAGGACCTCCACGATCTCCCGCACGCTCTCCGCGAGATGCGGCTCCTCGTTGTAGCAGGCCAGGATGAGGGACAGGTCCAGGTTGGCACTCACGACACGCTCCCCGCACGAGAAACGGCGCCTTCCGTGCCAGCCACCGCGCGCCGCGTCAAGGCCGCTCCTCAGCCGTACGGCCGCGCCAGCACGCTCAGCGCGCGGATGATGGCGTCGGGGTCATCAATGCGGTTGACGAAGCGGTAGTCGCTGCGTCCGGTGGGGAGCGCCGAGCCCACCAGCCCCAGGTCCAGGTCCTCCCGGAAGGTGGCCGCGGTGACGTGGAAGGGCCCCTGCCCCTCGACGACGACGCCGATCTCCGCGCGCAGCTCCGCGAGCATGAGCACGGCCTTCTTGAGCCGGCTGCTCAGGTTGCTGCCGTGGCGCACCACCATCACGCCCGGCGCCTCCGCGCGTCCCCGCTGCGCCAGCGCCTGGGCCTGGGCCGTGACCTTGGCGGCCTTGTGCGCCAACGCATCCAGGCGCGCCCCGAGGTCCGGCGACTCCACCCCGCCCACCAGGCTCTGCACCACCTCGGACAGGAGGGCGTGGCGCGCGTCGGTGTGGGCCTGGTCCCGGTGCTGCTCCAGCGCGTCGTGGAGGCGGCGCCCGCGCTCGGTGAAGGCGTGCCCGCGCCCGGGGCTGTCCGCGGCCCGCGCGTCCTCCAGCGCCTCCGGGTAGGGCGGCACGCCGGCGCGCAGCCACATCACCGCGCTCATCATCCCGTCGAAGTCGGAGTGCGCCAGCAGGTGCGCCACCTCCCCCGCCCGCGCCACCACCTCCGGCGTCACCAGCTCCGGGCAGGCGTGCGCGTTGACGTTGGGCACCAGCACGAAGCGCGGGTCCCCCTGGTAGTCCACCCACCGTTCATGCTTGTGGTGATCCACCCAGGCGGCCAGCCGGTGGCCCTGCGTGCGGATGAACCGCTCCGTCCCGGCGAACTTGTCCTGGGACGCAAACGCCACGTCCAACACCGCAAAACGACCGGGCGCCAGCGTGTGCGGCAGCGCGGCGGGAGAATCCACCCAGACCAGGGAGGCGAGCTTCGACATGGAATCCGGCCACCGGAGCCTGTGCGCCGGTGGAGCGGATTTCCATACCACCCCAGGGGCGCGCCCGCAGGCCAAGATCCCAGGGAATACGCGGGGTCATCCGTTTGTTGGCAGAGCCAACGAGGGTTTTTCGTGCAACATTTTGGGCGGTCCCGGGAATCCTGGCGCCCCCCAGGGTGTTGGAGCGACCAACCGGCGGATGACACGCGAAAACGTTTCTGGGACAAACCAAAACCCTGCGAGAGAACGCACGGGGGAGCCGGCCTAGGGAGGACCGACCGATGAGTCAGCAGAGGATGGAAGAGATTCTTGGCACCGCGCTGGATCTGTTTTCTCGCTACGGGTTCCACGGCACCAGCATGCGGGACATTGGCGAGGCGGTTGGGCTGGATAAGTCCAGCCTTTACAACTACCTGGAGAGCAAGGAGGAGCTGCTTCGCAAGCTGTTGACCGGCCACCTGGACCGCTACTTTGGCGGTGGCTTCAAGGCGCTGGAGGACCTGTCCGACCCGCGCGAGGCCATTGGGCGCCTGGTGGACCACGTGGTGGACATGGGCCTGACGGACTGGCGCTACACGGTGCTGTTCGTGCGGGAGCAGGCGAGCCTTCCGGCGGACCTGAACCAGGCCATCAGCCAGCGGAACAACGAGCTGCGGGAGCGCATCCACCAGGCCATCGAGGCGGGTGTGGACGTGGGCCAGTTCCGCCGGGACGCGGACAAGGAGTTCACCGCGCTGGCCATCCTGGGCCTGGGCTACTCCATCCACAGCTGGGCGGCCAACGACCCCAACGTGGAGCTGGAGCGCCTGCAGGTGGCCTACCGTGAGCTGATCCTGCGCGGCCTCTCCGGCGCCATGCCCGACGCGCCGCGCGTCCGTCACTGATTCCCCACCCGGGGACTCAGCTGGGAACCTCGCCGCCATCTCCGGCGGGGACCTTGTGACCCGCCTTCATCAAATCCCGCAGGAGGGCCTTGTTCTCCTCCGAGGGATACAGCTCCACCGCCATCTCCATGTTCTCGCGCACCACCAGCCACTCCTGGCGCACGGTGGCGAGCTCCGCGTGCTTGATGAGCACGTCGGCGGCGGCGGCAAGGTCAATGCTGCCCAGCTCCGAGCGCGCCTTGCGGCGGCCCTGCGGCGTCTTCAGCTGCTCATAGGCCTGCTCCACCAGGGCGCGGATGGCGGCGGCGGCCTGCGGCGCGGCCTGGGCGGCGCGACTGCTGGGCGCGTAGCGGGCCAGGACCTCCTGATGGCGCTGGTGGAGGAGGCGCGGGTGGTCGCTCCAGTGGGCGGCCAGGCGGTCAAAGAGGTTGGCCGCACGCAGGCGGTCCAGCTCCCGCTCGACGGTGGCCGCGGTGTCCTCCTGCTGCACCCGACGCTGCCCACCCAGGTCCACGAGACGGAACGCCATCAACAGCGCCAGGAGGCGGAAGGTGACGTGGCGCGGCAACCCACTGACCGCGGGCAGCTCCGAGAGGCTGCGCGTGCCATCCAGCACCACTTCCCAGAGGCGTCGCTCCTTGGCGTCCACCTTGGGGAAGAACGCGCCCACCCCCAGCTCGGCGCGCTTGGGGAACCCCGACCGGGCCTCCACCAGCAAGGCCTCCAGGTTCTCTCCCTGCAGCGCGCGCAGCTGCTCGCGGTAGACGGTGGCCACCACCTCGCGCGCGTCACGACGTCGGGCGGTGCTGCTGCGGCCCCCCGGCTCCGGCAACACCGTCACCTTGAGGCCCGGCCGCACCGCCGCCGCCGCCAGCGCCTCCTGCTCCTCCGGACCGAGCACCGGCGCGCCGGCCTCCACCGGGAAGGCCAGCTCGCCGGGGGCATGGAACACCAGGCGACCGGTCACGCGCGCACCGTGCAACGCGAGGAACAGCTGCATCAGCGTGGGTGTGCCCAGGCCCTCCAGCGACGGGATGACGGTCAGGTCCACGTCAATGAGCTCACGCGGCGGAAGCAGTCGGATGGGCAGCTCCGGGAGATGCACCGAGACCCGTGGAACCGCGGGCGGGGGAGCGAAGCCCATGGGGGGCGTGCCGTAGGGCGGCGGGTAGCCCATGGGGGGCATGCCGTAGGGCGGCGGGTAGCCCATGGGGGGCATGCCGTAGGGCGGCGGGTAGCCCGGCGGGGGCGCGGCGTAGCCCGGGGGCGGCGCGGCGTAGGCCGGGGGCGTGACGACGGACGGGGGCGGCTCTGGCGGGGGCGCGTTCTCCACGACGTGCACCGCCGGCGACTCCACGCGGTTGCGCGGGTTGGTGGTGGGCTC
>JBFMGU010000414.1:0-5911 GCA_040752415.1 Myxococcota bacterium
GCTCACCGCCCACGTGATGCGGATCAGGCGACCGTCGGTATCGCCGGCAGCCGAGGCTGCACCTGGAAATTCACCAAGCCCTGCCCTCGTGGACCACTTTCACGACGTCATCGTCGGCAGGGCTCTAACGTGCCATCCGGCGCAGCCCCTGCGCGAACAAACCCAGCTGGGCGGTGCTCTCCACCGGGGGCGGCGTGCTCTTGCGCTCGGACGTGGCGGTCACCGTCGGGGCGATGCTCCCTCCCCGCTTGCACACGGTTGCCTTCAGGTCTGGCTCGGCGCAGGCGCAGATGGTGGCCTGGATGCCGAAGCGTCGCGCCACTTCCACGGCGCGCTCATAGCCTGCCTCCCGGAGCACGCGCGGCAGCAGCTTGCGCTGGCCAAACGGCCCGGCCGCCCACGCCTCCGTGGCAAACAGGCCCTTGAGCATCTCGCGGTGCATGCGCGGAAGGCCGCGGGAAAGGCTCTTGGCGGTCTGCGGGGTCAGCTGCAGGTACGCCAGCTCCACCCGGTTCACGCCGTTGCGTGCCACCGCGTCCAGCAGCGCCTCCAGGTCCGCCTCGGTGTCATTCACCAGGGGAACCAGCGGCTCCACCCGCACGGTCACCGGCACACCCGCCGCCACCAGCGGACGCAGTGAGCGCAGCCGACCCATGGGCGGAGCCAGGCCCGGCTCATAGACCAGCGCGGAGGTCTCCCGGACAGTCATCACGCCCATCACCACGCGCAGCATGCTGGGGTGGGACTTCATGAGCTCCAGGAGGCTGTCCGGGATGAGGCTCCGCGTGTGCAGCTCCACCGGCACGCCGCGCTCGAAAGCCGCCTTCAGGCACGCTCCGGTGGCATCCAGGACGTCCTTGGAAGGCCATAGCGGGTCGCTGGCCATCCCAAGGCGGATTCTGCTGGGACGACGCCCGGTTCCAGCCAGTCTCTCAAGCTCTTCCGCAAGCCGACGCGCCACCCCCGGGGACACCCGGACCTGGTGGGCCGCCCCCATCTGCTCCCCGGCGTAGGCCCCCGCACAGTGGATGCACGACGCGCCGCAGCCCTCCGCGACGTCCATGCCCCACTCCTTCTCCATGCAGCCGTGGAGCGGGCGGAGCACGCCGAGGGCGGGATCCTGCTCTTGGAGGAGCGGCAACGCGTTCATGAGCAACAGGTTAGCGTGCCCTGAACAAGCGTCAAGGAGGTCCTGGCTGGAACCACCACGTATTGTGGAGCGGTTTCCGGGCCGGCCCCATGCGGGGAATTCAGTTGGCCTGGAGGGTCAGCGCCACGTCCGCGCTGGAGCCGGAGGCCTCGAACTCCGTGCACCCGAACGCCAGGACGTCCCCCTGCCCCAGCGTCCCGCTCCGGCCTTCCACCGCCACCAGCGCCTTGCCCGCGGGCACTTCCCCCGCGGAGACGTCCGGGAAGAGCGTGGCGCCCCCCGCGGTGTCCGTGTTCTTGGCCGCGCTCTGGAGGCGGTTGAAGCGCGCCGCGTCCATGCCCTCGGACTGGATGGCGGAGCAGGTGACGACGGCGGCGGGGCACTCCCCGGTGGCGCAGCTCTGCATGTCCGCGGCGGAGGGATGGATGACCGCAATGCGGGAGCTCTTGATGGCCACGTTGCGCGGCATGCTCAGGTCCAACCGCAAGGAAACGCTGTTGGCCGGCCTGTCCTCACACTTTCCGCCCGCGCACATCGTCGTGGCGGTGGTGGGGCAGCCGTTGCAGGCGCTGGTGTCCTCGGCGGCGCAGTCCGCGGCCTTCTCACACTCCGGCTTGGCACCCTGTTGCGGGCATCCCGCCGCGAGGAGCAGCCCCGCCAACAGCCATCGCCTCATCCCGGCACCCCCAGGAACAGGCCGCACTCAGGGCACTCCGCGGTTTCCGGCTTGGCCGGCGTGAATTTCGTTCCGCACGCCGGGCACTCCGTCTCGGAGCCGTCCAGGACTGCCTCCTTGGCATCGCGCGCGTCGGTGCCTTCCGCGGCCACCACCTGGGCCCACTGCTCACCCAGCACCTGCTGAGCCTTCTCCCGGTCCTCCTCGGCAATCTCCACGCGGAAGCGGGCGTGCATGGGCGGGACGTCCTCGTTCTCCTCCTTGCCCACGATGCGCGCCATGACGCCGCCGTCCAGCAGCAGGTCGCGGATCTCCATGGCCGCGTCCACGCCACCTTCCGTCACCAGGAGCGGCTTCTTGTCGCGGAAGTACTCCTCCACCTTGCGACGGTCGTTGGCCACGTCGTCCGTGAGCTGGGCAACCAGCGGGACCTTGCACGTGGCGCAGGTGGTGATGTCTTGGCGGTACTCGCTGCCGCATTGGGGGCAGAACATGGGGCCTCCCGGCTGGTGACGGTGGGCGGTCTTGTGGCGCCCATGCCGGGTTCCCGTCAACGCGACGAGCCCAGGGCTTCCCGCCGCCAGGTGTGCTAGAGGCGCAGCCCCCTGTTGCACGAGGAACGTCATGAGCACAGCGCGCACGGTCCGGGCTCCCACCGGGTCGGAACTGAGCTGCAAGGGCTGGGTGCAGGAAGCCGCCTACCGGATGATCCAGAACAACCTGGATCCCGACGTGGCGGAGCGCCCGCAGGACCTCGTGGTGTACGGGGGTCGGGGCAAGGCCGCGCGCGACTGGAAGAGCTTTGACGCCATCCTCTCCGCGCTGCAGCGCCTCAAGGACGAGGAGACCCTGCTCATCCAGTCCGGCAAGCCCGTGGGCATCCTCCCCAGCCACCCCGACGCGCCCCGCGTCCTGCTGGCCAACAGCAACCTCGTGGGGAACTGGGCCAACTGGAAGGTCTTCGACGAGCTCGAGCGCGCCGGTCTCATGATGTACGGCCAGATGACCGCGGGCTCGTGGATCTACATTGGCACGCAGGGAATCCTGCAGGGCACCTACGAGACCTTCGCCGCGGCGGCGGTGGCGCATTACGGGCCGGGCTCGTCGCTGAAGGGCCGGCTGGTCCTCACCGGCGGGCTGGGCGGCATGGGCGGCGCGCAGCCGCTGGCCGTCACCATGAACGAGGGCGTGTGTCTCGCCGTGGAGATCGACCCCACGCGCATCCAGCGCCGCATCGAGACGCGCTACCTGGACAAGATGACCACCGACCTCGACGAGGCGCTGCGCTGGTGCACGGAGGCGCGTCGCAAGGGGGAGCCGCTGTCCGTGGGGCTGGTGGGCAACACCGCGCACGTGTTCCCGGAGATTGTGCGTCGGAACGTGCAGATTGACCTGTGCACCGACCAGACCAGCGCGCACGACCCGATGTACGGCTACATCCCCACCGACGTCTCGCTGGCCGACGCCCCGGCCCTCCGCACGCGCGACCCGCAGGGCTACACCGACCGCGTCCTCAAGAGCATGGCCCAGCAGGTGGAGGCGATGCTGGCGCTGAAGGACCGCGGTACGCACGTGTTCGACTACGGCAACAACCTGCGCGCCGGTGCGCGTGACGCCGGCGTGAAGCGCGCGTTCGACTACCCGGGCTTCGTCCCGGCGTACATCCGGCCGCTGTTCTGCAAGGGCATGGGGCCGTTCCGCTGGGTGGCGCTGAGCGGTGATCCCGAGGACATCCGCGTCACCGACGACGCCGTGAGCAAGGCCATCACCCGCCCCGAGCTGCAGCGCTGGATGAAGCTGGCCAAGGAGCGCGTGAGGTTCCAGGGGCTGCCGGCGCGCATCTGCTGGCTGGGCCTGGGTGAGCGTGCGGAGGTGGGCGCGCGGTTCAATGACCTCGTGAAGCGGGGCCGGGTGAAGGCGCCCATCGTCATTGGCCGCGACCACCTGGACTGCGGCAGCGTGGCCAGCCCGTTCCGCGAGACGGAAGGCATGAAGGACGGCTCCGACGCCATTGCCGACTGGCCCATCCTCAACGCGCTCATCAACACGGCCAATGGCGCTTCCTGGGTGAGCTTCCACCACGGTGGCGGCGTGGGCATGGGGTACAGCCTGCACGCCGGCATGGTCATCGTGGCCGACGGGACGCGGCCCGCGGCGCGGCGGTTGGCGCGCGTGCTCAACAGCGACCCGGCCATGGGCGTGATCCGTCACGTCGACGCCGGGTATGAGCTGGCGCGGCAGACGGCGGAGGAGCAGCGGGTGGACATTCCGGGAGTGACGTCGTGAAGGTGGCGCTGGCAGTGGCCGCGGCGCTGCTGCTGGCGCCGCCCGTCATGGCGCAGGAGGACGAGTCGCGCGTCGTGGAATCCGACGTGGACGAGGAGCCACCGCCTACTCCCTTCGACGAGGCCCCCAAGACCGAGCCCGCCGCCGAGGAGGCCGAGGAGCCCTCGCGTGTCGTCGGGAGGCGTGAGCCCACCAAGCCTCCTCCCGCGCCCAAGGCCAAACCGCGCGTCCCCGTGAAGCGCGACGCCTCCGGCAAGGTCATCATCCCCCCACGCCCTCGCACCATGATGGACCCGGTGCGTCCCCGCGTGACGCATGTTTCAGGCGTGGACCGTGCCGTGACGACGGCATGGCAGCTCCTCTCCGGCATGGCGCCGGGCTGCGTGGTGCTCCTCTGCGCCGGGTGCAGCATTCCGTCGTACCTGTTCATCAGCGTCCTCAACCCGCTCTGGGCGTGTGCCGCGGGCGGCTTGTGGTGGGGCAGCTGCATGCCGGCGCATTCCGTCGTGACGTCGTTGGCGTTGTGGTTGCCGGCGGCGCGCCGCGACCGCGACGTGCTCCCCGCCGTGGTGGCCGCGCTCTCGGTCTCCGCGTGGAACGCGCTCACGGTGCTGGGCGGGGGAGTCCTGGCGGCGGCCATCTTCCTGCGCTGGGCCCCTTCCCCGTCGGGCGCGTTCATCACCGACCGCATTGGCCTGGCGGAAGTGGGCGGCTTCCCCCGCATCTATGAGCTGCGCGGCACCGACGTGGCCCTCACGCTGGGCTTCCTGAGCACGCTGGGCGCCGCGGTGTTCCTGGCGCCGTTCATCGGCGTGGGCGCGTACACGGCGGTGAGCTGGGTGCGCGGCTCCGTCGAGGAGGCGGAGTTCCGCGAGCGCAACCGCATGATGCAGCAGGCCGCGGGCAAGGCGGAGCAGCGCAGTGAGCAGGCGAAGCCGCAGGGGGAGACGCCATGAAGAGCGTGATTCTCCTTGTGCTGAGCGCGGTCATGGCGCAGGAGCCGGTTCCGCTGCCCCCTACCGAGTCCGCGCCTTCGGAGCAGCCCGCGCCCGCCCCCGACGGGGCCAAGGAGGACGACCGCGCCAAACCGAAAAAGAAGGTGAAGCGTCGTCGGAAGAAGGTGGCGGAGAAACCCGCGGAGCCCGCGACGCCCACCAAACCCAAGCGCTCGCGCATCAAGCCGCAGCCGCGCGTGGAACCCGGTGATTTCACCACGCTGTTCCGTCCGCTCACCGTCGGGGAGCGCGCAATGCTGACCGTGGCCCAGACGGGCTGCGGCGTGCTGGGAACGGGCGCCACGCTCGCCGGCGCAGGGGGCACGGCGCTGCTCGCGCGCACGCTGGATCGACCCGCGGGAGGCCTCCTGCATCCGCCCGTTCCCGTGGGCGGGCTGATGCCCATCTTCACCACGGCTGTCGTCGGGGGATTGACCACGGCGGTGTGCGTGGTGGGCCTGGGGGCCATGGCGGAGCGTCGGGCGTTGGGCGTGGCGTCGGCGGGAGGCGCGTGGGCCATGGTGGCCATTCCCACCGTGGCGCTGGCCCTGGCCGCGGTCTTCACGCCGTTGCAGGCGAGCTCGCGCAACACCGCGCTGCGGGAGAACACCACGGCGGCGGCGCTGGTCACGCTGGGGGTGCTCGGGCCCATCGTCGCGCTGGCGGCGTACCAGGGTGGCGCGTACGTGCAGCAGGAGCGCGACGCCACGGCGTACGAGGAATCCCGCCAGGCCGCACGTGAGGCCGCGCGCGAGGACGCCGCGAAAAAGAAGGCCGCGCCCAAGCCCGTCGCGGAGCCGAAGC
>JBFMGU010000415.1:0-5868 GCA_040752415.1 Myxococcota bacterium
GCGCTCCCGCGGGTGTGCCGGAGATGGCCGCCCCGACGGGGCCGGTGAGCATGCTGGACAACGTGGAGCTGTTCCAGCCGCTGTCCATGCAGATCAAGCAGCAACTGGAAGCTCAGCTCTCCAAGCGGCTGCTCCAGCAGAACGAGGTGCTCTTCAACGTCGGTGACGTCGGCGACGCGATGTACATCATTGCCACCGGCCGCGTGTCCGTGTTCATCACCGACGCCACGCTGGGCCTCACCTATGAGCTCGCGCAGCTGGGGCCCGGCCAGGCCGTGGGTGAGATGGCGCTCATCACCGGCGCGCCACGCTCCGCCGCCGTGAAAGCGCTGGAGCCGACGGGATTGCTCGTGCTCTCGCGGGAGACGTTCTATCAGCTCGTCACCGCGGTTCCACAGGTGGCCATCACCATTGCCGGCGTGCTCGCCAAGCGCCTGGACGTGGTGAACAAGAGCTCGGGCGGAATCGAGTTCGGCTCCCTCAGGGGCAAGACGTTCGACGCGGCCATGCTGGAATTCGTGCCGGTCCACGTCATGAAGCGGCACAAGATGATTCCGCTGGGCCAATCCGGTGGAAGCGTCACCATCGCCACGCCCGACCCGGGCAACCGCATGGGCCTGGATGACCTCAAGCGCATGCTGCGCGGCATGCACGTCAAGGTCATGGCGGTCTCCGAGAACGACTACAACACGTTCATTGCGCAGAACCTCAACGCGCCGCAGCCGGGACAGCCCAAGCAGGCCAGCAAGTCCAACTTCTCCCTCGCCGGGAAGAACGTGGTGTTCCACGGCCTGGGCGACAAGGACGAGGACGCCAAGCTCGCCGCACAGGCCGCCAGCGGACAGGACGTGGCCAACCTGGCCTCCGCGATCATCGTCGAGGCCATTGAGCGCGGCGTCTCCGACATCCACATCGAGCCGGACCGCAAGGGCGTGCTGGTGCGCTACCGCATCGACGGGCGCATGCAGGTGCGCGACGGGACCATCCCCATCTCGCTGCACACGGCGCTGATGTCGCGCCTCAAGATCCTGGCGCAGCTCAACATCACGGAACGCCGGTTGCCGCAGGACGGTCGCATCAGCCTGGACCTGGGTCAGAAGGGCTACGACCTCCGCGTGGCGACGTTGAACACCAAGTACGGCGAGAAGTGCGTGATGCGCATCCTGGACAGCTCCAACCTGGACCAGGACCTGGGCTCGCTGATCGTCGCCGAGAAGGTGGCGCAGGTGGTGCGCAAGCTCTTCTACCGGCCCAATGGCCTGGTGCTGGTCACCGGCCCCACCGGCAGCGGCAAGACCACCACGCTGTACGCCGCGCTGCGTGAGCGCATGAACCCGGAAGTGGCCATCTGCACCGTCGAGGATCCCATTGAGTATGACCTCCCCGGCGTCACGCAGGTGCAGGTGAACGAGTCCATCGGGCTCAACTTTGCGGAGGCCATGCGCGCGTTCATGCGCCAGGACCCCGACGTCATCCTGCTGGGCGAGACCCGCGACGCCACCACCGCGCGCCTGGCCTGCAACGCCGCGCTCACCGGTCACCTGGTGCTCAGCTCCATGCACACCAACGACGCCATCAGCGCCGTGGTCCGTCTGCGCGACATGCAGGTGGAGCCGTTCGTGCTCTCCTCCGCGCTGCTCGGCGTCATCAACCAGCGACTGGTGCGTCGCATCTGCCCGGCGTGTCGGGTGCCGGCGCCGCCGGCGGAGCTGGTGGTGAAGAACCTGATGCAGGCCGGCGTGCAGGTGGACGCCAACACCAAGTTCTTCAAGGGCGCGGGCTGTGAAGTGTGCAAGAACGAGGGCTTCAAGGGCCGCGTGGGCGTCTACGAGCTGCTGGTGATCGGCCCCAAGGTGCGCGACGCCATTGCCTCCGAGGCGCAGCTCCCACAGCTCCGCGCGGCGGCCATGGACGGCAGCTACGTCCCGCTCTCACGCTTTGCCACGCACCTGCTGGCGCAGGGCCTGACGGTCCCCAGCGAGGTGCTGCGCATCCTCCCGAGGGATGAAGGCCACATCGGCACCTGACACGTACCGCAGCACGGAGATCACATGACCAAGACCATCTGGATCACGGGCGTTTCCCGCGGGCTCGGTCGCGCCCTGGCCGAGCAGCTTGCCGCCGACGGGCACAAGGTGGCCGGGTGCTCCCGCCAGCAGCGCGACCTGGACAAGCTGAAGCTGGCCGGCGGACCACACCTGCTGCAGGCCGCGGACGTCCTCGACGAGAAGGCGCTGGAGGGCTGGATGCGCGCCGCGGTGGAGAAGCTGGGGCCGCCCGACCTGCTCATCAACAACGCGGGGGCCGTGCACAAGCCCGCGCCGCTCTGGGAGATCCCGCGTGACGACGTGCAGCGCGTGCTGGACGTGAACATCCGCGGCGTCATCAACGTGCTGCGCGCCGCGGTGCCGCACTTCCTGAAGTCGGGGAAGGGCGTGATTGCCAACATCAGCTCCGGCTGGGGGCGCTCCGCCGACGCGGGCATGGGCGCCTTCTGCGCCAGCAAGTTCGCCGTGGAGGGGCTGACGCAGGCGCTGGCCAAGGACCTGCCGCGCGGCGTGGTGGCGGTGGCGGTGAATCCCGGCGCCATTGACACGGACATGCTGCGGACCTGTTTTGGCGACGAGGCCGGCACCTATCCCGCCGCCAAGGCCTGGGCGGCCTATGCCGCGGGCTACTTCCTCTCGCTCGCGCAGCGCGACCACGGGAAGTCCGTCACCGTCCAACAGAAGCGCACCGACCTCGCCGACGACGACATGAACCTCTCGTCGCTCGACTGACGTCACGCCCTCCAGGTGAAGGTCACGTCGATGAGCCCGTCGGTGTCGCCGCCGCCGACGTTGCGCGTGATGCCAATGTCCTGGGCGCCCGAGCACTCCAAAGACGCCAGCGTGCCGCCCAGCAGGTCCTCCCAGCACAGCTGGTTGTAGCCCTCGAAGCCCCACAGCTTGAACCGCACCAGGCCCGGCCCCGACGAGAGGATCTGCACCTCGCCACCCTCGTAGTACAGCCGCAACAGCCGCATGCTGTGCTTCACCAACGTCTCCGGCGAAAACAACATGGACGCGAGCTTGTAGATGGTCTGCAGGTCGTGCCTGGTGGCGTGGCAGGAGAGCTCCCGTGCGAAGTCGGGTCCCGTCGAGAGTGTGCGGGAAATGGCCACGTGCAGTTCGCGGTACCAGACCAGCGAGTACCAGCCGGCGCTCACCACCTTGCCGTGGACGAGCGCGTCGCGCAGCTCCGTTGGACAGGCCTGGATGCACCGCTCCACGACGTCCTTGCCCCGCAGCACCTCCAGGCTGCGCAGCAGGCTCTTGAACGCCACGCCTTTCAGTCGCGCCCCGCTCATGCGCCCATCCATACCGCCGCAAACTTCCGGGGGGAAACGTGGGCGCCACGTGGGTTGGACGCAGAGGAGAGAACCGCTATGGGAGCGCGCATGCTCAGACGACCTCTTCTTTCCCTTTCCCTCGTCCTCGCCGTTGCGTGCGGCGGTGGCTCCAAGCAGACCAAGCAGGATCCCAAGCCGGCGCAGCCTCCGCCCGAGCAGAAAGCGGAGCAGCCCCCGCCCAAGCCCGCCTTCGAGAACCCCGGCGGCATGTGGACGCCGCAGCAGCTTGCCGAGCACGCGGAGACGCTGAAGGGCCTGGGCCTGGAGATGGACCCGGCGCTGCTCACCGACCCGATGTCGCCGGTGCTGGGCGCGGTGGTGAGCCTGGGCGGTTGCTCCGCGTCGTTCGTGAGCCCGCAGGGCCTGCTGGTGACCAATCACCACTGCGTGCAGGGCGCGCTGCAGTTCAACGCCACGCCGGAGAAGAACCTCATCAAGGACGGCTTCCTGGCCGCCAAGCTGGAGGAGGAGAAGTCCGCGGGGCCCGCCGCGCGCGTCTTCGTGACCACCGCGTTCAACGACGTCACCGAGAAGATGGTGGCGGGCATTGACGCCGTCACCGACGACCAGGCGCGCTACAAGGAGATGGAGAAGCGCCTCAAGGACCTTGTGGCGACGTGCGAGAAGGACCGCCCCGGCATCCGCTGCAACGTGGCACGCTACTACGAGGGTGCGCAGTACCTGCTCATCGAGCAGATGGAGATCCGCGACGTGCGCCTGGTGTACGCGCCGAACGCGGGCGTCGGGAACTACGGCGGTGAGGTCGACAACTGGCGCTGGCCGCGTCACACCGGTGACTTCAGCTTCCTGCGCGCCTACGTGGGACCCGACGGAAAACCCGCCGACCACGCGCCCACCAACGTGCCCTACAAGCCGCAGCACTTCCTCAAGCTGGCCACCAAGCCCCTGCAGCCGGGCGACCTCGTCTTCGTGGCGGGGTACCCAGGCCGCACCAACCGGCTCAAGACCGCCAACGAGGTGAAGGAGGCGGTGGAGTGGGAGCACCCTCGTCGGATTGCGGTGTACGCGATGTACATCAAGGTGCTGGAGGACCTGGCCAAGACGGACAAGGAAGTGGCCATCCGCGGCAACCAGCTCATTCGCGGACTCAACAATGCGTCCACCAACATCAAGGGTCAGCTGGAGGGTCTGACGACGGGCGGCGTGCTGGCGCAGAAGCAGCAGATGGAAGCCGCGCTGGTGACGTGGATTGACCAGGACCCCGAGCGGAAGGCCAGGTACGGCGCCGTGTTCGAGCGGATGAATGCGCTGCATGCGGAGATGATGAAGACGCGTGAGCAGGACGCCACGGTGCGCGAGGTGTCCTTCATGGTGCGGCTGCTCGGCGCGGCCAGCCAGATCGTGCGCATGGCGGAGGAGCGCGCCAAGCCGGACGCGGAGCGCCACCCCGACTACCAGGAGCGCAACTGGAAGCGCATGCAGCAGGGCATGGAGGCGCTGGACAAGTCCTACAACCGGACCATGGACAAGGCGCTGTTGACGTCGTCACTGACGCGCATCCTCTCCCTGCCGGAAGCGGAGCGGTCTGAGGTGCTCAAGCTGGTGCTGGGCAAGGCCGCGCCGTCGGAGGAGAGCATCAAGAAGGCGGTGGACGCGCTGTACGCCAAGCCCACCCTCGAGGACGTGAAGGTGCGCGTGAAGCTGCTGACCTCGGCCACCACGGCGGAGTTGAAGAAGAGCAAGGACCCGCTCATTGCGCTGGCGCTGGCGGTGCGTCCGTTGCTGAAGGCGGCGGAGGACCGGGGGGAGAAGCTGCAGGGCGCCATGGCGCTGGTGCGTCCCAAGTACATCGAGGCGCTGCGCGCCGCCGCGGGCAAGCCGGTGGCGCCCGACGCCAATGGCACGCTGCGCATCACCTACGGCACCGTGCGCGGCTACCGTCCCAAGGCCGACGCCGAGGAGTACAAGCCGTTCACCACGCTGACCGAGGTGGTGGCCAAGAACAAGAACGAGGAGCCCTTCCAGGCGCCGCAGAAGCTGTTGGAGGCCGTGCAGGCCAAGAAGTACGGCCCGTATACCGACGTGGCACTCAATGACGTCCCGGTGGACTTCCTGGCCGACCTGGACATCACGGGAGGCAACTCCGGCTCGGCGACGCTGAACGGTCGCGGGGAGCTGGTGGGGCTGGCGTTTGACGGCAACATCGAGTCCATGGCGAGTGACTGGGTGTTCATGCCGTCGGTGACGCGCTCCATCCACGTGGACGCGCGTTACATGGCGTGGGTGATGGACACCGTCGACGGTGCAGACCACCTGTTGACGGAGATGGGTCTCACGCCCGCCGTGCAGTGAGCTGAGCTCGCGCACCACGTCAGCGGACGAAGTGCGCGCGAGCTTTCGGACTGCGGTGCCCGCGCCAACGGAGCGATTGGCTCACCGGTAGCGGAGCACCGCTTTCCCTCGACCCCACAGTTCACCTCTCATGCCGACGGGGAGTCCGTGGGCGGATGTGGCCC